>NZ_JBQQCG010000057.1:0-77770 GCF_052245575.1 Streptomyces sp. 2A115 | reverse complement strand
CGTCCACGACACAGCCCACCGGCTCGGTTGGTCGAACTGGCGACGCCGCCACCAGGCCCGATCCCAAGCCAGCCACTACCGACGACAAGCCACTCAGGAATGAAGATCACGAACTACGGCTGGAGTACTAGGGCCTGTGTGGGGTTGTGATCCGGATCAGGGAGCGGGGCGTGGTGCGTGCGATCGCAAGGCGCCGGAAGGCCCTAGTAGCTCCGTACGAGGGCATTTCGGCAACGCGGCGAGCGTGCGTGCCACGCCCCGCGAGCCCAGATCACAACCCCACACAGGCCCTAGTCGTCGTCCCCCAGCACCGGCTCCGGCAGTGTGCCCGCGTTGTGTTCCAGCAGGCGCCATCCGCGGGCGCCCTCGCCGAGGACGGACCAGCAGCAGTTGGAGAGGCCGCCGAGGCTCTCCCAGTGCTGGGACTCCAGGCCGAGGAGGCGGCCGATGGTGGTGCGGATGGTGCCGCCGTGGCTGACGACCACGAGCGTGCCGTCGTCGGGGAGTTTATCGGCGTGCCGGAGCACCACGGGGGCCGCGCGGTCGGCGACCTCGGTCTCCAGTTCGCCGCCGCCCCGGCGTACCGACTCGCCGCGCTTCCACGCGGCGTACTCGTCGCCGTACCGGGCGATGATCTCGTTGTGCGTCAGTCCCTGCCAGACGCCCGCGTACGTCTCGCGCAGACCCTCGTCGTGCGACACGGTGAGGCCGGTCAGCGCGGACAGCTCACCCGCGGTGTTCGCCGCCCGCTGGAGGTCCGAGGCGACGATCGCGTCAGGGTTCAGGGACGCGAGCAGCCGGGCGGCTCGGCGGGCCTGGCCCACGCCGGTCTCGGTGAGCTCGACGTCTATGGTTCCCTGGAAGCGGCGCTCCACGTTCCACGAAGTCTGCCCGTGCCTCCACAGGATGACGCGACGCCCCCGGCCCGGCTTCTTCCCGGCCCCGGCACCGGCCGAGGCCTCCGCTCCGGCGGTCACCGCAGCTCTCCGCGCAGCTCGGCGGCTTCCTCCGCGTCCTGCAGCTTGGCGTGCTCCGCGCTCTTGCCGCGGGTCGCCTTGGCGTCGGCGGGCAGGTCGAGCTCGGGGCAGTCCTTCCAGAGCCGCTCCAGCGCGTAGAAAACGCGCTCCTCGCTGTGCTGGACGTGCACCACGATGTCCACGTAGTCGAGCAGGATCCAGCGGGCGTCACGGTCGCCCTCGCGGCGCACCGGCTTGACGCCGAGCTCCTTGCTCAGCCGCTCCTCGATCTCGTCGACGATCGACTTGACCTGGCGGTCGTTGGGCGCGGAGGCCAGCAGGAAGGCGTCCGTGATCGACAGCACGTCGCTGACGTCGTACGCGATGATGTCGTGCGCGAGCTTGTCGGCTGCCGCCTGCGCGGCGGTGGTGATGAGCTCGGTAGAGCGGTCAGTGGCGGTCACTACAAGGCTTTCCGTCGGCGGTCAGGAGTCCCCGAGGGGATACCCCAAGGGTCTCACGGACCGCCGACGGCACCCCACGTGATTGGCGGACGCGCCTCGGGGACGCTCCGGGCACCCGCCGCACGGGCGACGAAGCCCCCGGAAGCCGACCTGTCACCCGCCCCGCCGTCTCCGCTCGGTGTCCCGTCACCCGCCCGACGAGGCAGTGACCTTGTAGTTCTGCCCCAGTACGACCGACACGTCCGCGTTCGAGGTGACCTTGCCCTTCTTCACCGAACTCGTGGGCAGCCCCAGCGTCTTGGCGACCTCGACCGCGTCCGCCTTCCTCGCGGCCTCGGCGTATGTGATCTGGGACACGGTCTGCGCAGCGTCGGTCCTGCCGCTGTCGACGAAGGTGTAGCCGCCGTTGAGCAGCACCACCCTGGCCTGTTCGGTGGCGTCGTCGTTGCCCGTGGCGTTGCGGATGCCGACCTGGACGGCCGCGCCCTGCTCGGGGCTCTTCGCGGTGCCGCCGAGCACCTCCTTGACCACGCTGTCGCTCGCCTGCGCGCTCAGCCTGCCGTCCGTCCGGACCGGCAGCATCGCGGTCTTGTACTCGCCCTCCTTGGCCCGGTCGGCGAGCCTGGCCAGGAACGCGCCCAGGTCCTTGTCGCTCAGCGAGGGGTCGAGGATCTGCGCGAGCGTCTGAACCGTGGTCGTCGCGGCCTGCGCGTCCGACGACAGCTTGCGCAGCACGCCCTGCATGACCTGCCCGAACCGCTCCAGCTGCGCGTTCTGCGACTCTCCGGAGGCGCGGTACGTGGCGTATGCGACGGCCATCTTGCCGCTGAGCGTCTGGCCCTCGCCCTTGGTGACGAGGGGCGCCGTGCCCTTCTTCTTCGCGTCCGGGTCGGGCACGTCCGCGTTGGTGTCGATGTCGATATTGCCGACGAGTTCGACGAGGTTGTTCAGGTACGGGGTGTCGAGGCGCCAGGTGCCCTCGATGTCCGTCCCCAGCACGGTGTCGATTCCCTCGCGCGTCCCGGAGGAACCGTCGTCGTCGACCGACTTGGCGAGCGTGGTCGTGGTGCCGTCCTCGTCCGTCAGGGCAAGGGAGTTGGGCAGCAGCACGGTGGTGCCCCGCTTGGTGGTGGTGTTGTTGACGAGCAGCGCCGTCGAGGTGCCGCCGCCCTTGGTGTTGTGCAGGTGGACAGCGATCACGTCACGCTTCTGGGCGCCTGCGGCGGTCGTCGCGCCGGGCTTCGAGTCGGACGACGTGCCGGGCAACTGCCCGGCGTACCAGAGATAGCCGACCCCGCCGGCCGCGACCAGCGCGAACACCACGACCAGCGCGACCACACGGCCGCGGGCCCGGCGCCGGGCCTCCTCGCGTCGCTCGGTGCGGTTCTCGGTGAACTTCAGCCAGTCGATGACGTCTTCGGAGTCCTCCGGCTGCTCCTCGACGAAGGCGAACTGCTCGGTGCGGTAGTCGGGTTCAGCCTGTGGCCCACTCTCCGAGGGCGCCGAGGATTCCCTCGGACCTGCCTGCTGCGGGATGTGGGCGGTCTGCTCGGCGACTTGGGGTTGCTGCTGACCCGTGTGATAGGGCGACACAGGTTGCTGCTGACCGGCGTCATACGACACCACAGGCGACGCCGGCTGCCCCATCGCGTACGGGTCGTACCCGTATCCCTGTCCCTGCCCGTGCCCGTACGCCTGTCCCTGCCCGTATGCCTGTCCCTGTCCCTGCCCGTACCCCTGCGGCTGTCCCCCATAGGGGTCGTACGAGCCGTACTCCTGTGAGGCCTGAGGAGCCTGCGGGACCTGCGGGACCTGCGAAGCCTGGGAAGGCGGTGGCACCTGCCGGTACACAGGCTGCCCGAACTCGTCGTAGCCGACGTGCTCGTACTGGTCGCCGCCGTACCCAGCGTCGTATCGGTCGTTCACCGGTGCCCCTCTCGGCTCACTCGCCGCGGTACAGCTCACGCTTGTCGATGTAGCGCACCACACCGTCCGGCACCAGATACCAGACCGGGTCGCCGTTCGCGACTCTGTCACGGCAGTCCGTGGACGAGATGGCGAGCGCGGGGACCTCGACGAGCGAGACACCGCCTTCCGGCAGACCGGTGTCGGTCAGTATGTGGCCGGGCCGGGTGACCCCGATGAAGTGCGCGAGGGAGAACAGTTCCTCGGCGTCGCGCCAGGTGAGGATCTGGCCGAGCGCGTCGGCGCCGGTGATGAAGAAGAGGTCCGTGTCGGGGTTGAGCACGCGAAGGTCGCGCAGCGTGTCCGTGGTGTAGGTCGGGCCGCCGCGGTCGATGTCGATGCGGCTCACCGAGAACTGCGGGTTCTCGGCGGTCGCGATGACCGTCATCAGATAGCGGTCCTCGGCCGGGGAGACCTTGCGGTCGCTCTTCTGCCACGGCTGGCCGGTCGGCACGAACACCACCTCGTCGAGGTGGAACTGCGCGGCGACCTCACTGGCCGCCACGAGGTGCCCGTGGTGGATCGGGTCAAAGGTTCCGCCCATGACGCCGAGGCGGCGCTTGCCCGGGTTCGACGGGCCGTTTCCCGGGCCGCGCCGTACGCCCCGCGCCGTACCGCGCTCCGTGTCGCTCGCCGGACCGGTAGGCATGTCCTGCTCTCCCATGCGTTCAGACCCTACCGGCCCGGCCGACGGGCCCTGTCGCGCGGGCGTCAGCGGTCCCGGTTGAAACGGGTGGTGATCCACAGCAGCAGCAGCAGGGCGACGAAGGCGCCGCCGCCGGTCAGGAGGGGGCTGAGGCTCTCGTGGTTGCCGCCGTGCTCCTCGCCCTCGGCGGCAAGTGTGACCAACTGGGCAGCGGTGCTGTGGAAGCTCATCTTCGGCAGGACCTATCCGATGGTGGTCCCCCGCTCGAGCGAAGTCGAGAGTGGGGGAGGGCGGGACAACGACTTCCGCACATCGTATGCGGGGGCCGCCGCCCCCATCACTCCGACTCCGCCGTTGGAAAGCGGCGGGGGGGAAACCGACGGAAAGTCGTCGAGAAGTCGATGAGCTGTCGGGAACCTTCTGCCGGTGCTCAGTCGTCCCGCTTGTAGCCGCGCAGCAGGAACCAGGCGGTCAGCACACAGCCGACGACCATCACGATCAGCACGACACGGAGGAGATTCCCCGCCCCCTGCTGCTGGGCGGCGCTCGCGGCCTCGGCGAGCCAGGATTCGGGGGGGTGCTCCATGACGTTCGACTCCTTCGCTGTACTGCCCGTCCACGGTATCTCCGCCTAGGCTGGACCCCGCCTTGGGGGCACAGAAGGCAATCAAACGCATGGGGGACCACATGCCAGAAGAAAGCCACGAGAACGTTCCGAGCAGGCAGCGCCGGCGCTTCGAGGGGATCTCCTCCCGGGCGTACGAGCACCCCGCCGACCGCTCGGCCCTGGTCGCCCTGCGCAAGCTCAGCGGCTTCGACACCGTCTTCAAGGCGCTCAGCGGCCTGCTCCCGGAGCGCAGCCTGAGGCTGCTGTTCCTGTCGGACTCGGTGCGCGTCTCGGACGCCCAGTTCGCGCACCTCCACGACATGCTGCGGGACGCCTGTTACATCCTGGACCTGGAGAAGGTCCCGCCGATGTACGTCAACCAGGACCCGCAGCCGAACGCGATGTGCATCGGCATGGACGAGCCGATCATCGTCGTCACCACCGGCCTCGTCGAGCTGCTCGACGAGGAGGAGATGCGGGCGGTCGTCGGCCACGAGGTGGGCCACGCCCTGTCCGGCCACTCCGTCTACCGCACGATCCTGCTGTTCCTGACGAGCCTCGCCCTCCGGGTGGCGTGGATCCCCCTCGGCAACCTCGCGATCATGGCGATCGTGACGGCCCTGCGCGAGTGGTTCCGCAAGTCCGAGCTGTCCGCGGACCGCGCGGGCCTCCTGGTCGGCCAGGACCTGGAGTCCTCGATGCGCGGCCTGATGAAGATCGCGGGCGGCAACCACCTGCACGAGATGAACGTGGACGCGTTCCTCGCACAGGCCGAGGAGTACGAGGCCGGGGGCGACCTGCGCGACTCCGTGCTCAAGATCCTCAATATGCTCCCCCGCTCCCACCCCTTCACCACGGTCCGGGCCGCCGAACTGAAGAAGTGGGCCGAGTCCCGCGACTACCAGCGGATCATGGACGGCCACTATCCGCGCCGCGACGAGGACGGGAACACCTCGGTCACGGACTCCTTCCGGCAGTCGGCGACCAGCTACGCCACGGACGTGAGGAACTCCAAGGACCCGCTGATGAAGCTGGTCAGCGACATCGCCGGCGGCGCGGGCGACCTCGGCGGCCGGGTCCGGCGCGGCTTTGGTGGCTTCGCGACCGGCTCCCCCAAGGACCAGCCGCGAACCGACCGCCCGGACGACGAGAGCCCCAACGGAAGCAACGGCACCGTCTGAGCAAGGGAGCAAGGACAGCCGGAGAGCTACAAAGGAGCAGGGACCAGGGAAGAACTACAAGAACTGGAAGAACAACAAGAGCTACAGCTTGGGCTGGGCGCTGGCCGCCAGCGACCCGCACAGCGCCGTGGCACTGCCCGTCGCGAAGGGGTCGGTGCCGGCCGGACCGCCCGCCTTGGCCGTCTCTCCCGCGAGCAGCGGACGCAGATGGTTCGTCGCGTCCTCGGCACAGGCCAGCGGCCCGGCCTGGACGTAGGAGACAAGGAGCTCGGTCTGGCGCATCCGCAGATCGTCGCGGTCGAACCGGAAGTGCAGCTCGCGCCGCACGGTGAACAGCGAGGCCTTGGCGTCCTGGTCCGAGCCGGCCGGCCGCAGCGCGTAGACGAAGGTGTGGTCGGCGGTGACCTCAAGGGTGTCGGAGTCGGTCTCGGCGGCCGCCAGCGTGCCCTGCACCCGGATCTTGGGGTCGGCCAGCTCGGCCTGGTTCGGGTCGAACCGGACCAGCCAGCCGGTGGGCGCGTGCCGCCCGTCCGCGACGGGGTGGTCGAAGCTCTCGTCGAACTGGTCGAGCTGCTGCGGGTCGAGCAGGATCCGGGCGGGCCGGGTGGCGCCGCCGGTGAGCACGTCAGGGTCGAGCGCGGACTCCACGAGGTAGTCCTTCGCCGTGGTCAGGGCAGTGACGACCTGGCTGTCGGAGAAGTGCGCGGTGCGCCGGGAGGCGGGCAGAGTGATGCCCTCGGCGCCGACGCGGAACTGGTCGGCCGGGCTGTGCGCGTACAGCGCCTCGATGTCGGCGGAGCCGGGCACGGCGCTCTGCGGCGCAAGGGGTATCACCGTCATCCGCAGCGGTTCCGGGGGCTTCACCGCGGGGGTCTGGTACGGGTGGCGTACACCCATGTAGATCGCGGTGCCGAAGGCGACGGCGATCAGCAGGACGAGGATCAACGCCTGCCGGGACAGGCCGCGGCGCAGCGGCGGACGACGGCGGACGGCCGGGGCGTGGTCGGTGATCCGCTCCTGCGCGGAGAACTCCTGGAGGCGGGCAGCACGAACGAACGACTCGTCGAAGACGACGGATCGGTACTCGTCCTCTCCACCACCGGGAGCACCCTCGGGTGTCCCCTCAGGTGGGTTTCCAGGCCCGCCCATACTTTCAGAGTAGGTCTCCTGGACCCCAGGTAAACGCCCTGGTACACGACAAGTTCTGACAGGTCCTCACCAGGATCGCCCGAGGGTCCCGGACCTGCCCCTACGGGCTGCGCGGCAGTGTTTCAAACCCGTTTCACAGGCTGTGAAGCCGAGTTTTCAACCTGTCACGGCCCGCCATCACGGAGTGCGCGGCTCAGCCGAGACGGCCGGCTGGGAGTAGTCGGCGGAGGCCGAGGGACCCACTGCGCCGCCTTGTTCGAGGCCGGTGGAGGCCGGCGCCGGGACCTGGTCCTGGCGGCCCGAGGACGCGCCCCGGTAGACCGCGGTGAAGGCGAGCGCGACCATGCCGATGCCCATCACGAGGGCGAGCATCCAGGCGACGGGACGGTGCCAGCGGGCCTGTTTCCCGTACGTCCCCGCGCTGCCGAAGCCGCCGTGCAGAACGTCACGGTCGTCGAGGTCGTCCAGCTCCGGGTCCTGGTCGAAACGAGGACGGCCGTCGGGCCCGAACCCGTCCTCGTAGAGCTCGTCGTCGCCGCGCACGCCCCGGGTGTGCGCCCGGCGTGCCTCGGCCTCGGAGGCCTCCGCTCTCGCCTGCGCGGCGGCCAGGAGGCGCTCGACGGCGGTCGGCTCGTGAACCGTCGCCGCCCGTACAAAGGCCTCGTCGAAGACCACGGAGGCGAACTCTTCGTCCGCACCCCCGCGGTCGCGGTCGTCGTCGGGCTCCCAGCCGTCAGGGAACGGCGTGCCCCCCACGTCCTCCGGCACGAATCCAGAGTAGACCGGGGTGGTCAATTTGGGCAGACGGTAAGGAAATTCATCCGCCTGGCGAGACGCTTTCTTTGAGGGGTTCCGGAGTGTCTCGTCGCGGTGGGGGCTCAGCGGCGGATGTGTCCGTCACCCGTGACGATGTACTTCGTGCTCGTCAGCTCCGGCAGCCCCATCGGCCCCCGCGCGTGCAGCTTCTGCGTGGAGATGCCGATCTCGGCGCCGAAGCCGAACTGGCCGCCGTCCGTGAACCGCGTGGACGCGTTCACGGCGACCGTCGTGGAGTCCACCAGCTGGGTGAATCGGCGGGCGGCCTGCTGCGAGGTGGTGACGATCGCCTCGGTGTGCCCTGAGCTCCACAGCCGGATGTGGGCGACGGCCTTGTCGAGCGAGTCGACAACGGCGGCGGCGATGTCGTACGACAGGTACTCGGTGTCCCAGTCCTCGGTTGTGGCCTCGACGACGGTGGCCTTGGAGTCCTTGGCGTACGCGAGGACCCGCTCGTCGGCGTGCACGGTGACCCCGGCGTCCGCGAGGGCGTCGAGAGCGCGCGGCAGGAACTCGGCGGCGATGTCCTGGTGCACCAGCAGCGTCTCGGCGGCGTTGCACACGCTGGGCCGCTGCGCCTTGGAGTTGATCAGGATCTCGATCGCCATGTCGAGGTCGGCGTTCGCGTCGACGTACACGTGGCAGTTGCCGGTGCCGGTCTCGATGACCGGGACGGTCGACTCCTGGACGACCGTGCGGATCAGCGAGGCGCCGCCGCGCGGGATGAGCACGTCGACGAGGCCGCGGGCGCGCATCAGCTCCCTTACGGACTCCCTGCCGTCGCCCGGCACGAGCTGTACGGCGTCGGCGGGCAGGCCCGAGCCGCCGACCGCGTCGCGCAGGACGCGGACGAGGGCGGCATTGGACTCGTAGGCCGAGGACGAGCCGCGCAGGAGCACCGCGTTGCCGGACTTCAGGCAGAGGGCGGCCGCGTCGACCGTGACGTTCGGCCGGGCCTCGTAGATGATTCCGACGACGCCGAGCGGGACGCGGACCTGGCGCAGGTCGATGCCGTTCGGCAGCGTCGAGCCGCGGACGACCTCGCCGACCGGATCGGGCAGCGCCACCACGTCACGTACGTCCGAGGCGATCGCGCGGATCCGCTCGGGCGTGAGCGTGAGGCGGTCGATGACGGTCTCGCTGGTGCCGGCCTCGCGGGCGCGATCGACGTCCTTGGTGTTGGCCTCGACGATCTCGCTCGTACGGACCTCGAGCGCGTCCGCGATCGCGAGCAGCGCGTCGTCCTTCTCGGCCCGCGGCAGCGGAGCGAGGTCGGCGGCGGCGCCCTTGGCACGGTAGGCGGCCTGGGTGACCGGGGACATCGAGTCGTACGGCGAGAGCGTGGTCATAACACGCAGGGTAGTGCGCCCGCGAGAGGTGTTCAGCCGTTGTCCCACACCGCGAGACAGGTCCCGACATGCCCTAGAAAGGGTGTACGCCGACGGGGGTGGCGGGCAGCGGCCCGTACCCCTCCGCGATCCGATGGTGGTAGGTCTCGCGGTCGATGACCTCCAGGCCGACGATCTCCCAGGGCGGCAGCTTCGCGGTCTGGCGGTGCTCGCCCCACAGGCGCAGCGCGACCGCCGCCGCGTCGTGCAGGTCGCGGGCCTCCTCCCAGTAGCGGATCTCCGCGTGATCGTTGGCGTACCGGCTGGTCAGCAGAAAGGGATGGTCATGGGCGAGCTGTTCGAGTCCGCGCCTGACCTCCTTCAGCGGGGCCTCGTCGCCCGAGACGCTCAGCGTGACGTGCCACAGTCGGGGCAGGTCACGCGGGTCATCGCCCTCGTACGTGTCACCGGCCGCGACGCTGGTGAGGGTCCGCTCCTCGCCGGCCGGACGGGAGCCCGCTCCACCGCGGGACGCCGCCGCCCCAGGGCGCACTCGTCTCACGACGGCCTCCTTTACGCAACGGGTCCGCTCGGACTCTGGGGGTCTCCCTGAAACAAAGTTGAGCAGGTGGGGCGGCTCCGTGTGGCGCTTTTACCGAACGTCCCCCACGGGGGGCCGCCCTTTCGGCCGTTTACGGGTGCAGCAGCACCAGATCGTCCCTGTGTACGACTTCTCGTTCGTACGCGGGACCCAGCTCGCGGGCCAGCTCGTGTGTGGAGCGGCCGATCAGCTGCGGGATCTCCTTGGCGTCGAAGTTGACCAGCCCCCGGGCGACCGCGCGCCCCGCGCTGTCGCGCAGCTCGACGGGGTCGCCCGCGACGAAATCGCCCTCGACGGCCGCGATGCCCGCGGGCAGCAGCGAGGTGCGCCGCTCGACGACCGCGCGCACGGCCCCGTCGTCGAGCGTGAGGGCGCCCTGCGGGGTGGACGCGTGCTGGAGCCACAGCAGGCGGTCGGCGGAGCGGCGCCCGGTGGCGTGGAAGTACGTGCCGGTGTCCCGGCCGGCGAGGGCGTCGGCCGCGTGCACGGCGGAGGTGAGGACGACCGGGATGCCGGCGGCGGCCGCGATCCGGGCCGCCTCGACCTTGGTGACCATGCCGCCGGTGCCGACGCCGGCCTTGCCCGCGCTGCCGATGTCGACGTGGGCGAGGTCCGCCGGGGTGCGCACCTCCGCTATCCGCGACGTACCGGGGCTGCGGGGGTCGCCGTCGTACACCCCGTCCACGTCGGAGAGGAGGACGAGCAGATCGGCGCGTACTAGATGGCCGACGAGGGCGGCCAGCCGGTCGTTGTCGCCGAAGCGGATCTCGTCCGTGGCGACCGTGTCGTTCTCGTTGACGACCGGCAGGGCGCCCATCGCGAGGAGCTTGTCGAGGGTGCGCTGGGCGTTGCGGTGGTGGGCGCGGCGGCTCATGTCGTCGGAGGTGAGCAGCACCTGGCCGACGCGGATGCCGTAGCGGGCGCAGGAGGCGGTGTAGCGGGCGACGAGGAGGCCCTGACCGACGCTGGCGGCGGCCTGCTGGCGGGCGAGGTCCTTGGGGCGGCGGCGCAGGCCCAGCGGGGCGAGACCGGCGGCGATGGCGCCGGACGAGACGAGGACGATCTCCTTCTCTCCCCCGCTGCGGGTCTTGGCGAGTACGTCCACGAGGGCGTCCACGCGGTCGGCGTCGAGGCCTCCGGTGGCGGTGGTCAGGGACGAGGACCCCACCTTGACGACGATCCGGCGGGCTTCCGCCACGTCCTGCCTTGCTGCCGCCTGCCTTGCCGCTGACACGCTTTACCCCAATGTTCCGACCAGCCCGGTCTGTGCAATCTACGTGAGGGCGGCCTTGGGGTGCCCCCGCGTTTCGAGGGGCGGGACACCATGAGTGATCATAGGAACTCAGAAGCAGGCGATCATTGGGAGACGTATCCCGCGCCTCGTTGGTTCCCTTCCGTTTGATCCGTTATTCGGTGATGCGTCCCACGGAAGATTGCTAGGCGGGGCGCGGAAGTCATACGGTCAGTGGTCAACCTCTTCTTTCACGAAGCCTTACGGGGCTTCAAGAGGTCACCACCTCCCACGCCCTTCTCCTCCCCCATCCGTCGCACCCCTTGCAGGAGCCCATTCCGTGCCCTCCGCCGGACTCGCCCCCCGCCGCATCGTGCAGCTGTCCGCGCTGCTCGCGATGTTCGCGCTCTTCACGGCCCAGATCGTCTCCGCTCTGCTGCCGAACGTCCCGGTGTTCATCGCCGCGAGCGCGGGCGGCCTCGCCCTCGACGTGTACTTGCAGTACCGGAACCCCGGACTGCTCTCACTGCTGAGCAAGGTCCGCTTCGACGTCACGGTCCGGCAGCTGCTGCGCGACATGCTGATCCTGGTGGGGCTCCTGCGGATCGACGGGATCAACCCGACGCGCGAGCAGGCGCCGCTCCTGATCGCCCTGTGCGTCTTCTACGCACTGCACTTCGCCTGCCAGGCCGCCGCGGTCGTGGTCCGCCGCACTCGTACGCTGCCGATCGTCACCCGCAACATCGACGCGTCCGCGCTGCGCCTGACCGCCGCGCCGCCGCGTGTCCTGGCTCGCCGCCCGGGCCACCGCCTGCTCACCTTCTCGATCCCGGCCACGGTCGGCCTGGTGATCACCGCGGCCACCACGGACGCCTACTGGGGCGGCATCGGCGTCGGCGTCGCCATCGCCCTGATGGGCGGCGGTACGGCCTACCTCGGGACCTGGCTGCTGCCGAAGAAGCGCGCCAAGAGCGAGCAGAAGGTCATGGAGTGGCTGGACAAGTGGCTGGCCGGCTACAAGCCGACCGTGGCCATGTACTTCTCGGGCGGTACGACCTCCGCGTACCAGGCGAACATGTGGCTCTCCACGCTCTCCTCCGTCGACGCCAAGCCGCTGATCGTGCTGCGTGAGCGCTTCATGGTGCAGAAGATCGACGCGACGGACGTGCCGGTCATCTGCTTCCCGAAGGTATCGACGATGTTCTCGCTGGAGAACTCGACGCTGAAGATGATGCTGCACCCGGCGAACGCCGCGAAGACCTCGCAGGTCCTGCGCATCCCCACGGTCAAGCACGCCTTCATCAACCATGGCGAGAGCGACAAGCTGTCCTCCTGCAACCCGTACGCGAAGGCGTACGACGAGGTGTGGGTGGCCGGTCCCGCGGCCCGCGAGCGGTACGCGCTGGCCGAGGTCGGCGTCGAGGACAAGGACATCGTGGAGGTCGGCCGCCCGCAGCTGGCGCCGATCCGCCCCTTCTCCGGCGCCCCCACGGGTGCGTACACGACCGTGCTGTACGCGCCCACCTGGGAGGGCTGGGACGGCAACCCGGGCAACACGTCGGTGGTGCTGGCGGGCGAGAACATCGTGCGGCGGCTGCTGGCGGACGAGGGGGTGCGGTTGCTGTACAAGCCGCACCCGATGACCGGTTCCGTCGACCCGCGCGCGGGCGCGGCGAACGAGCGCATCATGGCGATGATCCGCGAGGCCAACACCAAGCGGTCGGGCGCCCGCCCGGACGCCGCTGCCGCCGCCGAACTGGCCCGCCGTACGGCCGAGCTGGACCGGCTCACGTCCACCGCCTTCCGGCAGAGCGCGGACGAGATGGAGCGGATGCTGCTCCAGGGCGCCCCGAAGGGTGACCGCGAGGCCGCCATCACCGAGGCCACGCTGGCCTGGGAGAAGGCGTACTGGGCGTCCTTCCCGGAGTGGGAGCACCAGATCATCACGGCCGCGCGGCCGGCCATCTTCGCCTGCTTCAACCAGGCGGACCTGCTGATCAGTGACGTGTCGTCGGTCGTCTCCGACTGGCTGTCGAGCGAGAAGCCGTACGCGGTCGCCAACACCTCGGGGCTGTCCGAGACGGCGTTCCGTACGGGCTTCCCGACCGTGTCGGCCGGCGTCATCCTCAGCCCCGAGGCGGACAGCGTCCCGGCCCTCCTGGAGTCGGTCCGCCACCCGGAGAAGGACCGCTTCACCGCGGCCCGCGCCGAGCTCAAGGAGCACCTGCTCGGCCCCTCCGACCCGCCCTCCATGGCCCGCTTCAACGCCGCGATCGACGCCCTGTGCACCAAGGCCGACGAACGCCGCGTCCGCATGGAGTCCCGCCTCGCCGCGGAGATCCCCTCCCCGCGCTCGGCGGCCGAGGACGCCGCGGAGGAGGCGGCTCAGGAGCCGAACGGTGCGGAGGACTCGGTCAACGCGTAGCGTTGACGCGAGAGTTCGCGAAAGTGAGGGGCCCCGGAGATTCTCCGGGGCCCCTCACTTTCGCTTGTGCTGGTGCGTAGATGGTCGGCTGCGGGTGAGTGGGGGCTTGTCGCGCAGTTCCCCGCGCCCCTGACGGGGCACGCCCACCTCAGGGGCGCGGGGAACTGCGCGATCAACCCCCACGGCCCGCAGCCGCCCTAGAACGGCTCGAAGTCGTCGTACTCCTTCTCCGACTCGTCCCGCTCCGCCTGCTTCTCGCGGCGACGCGTGACGGCGGGGCGAGGCGCCTCGAAGCGGTGGTCCTCGCCGCGCCGGCCGAGCATTTCCGCACCGGCCATGACCGTGGGCTCCCAGTCGAAGACGACGGCGTTGTCCTCGGGGCCGATGGCGACGCCGTCGCCCGAGCGGGCGCCCGCCTTCATCAGCGACTCTTCCACGCCGAGGCGGTTGAGGCGGTCGGCGAGGTAGCCGACGGCCTCGTCGTTGCTGAAGTCGGTCTGGCGGACCCAACGCTCGGGCTTCTCGCCACGGACACGGAAGAGACCGTCCTCCTCCTGGACCACCGTGAAGCCGGCGTCGTCGACCGCCTTCGGGCGGATGACGATGCGGGTGGCCTCTTCCTTGGGCTTCGCCGCGCGTGCCTTCGCCACGAAGTCGGCGAGAGCGAAGGACAGTTCCTTGAGGCCGGTGTGCGCCACGGCCGAGATCTCGAAGACGCGGTAGCCGCGCGCTTCCAGTTCCGGGCGGACCATCTCGGCGAGGTCCTTGCCGTCCGGTACGTCGATCTTGTTGAGGACGACGAGGCGCGGACGGTTGCCGAGGCCGCCGTACTGCTTCAGCTCCTCCTCGATCATGTCGAGGTCGGAGACCGGGTCGCGGTCGGACTCGAGGGTCGCGGTGTCCAACACGTGGACCAGCACCTCGCAGCGCTCGACGTGGCGCAGGAACTCGAGCCCCAGGCCCTTGCCCTGGCTGGCGCCGGGGATGAGGCCCGGCACGTCCGCGATCGTGTAGACGGTCGAACCGGCCGTCACCACACCCAGGTTGGGGACGAGGGTCGTGAACGGGTAGTCCGCGATCTTCGGCTTGGCGGCGGACAGAACGGAGATGAGGGACGACTTGCCCGCGCTGGGGTAGCCGACGAGCGCCACGTCGGCGACCGTCTTCAGCTCAAGGACGATGTCCTGCAGGCCGCCGGGAACACCGAGCAGCGCGAAGCCGGGCGCCTTGCGGCGGGCCGAGGCCAGCGCCGCGTTGCCGAGGCCGCCCCGGCCGCCCTCCGCTGCCACGTACGTCGTCCCGTGGCCCACCAGGTCCGCGAGTACGTTCCCGGCCTTGTCCAGGACCACCGTGCCGTTCGGCACCGGCAGGACCAGGTCCTGCCCGTCCTTGCCGGACCGGTTGGCGCCCTCACCGGGCTTGCCGTTGGTGGCCTTGCGGTGCGGGGAGTGGTGATAGTCGAGGAGCGTGGTGACCGACTGGTCGACGACCAGGATCACGTCGCCGCCACGGCCGCCGTTGCCGCCGTCGGGTCCGCCGAGGGGCTTGAACTTCTCCCGGTGGACGGAGGCACAGCCGTGGCCTCCGCTACCCGCGGCGACGTGCAGCTCGACGCGGTCCACGAAGGTGGTCATGGGATGTGCCTCCAGTTACGTACGAAAAATCTCTGCTCAGCAGATCTCTGTGGATCCCGGGTCAGTCGATCCGTACGGATCCCTGCCCGGTTGATCTCTGCCCAGTTGAAACACGCGAAAGGCGGACCCGCTTCCCGTACGGGAAGTGAGGTCCGCCTCGCGAAAGATCCGATCAGGCGACCGGAACGATGTTCACGACCTTGCGGCCGCGGTGCGTACCGAACTCGACCGCACCGGCGGCCAGCGCGAACAGCGTGTCGTCCTTGCCACGGCCGACGCTCGCGCCGGGGTGGAAGTGGGTGCCACGCTGGCGGACCAGGATCTCACCGGCGTTGACGACCTGACCGCCGAAGCGCTTCACGCCGAGCCGCTGAGCATTGGAGTCGCGACCGTTCCGGGTGGACGATGCGCCCTTCTTGTGTGCCATCTCTTCTCAGTCCCTTACTTCGCAGCCGCGGGGATCTCAGTGACCTTGATCGCCGTGTACTGCTGGCGGTGGCCCTGACGACGGCGGTAGCCGGTCTTGTTCTTGTAGCGAAGGATGTCGATCTTCGCGCCCTTGTGGTGGTCCACGACCTCGGCCTGGACCTTGATGCCGGCAAGCACCCACGGGTCGCTGGTGACGGCGTCACCGTCGACAACGAGCAGGGTCGAGAGCTCGACCGTGTCGCCGACGTTGGCGGTGGGAATCTTGTCAACCTCAACGGTGTCGCCGACAGCAACCTTGTGCTGTCGACCACCGCTGCGCACGATGGCGTACACGCGGATCTCTCTCTCGCTCGCTTCGGAATCCCCGCAGTCCAGCCGCCGACAGAAGCAGACAGCCTCTCCCGGGAGCGCGAGCCACCGGGAGGAAGAGGTTTACGGGAATGCGGCACGTCTATGGACACGCCGAGGGTCAAGGTTACGGGGCCCCGACCTGGGGGTCAAACCGGGTCCGGGGCGGCTCGGGGCCGGGCCCTACACGGTCGGCTTCTCGCCGTCCGCGGGCAGCGGCTTCACGCCCTTGCACAGGTCCGTGGTGTCCGCGGTGCCCGGATAGGCGACCTTGGTCACCCGGTCGAAGTGCGTCCTGAACATGTCGTGCACGGCGTCGTCGTCGACCTTCACGATCGACTCGTCGTTCTCGCGCAGCGCGGGGCCCGTGTAGTTCCCGGAGCCGGTGAAGCTGACCTTGTTCCGCACGCCGTCGTACACGCCGTCGATGAGGATGTACTTGGAGTGGATGATGTACGGCGTCGTCAGCTTCTGGCCGGGGTTCAGCGGGTCCCGGTCGTCGTTGTAGCAGCGTACGGTCGGGCCGCCGGTCGTGTGCAGCTTCTCCCACGTGCCCGCGGTGCCGCCGGTGCTCTTGGCGCTGTCCGACTCCGCGTAGACGATGCTCACGGAGCAGCCCGCCTTCTTCAGCGAGACCAGCTTTTCCGCGATGGCCAGGCGGGTGATCTTGAAGATCGCCACCCGGACCTTGGTCGACTGCGTGACGCCCGCGGTGTCCTTGTACTTGCAGGTGACGTTGTTGAGCATCGAGTACACCGTGTCGGTGTCCCGGGTATTGCCGGCCCGCGGGAAGAAGTACGCCTTGTAGAGGCCGTTGCTCACCGTGCGGTAGTTCCAGGACTCCCAGTCCTGCGCGGCCATCGAGTCGAAGTAGTCCGCGTACGCGTCGTACATCGTCGGGTTGTTCGGCAGCATCAGCGCGTCGTTGAAGAAGCGGGTGTGCGCGGACGGCGTGGAGTTCGAGGTGGTCTCGACGACGACGTTCGTGGCGCCCTGGACGGCCGAGAACAGCCAGAACTTGTTGTGCATGATCGACTGCCCGAACTTCGGATCGCCCAGGCACGACTTGTTCTCCGGGCAGGTCGTGACGTACGAGCTCTGCGTACGGTCCGTGCCGAGCCCCGAGGCGAGCGTGCCGTACGCGGTGTTGGCCGGACGGTCGCTGATGCTGGACTCGTCGAGCAGGACCTGCACCTTCACGCCGCGGTTCTTGGCGGCCACGAGCGCGTTGACGACCGAGGCCTCCCAGACGTGGTAGACCGCGACCTTGATCGTGGAGCCGGGCAGCGCGGCGTTGGTCAGCTCGATCAGCCGGGTGCGGATCGCGAGCTGCTGGTCGCTGGTGCCGAGCGGGTCGTTGAAGATCGGCCCCTCGGTCCACGTCGGAGTGTCCACGGCTTCCGCGGTACCGGCCGACGTGGCGGCCTGGACGCCCGCCGCGGACAGCACCGTGACCAGCGCGACGGCCTGGCGCGCTCCCTTGACCGGCTTCACAGCGCGGTGTCGCCCAGTGGCTTTCAGGCGCACGCGCGCCATGAGATCCCCTCCCTGACACGTGCGAGCGTTCTCCCCAACGCGCACCCGTGTGTTCATGCGAATGACTGAGTGAGTTTGGCATGCGGGTGATCGCGTTCCAAGAGGCGGGGGGTGAATGTGAGTTCCGTGATGCCTCCGGAAGCGTGGCGGAGCATACCAAACCGGGCGCACCCCTTGGCGGTTCGGGCAGGCAGGGCGGGCCGAGGGTCGTCCGGATACGCCGACGCCCCCTGACCGGCGCGATAGCCGCAGGTCAGGGGGCGTCGTGGTCGAGGCTCGCGCCTCGGGTGCTCAGCCCTCGTCGTCCGTCTTGGTCGTCAGTCTTCGTCCGTGGAGGCCGAGACGGTGGACGGCGTCTGCTGTGTCGCCGCCGCGGTCTTCTTCGACGTCGACTTGGCAGCCGTCTTGGCGGTCTTCGCCGTCTTCTTGGCCGCGGTCTTCTTGGCGACCGTCTTCTTGGCCGCCGTCGTCGTCTTCTTCGCGGCGGCCTTCTTCGCCGTCACCTTCTTGGCCGTCTTACGGGCCGTCTTCCTGGCCGGAGTCTCCTCCTCGCCGACCTCCTCGCCGACTTCCTCCGCGGAGACCTCGGCGGGCGCTTCGGCGGGCTTCTCGGCCGCCTCCGCCGGAGCTTCCGCCGGTGTCGACGGGACGACCACGACGGCCGTCTCCTCGGACGCGGTGGGCGCGGTGGCCTTGCGGACCGCACGGCGACGCGGACGGGCCGGAGCGGCACTGTCGGCGACGGGCTCCGGCTGCGGCTCGGGCCTGGCCTCGGCGACCGGCTCCGCCTTGGGCTCGGCGGGTGCGGCGACCGGCTCGGTGACGGTCACCACGGCCGCCTCCGCCGCCTTGGGCGAACCGGCGGGCGCGGTGGCCTTACGGGTCGCCCGACGGCGCGTACGCCCCCTGGGCGCCGCTTCCTCGACGACCGGCGCCTCGGCGGCCGGTGCCTCGACGACCGGGTCCTCGACGACCGGGTCCTCGGCGGCGACGGGCTCGGAGTGCGCGACGGCGGCCGGCTCCGGCTGCACGGGACGCGCGATCTCCTCCTCCGGCGTCACGGTCTGAGCGGTCGGAGCCTCGGTCCGGCGCTCAGGCCTACGGGACTCGGACCTCGGCGCACCCGCCGGAGCCGACGCGCGCCGGCTCGTACGACGCCGCGAGCGGCCACGGGTGGCCGCGGCCTCCGCCTCGGCGGCACTGCTGTAGAGGTCCTCGTCCGGCACGAACTCGGGCTCGGGCAGTGCGACAGGCTCGGCGACCTCGGCGGCGACCTCGGCCGCCGTCTCGACCTCGACCGGCTCGAACGTCTCCGGCTCGTGCGTGTGCTCGGGCTCGGTGATCTGCTCGGCACCGCCACGGCCGCGCTTCTTGCGCTTGCCGCCGCCTCCGACGGAGGTCGGCTGCTCCATGTGCACGATCACGCCGCGGCCGTTGCAGTGGACGCAGGTCTCCGAGAACGACTCCAGCAGGCCCTGGCCGACCCGCTTGCGGGTCATCTGGACGAGGCCCAGCGAGGTGACCTCGGCCACCTGGTGCTTCGTACGGTCGCGTCCCAGGCACTCCAGGAGACGGCGCAGCACCAGGTCGCGGTTGGACTCCAGGACCATGTCGATGAAGTCGATGACGACGATGCCGCCGAGGTCGCGCAGCCGCAGCTGGCGCACGATCTCCTCGGCCGCCTCCAGGTTGTTCCTGGTGACCGTCTCTTCGAGGTTGCCGCCCTGACCGGTGAACTTGCCGGTGTTGACGTCGACCACGATCATCGCTTCGGTCTTGTCGATCACCAGCGAGCCGCCGCTCGGCAGCCAGACCTTGCGGTCGAGCGCCTTGGCGAGCTGCTCGTCGATCCGGTACGTGGCGAAGACGTCGACCTCGGAGGTCCACCGGGAGAGGCGATCGGCCAGGTCGGGCGCGACATGGGCGACGTACCCGTGGATGGTCTCCCACGCCTCGTCGCCGCTGACGATGACCTTGGTGAAGTCCTCGTTGAAGATGTCGCGGACGACGCGGACGGTCATGTCCGGCTCGCCGTACAGCAGCGTCGGGGCGTTGCCGCCCTTCGACTTCTTCTGGATGTCCTCCCACTGCGCCTGGAGCCGCTCGACGTCACGGCGCAGCTCGTCCTCGCTCGCGCCCTCGGCGGCGGTGCGCACGATGACGCCCGCGTCCTCGGGGACGATCTTCTTGAGGATGGTCTTCAGCCGCGCGCGCTCGGTGTCGGGCAGCTTGCGGCTGATACCGGTCATCGAGCCCTCGGGCACGTACACCAGGTAGCGGCCGGGGAGGGACACCTGGCTGGTCAGGCGGGCGCCCTTGTGGCCGATCGGGTCCTTCGTGACCTGCACGAGGACCGACTGGCCGGACTTGAGGGCGGACTCGATGCGGCGGGGGCCGTTGGCCATGCCCAGCGCCTCGAAGTTGACCTCACCGGCGTAGAGCACGGCGTTGCGGCCCTTGCCGATGTCGATGAAGGCGGCCTCCATCGACGGCAGCACGTTCTGGACCTTGCCCAGGTAGACGTTGCCGACGTACGAGGTCGACTGCTCCTTGTTGACGTAGTGCTCGACGAGCACGTTGTCCTCAAGAACGCCGATCTGGGTGCGCTCGCCGCTCTGGCGGACGACCATCACACGCTCGACGGCCTCACGGCGGGCCAGGAACTCGGCCTCGGTGATGATCGGAACGCGACGACGGCCCTGCTCTCGCCCTTCACGGCGGCGCTGCTTCTTCGCCTCGAGACGGGTCGAGCCCTTGATGGACTGCACCTCGTCCTGGGCGTCGCCGGGCCGCTCGTCCTTCCTGCCGCGGGGCTCGCGGACCTTGACGACCGTGCGCTCGGGGTCGGCCTCGGTCGGCTCGGCGTCGACGGGCGCGTCACCGGCGCGACGGCGACGGCGGCGACGGCGACGGCTGCTGCTGGAGCCGCCGGCCTCCTCGCGCTCGTCCTCGTCGGCGTCTTCCTCGGTCTGCTCGGCGGTGTCCTCTGCGTCCTGGGCGGCCTGCTCGGAGGCGTACTCGTCGCTCTCCGCGGACTCGCCGTCCGACTCGGCGGACTCGCCCCGGCGGCGACGACGGCCACCGCGGCGGCGCCGGCGACGCGAGCCGGTCTCCTCGGACTCGTCACTCTCGGCGGCGTCCTCGGCGGACTCCTCGTCGCCCTGCTCCTCGGCCTCGGGGGTCTCGACGACCTCCGCGGCGACGGGGGACTCCTCGACCTTCCTGCGGCGGCGTCGGCGAGATCCGCCGGTCTCCTCCTCGGAGACGGGGGCGGGCGCGGGGGTCTGCTGGACCGGCTCGGCGGTTTCCTCGACCTCTTCCGTGTCCTCGGCGGCCTCGGCAGCGGCGGCGGCCGCGGCGCGCTCCGGCGTCTGGAACATCGGCTCGGTGAAGACGGGCGCCTGGAACACGGCGACAGCGGGGCGGCGTGCGGGACGCCGACCGGACTCCTCCTCGGACTCCACGGCCTTCTGCGGTGCGGGCGCGGAGAAGCCGCCGGCCGCCTTGCGCGTGGCACGGCGCCGGGCGCGTCGAGGAGTGGCCTCCGCCTCCTCAGCGGCGGCCTCGGCCTCGGCGGGGGTCTCGGCCTCGGTGGCCCGGTCGTTGTTGGCAGCGGCCACAGGGGCCTCCCTGCGCTCGTCGCGGACAACGGCCTCGGCGGGCTCGGTCGCGGTGGATGCCGCGGCGCGCTCCGCCTTCGGCGTGGTGGCACGGCGGGTGGGCGCGGCGGCGTCCTCGGCGGACGCGGCTGCGGGTGTCTCGGGCTCCGCCTGCGGCGCACCCGCCGGAGCGGTGGCACGACGCGTGGCGCGACGGCGCGAACGGCGAGGAGCGGCGTCCTCGGCCTCGCCGGCCGGCGCCTCTTCGGCGGCCGGGGCGGAGGTCGTGGCCTGGGCCTCGACAGGCTCGGGCGTCACCGGGGCCTCGGTGGTCACCGGGGCCTCTGTGCCGACCGCCTGCGGCGCACCCGCCGGAGCGGAAGCACGACGCGTGGCACGACGGCGCGCACGCGGAGCGGGAGCGGCCTCATCGGCCACAGGTACGGATTCGGGCTCAGCCACGGCCTCGGCCACGCGCTCGGCCTCAGCGGTCTCGGACACAGCCGCGGCCTCGTCGCCCGACGTGGCGGCGGCCGCGCTGGTCTCCGCCACCTCGGCGGCCTGCGGCGCACCCGCGGGAGCGGACGCACGACGCGTGGCACGACGGCGCGTACGCGGAGCGGGAGCGGCCTCATCGGCCACAGGTACGGGTTCGGGTACCGATTCGGGCTCAGCCGCGGGCTCAGCGAGCGCGGCCTCCTCCTCGGTGGTCGCCGGAGTGGTGACCGTAGTGGCCGAAATCACGGTCTCGGCGGTCTCCGGAGCGGCAGCCTCGGCTGCCGTCTCCTCGGTCTCCTCCGTCGCGAGAGCGGCGGAGCTCACAGCCGGTACGGCCGGTGCCGTGGTCTCGGCCGTGGCCTCGGACGCTGCCGAGGGTGGTCCCGCGGGGCGGGACGCGGCGCGGCGGCGCCTACGCGGCGGCAGCGTGTCGCTGGGGGTGCTGTTCTCGGAACCCTCAATGGGTTCGGTCGGCTCGAGCATGCGGGTGGATCTCCCGTCAGGCTCCCGGGCGCCACACCTGATCCGGTGACGTCCGCGGCTCGCGCGATGCGCGGTGCCGCCGTCCGGGGCGCGGGCGCCGCACGGGAGCTCTCTGTGTCCTGTCTCGCCGGTTCCGTACGCCATGTGTGCGTACGGCCTGGCGAAAGTCTTCTGGTCGGTGCGCTGCCCGACCCAGGTGGCTCCCGGATACGAGGGCGGCGCTTCGACGTCCGTCCTTACGCGGGACCTTCCGGCACCGGCGCCTTCGCGGCGGCAGCTGCGGCGTGCCCTGAGAAAACTGTTGGGGCGGCTGCTGCTGCCTCGCGGTCGGGCGCGAGCGGGTCGGTCACCGTGCCGGTCTCTTCATCGAAAAGCCCCTGCGCCAGCCTGGTCACCGCTGCGGGGACCGGCGGCGCCAGGTCGGCCACAGCTCGGAGACCGGACAGGACGTCGTCAGGTCGAACGGCAGGCGTCACGTGCCGAACAACCAGCCGCAGTATCGCACAGGGCTGGTCGGTCGGCCTATCAGCCTGTGGACGGTGCGTCTCAGGCAGTGTCTCGGGCTGCGCGGCGTGCGCCTCCAGGCTCGCGACGGCGCCGCGGGCGTCGAAGGTACGCATACCGTTCTTCGTCTTGCGCTGGACCTCGACGGTGTCGGCCGACTTGAAGGCGTCGACCGCGCGCTTCGCGTCCTCGGGCGCCACGCCGTCGAGGCGCAGCTCCCACACGGACCCGGTGAGCCGGTCGGCGAGACCCGACGTGCGGGCCTCGACCGCGTCGACGATGTCGAGCCCGGCCGGGAGCGACTCGTCGAGGAGGTCACGCAGCTTGTCGGGATCGCGCGCGTCGGTGAGCGCGATCTCCAGGTACTCGGCCTCACTGCCCGTGCCGGTGGGTGCGGCATTGGCGTACGACACCTTCGGGTGCGGCGTGAACCCGGCCGAGTACGCCATGGGCACCTCGGCGCGGCGCAGCGCACGCTCGAAGGCGCGCTGGAAGTCGCGGTGGCTGGTGAACCGGAGGCGGCCGCGCTTGGTGTAGCGCAGTCGGATGCGCTGCACCGCGGGTGCGGGCGGCGGGCCTTCGGGCTGTCGCTTGCCCAGTGTCTTTCAGTCCTTCGTGAGAGCGGTCGTACTGCTACCTAGAGTACGTGTCTTGTCGGCCACCGGTTCCCGTCGGGAGCGGTCTGTCTCTGACTACCGGCTCCCGCCGGGCTTGGCCAGGCTCACCGACTCGGGTTCGCTCCGGGGTGGGGCCAAAGGCGCCGGCGCGGGCTCCGGCGGCGCCCCGAACAGCATGCGCCGGATGTCGGCCCGGGTCTGCCGCGCCGTCTCGCGGGCGCTCGCCACGGCCTGCCGGGTGGTACGCCCCACACTCCGGGCGGCCTTCGCGGCGGGCCGCCACACGGCGTCCCGTACGAGGTGCCCGACCGGGGTGAGCACGCTCCTGTACGCCCACCGCACCGGCTCCACGAAGATCCACCGGAAGAGCCGCCCGAGGAACCGCCCGACGGCGAGCGACACATACCCGGCGACTCGCCACGCGTGGCCCAGGGCTTCGCCGAGCTCACGTGCGACGACACCGATCCCCCGCCCGACCGGCACGAGCACCCAGCGCCACAGGGCGAGAGCGGGCACGACGAAGATCCACCGCAGGAGTGTCCCGACCACCATCGCGAGCCAGGTCATCCCCGCCCAGACCCCACGCCCCACCCATGTCATGCCTGCCCATAGGCCCAGGCCGACCCATGTGACGCCGGCCCACAGACCCCGGGAGACCCACACGACACCGGCCCACACACCACTGGCGACCCATACGACACCGGCCCAGAGCCCGCGAGCGACCCATGTCACGCCCGCCCACACCCCCAGACAGACCCATGTGATCCCGCCCCACAGCCCCCGCGCGGCCCAAGCCACGCCTGCCCCGAAGCCCGCGGCCAGCCAGGCGATCCCCCGCCCGGTCGGCGCGAGGAGCCATCGATACGCCCACCCGGCAGGAACGACCACCAGCATCCGCCACAGCCAGGCGCACCCGGCCCCGGTCCCCCGCAGCACCCACACGACGCCGTGCCCAAAAGGCGTCAGCGCCCGCTCGTACAGCCACCCTGCGGGCACGACGAGCAGCACATGCCCGAGCCGGCCCAGTGCCCTGCCCGCCGGCAGGACCATGTACCGCCACAGCCCCACCCACGGCCAGACGAACACCGCCTTGCCCAGCCACACCAGCACGTGCCCGAGACCGGTCAGCAGCCACCCGCCGAGAGCCGCGACTCCCCCGGCCAGCCACACAATTGACCGTCCCACAGGCGCGAGCACCCACACGATCGCCCGCCCCACCGGCCGGAACACCGTGTCGTTGAGGAAACGCCCGCCGACGACGAGCGCGTCCCACACCATGCGCACCGGCAGGACCAGCACGAAGACCACGATCCGCACCGGAACACGGATCGCGACGGCCAGACATCCCTCGGGAGCGGATGCTCGCTGCCCCACAGGCGTCGCAGCCGCGGGTGTCACCGCAGATGTCTCGGGCGCCGCGGGCGGCGGCGACTTTTCCAGGTCCATGAGGACGAGGACGCGTCAGCGGCCCGTACGGATCCAGAACCGCAGCTTTCCGCCGCGTTCGTCCTCGAACTCTCCACCATTGGCCTCTATGACCTTGCGGGAGCCGACGTTGGTGGTGTCACAGGTGACGAGGACCCGGTCGAGCCCCAGTTCACGCGCGTGCGGCAGGACGTCACGGAGCATCGCCGTGGCGTACCCCTTCCTGCGCGCCGTGGGCCGTACCCCGTAGCCGATATGACCACCGAAGTCGCGCAAAGACGGGGTCAGACGGTGACGCAGATGGATCCGGCCCAGGTACGCGTCCCCGTCCACGTACCAGTACCAGCTGCCCGGCACGAATCCCTCCGGGCGCCGCCCCTGCTCCAACTCCTCTTCGCGAATCGCCGCGACATACCGCGCGAATCCCTCCGGCTCCCGCCAACTGCCGCCATACACGGCGAGTTCGTGCTTGAGGGTGTTTCCGAAGTACTCGCTCTCGTCGAGGTTCTCGCGCACGGCGTCCAGGAAGGAGGTCCGGAAACGGGGATCGGGGCTGATGAGCTGCGGCATCGCCTCATTGTGCCGCGACGCCCGAGAACCCGGCCACGGTATTTTTCGCCGCCGCCCGAGCCATCGGACCGTGTGACGAAGTGTCACCAGTCAGGGTTCAGCCGGCGCGTTATCGAGGGCTATCGGGGGCTATCGGGCCGAAGCGGTGTCGTAGTCGTCCCGGGCCCGCTCGACCTTCGCGAGGTTCTCGGCGGCCCACTCGGTCAGGTGCGCGAAGAGCGGAGCGAGGCTGCGGCCGAGTTCGCTGATCTCGTACTCGACCCGGGGCGGGACCTCTGGGTGGTACGTGCGCACGACCAGCCCGTCGCGCTCCAGTTGCCTCAACCGCTGGGTCAGCACCTTCGGCGTGATCCGGGTGATGCGCCGTTCCAGCTCGACGAACCGTTGCCGGCCATGGGTATGGAGGCTCCACAGGATCGGCGTGGTCCACCGGCTGAACACGATGTCCACGACCGGGCCGACCGGACAGGCGAGCTCCGGGTCGGTCCCAGCGGGTGCCGTCCGCATCACATTGCCCGTCATGCGCATCCCTTCGGGATAGCCACTTTCCTATAGGTACCTACTATACCGGCGGTGTTAGCTTCCCCTCGTCGCCCGGAAAGCAGCCATCCGCGGCGTTCCGCCCGCTCGGGCAGCGACAACCACACTGAACCAACACGGGAGTTGCTCATGATCGTAACGACGGGGGCGACCGGCAACGTAGGCCGATCGCTTGTGCAGACCCTCGCGGCAACCGGCCACCAGGTGATCGCGACATCCCGAAGCATCTCGGACGCGGACGTCCCGGACGGCGTCCGGCACCGACAGGCGGACCTGATCGATCCGGAGAGCCTGCGACCCGTGTTCGACGGTGCCGACGCGCTGTTCCTGCAAAGCGGCGGCCCCAGCGCGCACCTGCTCAGCCCGCACAACATCCTCGACGCCGCCAAAGCAGGCGGCATCGGGCGAGTCGTGCTGCTCTCCTCCCAAGGAGTCGCCACCCGACCCCAGTCGGCCTCGCACGGGGGTACGGGACTGGCCATCGAGGACGCTGTCCGGCAGTCGGGCCTGGACTGGACGATCCTGCGCCCCGGCGGCTTCGACTCCAACGCCTACGCCTGGGCCGAGTCGGTCCGCACCCGACGTGTGATCGCCGCGCCCTTCGCCGACATCGGCCTGCCCACCATCGACCCGGCCGACATCGCCGAGGTCGCCGCAGCCGCCCTGCGCGAGGACGGCCACGCCGGACGAATCTACGAGCTGACCGGGCCCGCCCTCAGCACGCCCCGGCACCGGGCCGAGGCGATTGGGAACGCGCTCGGCGAACCGGTCCGCTTCGTCGAGCAGACCCGCGACGAGGCCCGCGAACAGATGCTGCGATTCATGCCCGAGCCCGTGGTCGAAACCACGCTCGACATTCTCGGTACGCCCACCCCCGCCGAGCAGCGCATCAGCCCCGACGTGGAGCAGGTCCTCCACCGCGCGCCCGCCACGTTCGCCGACTGGGCGAAGCGCAACATCTCCGCCTTTGCCTAGCCCACCACGCCTGTTGCCGCTGCGGCTGCGGCTGCTGCCGCCAAACCCCCAGGTCAGGCTGGCGGCTGCCAGAGCTGCCTCCGGACCAAAGCCCCCGGGGTATCAGCAATCCGCAGCCAACGCCACACTCACCTCAATGCCCGTGCCCGCCGCTACCGGCCCCCGCGTTGACCACACTCAGGGGCAGCAGCTTCTTCCCCGTCGGGCCGATCTGGATCTGCGTGTCCATCTGCGGACACAGTCCGCACCAGAGCAGCCTCAGGCCTGCCGCAGGGAAAGCGCCACCCTGCGCCGCTCCACATCGACTTCCATGACCACGACCGAGACCTCGTCGGCGACCTGTAGGACCTCCGCCGGAGCTTCCACCGGCGCCGATGCGAGCTCGCTCAGATGAACCAGTCCCTCAATCCCGTCGGCGACCTGAACGAATGCGCCGAACGGGACCAGTTTGGTGACCCGACCACGCAGGATCTGGCCCACCTCGGTGCCTTCGGCGAACGTCGCGAAGGGATCCGGCTGCAGCGCTCGCAGGGACAGCCGGGCCTCCCCGTTCCATGTGTCGAACTGCAGGAACTCGCACGACACACGCTGTCCGACCTCAACGACATCCGAAGCATCTTCGAAACGCCGCCAGGACAGCTCGGGAAAGGTGACAAAGCCGACCCCAGGAAAGACCGGGTGTTCAGGGCCGTCGTCCAGCGCGACGAACACGCCGAAACTCTCGATCGCCGCGACCGTACCGGACAGGATCTCGCCGGGTTGAAGGCGCTTGAGGAACATCCAGAGTTCCCGGTCCTCGGTGGCCGCCGTCGACAGGAGAACCTGGCCCTCGTCGGAATCAACGGCGATCACCTCGGCACTGATCCGCCGCCCGACCTCCATACCCTCACCCGGACGTTGAAGCCAGGGACCATCCAGCGGCCCCACCATCCCCAGCGGGCGCGCGGCGAAGCCGTCCAAGGTCACCGTCATCCCAGACCGATTGATCTCCGCAACCGTCCCCCTGCAGACATCGCCGACATGGATCGACGACAGAAACCTCCGGACAGCCTGGTCGGCCGACACTTCCCCCATGCCATCCAGGCTCTCACGAGGAGCCTCGCGCTAGATCCACTCCACCTCCGAATAGACACCAGTCGAGCCCCCAGGAGGCGGCAGCGGCGTTCTCGGCGCCTCCCGCACGATCCCCTGCCGTTCTCCGCTCTGAGCGCCGAGCGCCCTCAGGACGGCAGCCGCCTCTTCCTCGCCGCCGTCCCCCAGGACCTCGACGATGCGCCGCAACGCCTCACTCACGTCAGTGAGCATGTCCGCTGGTCGTGGCGTCCTTCTTGACCGTCAGCGGCAGCAACTTCTTACACCGTAGGGCCGATTTTCGGTGGGGCCCGTTTGTGGCCATGTGTCGAACTGCGGGCAGATGCCGCACTGCGATGTGCCGTGGGACTACTCCACTTCGATTCCGTGCTCCTGGACGAGTTGCACCAAACCGCCCGTGTAGCCCTTGCCTCCGAGCACGAAGTCCCAGTCGCCGTTGGCCTTGCGGCGGAACGAACCGAGGACCAAGGCCGTCTCATGTGGGCGACCATCGGAGACCTCAAGGCGGCCAAGCTCCGCCATCGATGGGTCCAGCAGCCGGATGCAGGCATCAGTGAAGCCGGACAGATCAGCATCCGGATTCACTTCTGGGTCCACTGCGGCGACGAGGACGAATCGATCAGCTCTTTCCGGCAGCGCTTCGAAGGACACACGGATTGCTGCCTTGTCCGGTGGAGTGGGGGGCAGCGCGCGGACAGAGCCGTCCGGTGTCTGGGAGTTGTTGAAGAAGACGAAGTGGTCCTCGCTCAGGACTCGGTTGCCGCTACAGACGAGCGCGCATATGTCCAAGGCGACACTGCCGGACCACGACATGCCCAGCACGTTGTAGTCGTCGGGTTGGGGCGTGGCGCTCGACGGTGTCGCCTGTGCAGGAGCTGTACGGTCATCCACCCCCAGGCGTCCACGGAGTCCATGTCGATGCAGCAGGTCGACGAGTTCGCTGCCCGAGATGAGTTCCAATGGCTTGCCATTGGCGAAGGTATGCGAGCCCGGACCGAAACCTGATGTTGTGACCAGGACGCCCTTGTTGGCGCCGGCATCCTGAACAGTGCCGTACAAGTCACGCACTGCTGTCGGAGGAACGGTGTTGCGGTAGCGCTTCACTTGCACCACGATCTTGCCGCCCCGGATCGGAGTCGGGTCCAATGCGTCGACGTCGACCCCACCATCATTCGAACGCTGGGTCGTCACCGCCTGCATTCCCATGGCGCGGAAGAGATCAGCCACGAGCGACTCGAACGCGATCGGATCCATCTCGTACAGATCTGGTTCCTCATCGCCGCCATGAGTGACGACGTGGTTTCCGACGTCCTGGGGCCTCCGACTCGGCCGTACGGGAACCCGTTGATCAGGACGGGAAGTCAGCTGACCCCGAAGGCCATCAACCAAGCAGCTGGCTGCGTCCACCTGTTCCAGGCGCAGGTCAGTGAACATGGACCGCTGGGCCATGACGGTGGCCAGGAAGATCTGCGCTTGCCTCCCCGTCGCTGGATCGTGGTCGTCCACGAATCCGTTCAGCGCCACGGAATCAAGAGCTCGGTGCTCGTCCGCCGCGAAGAGGTCGTTCAACACCAGCAGAACGCATTGCGCGAGTACATCCCGGTACAGCGCTCGGCGCTGGCCCGCTGGACGAGGAGTCTCCTTGTCCTGATCGAGAGTCGGCATATAGCGCACCGACTTCGCTTCGGGAGTGATGTCGTATCCGGGCAGCTCCCAGTCGAGCACCAACTGGCGCGCTGCCGAGTCATAGGCCGCGGAGACCTGTCGCGGGAAACCTTCCGGCCACGCGGTTGAGGAGTACAGAGCGGCCGAAAAGTACTCCACGACAGCTTCGGCGTCCCCCCGGCTGACTCCCGCAGTCACCTCAGCAATGTCCGCGTTGTGCCGACGCGCCTCCGCCCGTTGGGCTCCAGCCCACTGCTCGTACTCGCGCGAGTACGTCGCCAACTGTTGCTGCCGTTGGGCTTCTGCGGCTTGCGCCGCATGCCAGTCGTGTTCGAATCGAGCACGTGCTTCGGCCTGCGCTTGCGTTCGCCGGCTTGCAGTCCAGCCACCCTGCGCTTGGTACTGGTTCGGGTCCGGCATAGGCACTGGAATCGCGAGTGGTCCCGGCGAGAAAGACTCAACCTCCTCGGAACGGATGAGCGCAGCAGCTCTGAATGCCGGGGCTCGGCAGCCGGCAGCCAGCAACCCCTGGAGGGACTCAACCCGTGCTTCGATTTCCTCGGTCCGCCGCCTGGCCTCTGCCTGCCGGTGCTCCCGCTGGCCTTGAAGCGCCTGGCGTTGGTAGGCGCGCGCTTGTCGCTCCTGCTGCCTTCGCTGCCTGGCCTGAGCCTCCATCTGGCGCTGTTGCTGGCGCTGCGCCTCGGCCCACACCCCCACCAAACCACTAGAGCGACGACTCATGCGCTAGGCCCTCCCCCGGACATCGGCACCGCCCGCCGAACGCTGATTGTCCCCACAACCAGCTGTAACGGAACGACTTTATACAGCAACAACCGTCTCGCCTATCAACTTGCCAAACACAGCTTTGCCTCGGCTATCCCTGCAGGCCACCACACTCAAGAAGCACAAGGAGGCCAAGGCTCATCAGCACCTCCTGCAACTGCTCTCCTCCGTCCCCCCAAGGCGATCACAGCGCAACCAGGACGAAGACGACCACTGCGGCCGGGGCTCCAGCGCAACCCCCCAGAGACAGGCGCCCCACGGCTTCCTCTGCGGAGGCCCGGCGGGAGAAACCCACCGAGGACCGCACGCGGAGGGCACCTCGCGAACTCGGAGCAGCCGCTCAGGCAACAGCCCGAGTACGGCTCTCTCCCAGGCTGTCAGCCCCTCAGACCCACTCCACCTCGGAATGGACAGTCGTCGAGCCTCCAGGCGGCGGCAGGGGCGTCCTCGGCGTCTCCCGCACGATCCCCCGCCGCCCACCCCGAGCACCGAGCGCCCTCAGGACGGCAGCCGCCTCTTCCTCGCCGCCGTCCCACAGAGCCTCCACCATGCGCCCCAACGCCTCACTCACGTCAGTGGGTATGTCCGCTGGTCGAGGCGTCTTTCTTGACCGTCAGCGGCAGCAGCTTCTTGCCGCTCTCACTCAGTTGTGGCCATGTATCGAACTGCGGACAGACACCGCAATCAAAGCAAGGCGTCCACCGGCAGTCCTCGACCTCCGTCTCGTCGAGGGAGTCCTGCCAGTCCTCCCAGAGCCAGTCCTTGTCGAGGCCGGAGTCGAGGTGGTCCCAGGGGAGGACTTCCTCGTAGGTGCGCTCGCGCGTCGTGTACCAGTCGACGTCCACGCCGAACGCGGGGAGCGTCTTGTCGGCGCAGGCCATCCAGCGGTCGTACGAGAAGTGCTCGCGCCAGCCGTCGAAGCGGCCGCCGTCCTCGTAGACGGCGCGGATGACGGAGCCGATGCGGCGGTCGCCGCGGGAGAGGAGGCCCTCGACGATGCCGGGCTTGCCGTCGTGGTAGCGGAAGCCGATGGAGCGGCCGTACTTCTTGTCGCCGCGGATCTTGTCGCGGAGCTTTCCGAGACGGGCGTCCGTCTCCTCCGCCGACAGCTGCGGGGCCCACTGGAAGGGGGTGTGGGGCTTCGGCACGAAGCCGCCGATCGACACGGTGCAGCGGATGTCGTTCTGGCCGGAGACCCTGCGGCCCTCGGCGATCACCTTCATCGCCATGTCGGCGATCTGCAGGACGTCCTCGTCCGTCTCGGTCGGCAGGCCGCACATGAAGTACAGCTTCACCTGGCGCCAGCCGTTGCCGTACGCCGTCGAGACCGTCCGGATCAGGTCCTCTTCCGAGACCATCTTGTTGATGACCTTGCGCAGGCGCTCCGAGCCACCCTCGGGGGCGAAGGTCAGGCCCGAGCGCCGGCCGTTGCGCGTCAGCTCGTTCGCCAGGTCCACGTTGAACGCGTCCACGCGGGTGGAGGGGAGGGAGAGGCCGACCTTGTCCTCCTCGTACCGGTCCGCCAGGCCCTTCGCGATGTCGCCGATCTCGCTGTGGTCGGCGCTCGACAGGGAGAGGAGGCCCACCTCCTCGAAGCCCGTCGCCTTCAGGCCCTTTTCGACCATGTCGCCGATGCCGGTGATCGAGCGCTCGCGCACCGGCCGGGTGATCATGCCCGCCTGGCAGAAGCGGCAGCCGCGCGTGCAGCCGCGGAAGATCTCGACCGACATACGCTCGTGGACCGTCTCCGCGAGCGGGACGAGGGGCTGCTTGGGGTACGGCCACTCGTCCAGGTCCATGACCGTGTGCTTGGACACGCGCCACGGAACGCCGCTCTTGTTCGGTACGACGCGGGCGATGCGGCCGTCGGGGAGGTACTCGACGTCGTAGAACGCCGGGATGTACACCGAGCCGGTACGTGCCAGGCGGAAGAGGGCCTCCTCGCGGCCTCCCGGGCGGCCCTCCGCCTTCCAGGCACGGATGATCCCCGTCATGTCGAGCACGGCCTGCTCGCCGTCGCCGATGATCACCGCGTCGATGAAGTCCGCGATCGGCTCGGGGTTGAACGCCGCGTGGCCGCCGGCCAGCACGATCGGGTCGTCCAGCGTGCGGTTCCTCGACTCGAGAGGGATGCCCGCGAGGTCCAGCGCCGCGAGCATGTTCGTGTAGCCCAGCTCCGTCGAGAAGCTCAGCCCGAACACATCAAAAGCGCCAACCGGCCGGTGGCTGTCCACCGTGAACTGCGGGACCTTGTGCTCCCGCATCAGCTCCTCCATGTCCGGCCACACGCTGTACGTGCGCTCGGCGAGCACGCCCTCGCGCTCGTTCAGCACCTCGTAGAGGATCTGCACGCCCTGGTTGGGCAGACCGACCTCGTACGCGTCCGGGTACATGAGCGCCCAGCGGACGTCGCAGGAGCTCCATTCCTTGACGGTGGAGTTCAGCTCTCCGCCGACGTACTGGATGGGCTTCTGCACATGCGGGAGCAGAGCTTCGAGCTGTGGGAAGACCGACTCGGCAGACATCTCGCACTTCCGTGGACCGACAGGGGTGACCCACAAGCCTAACGCGGCTGGGACCACCTCACTGCACGGCAGTGGTCAGCACCCCCACGCCGGCGGGGATGCCCTACGTCAGATCAGCCAGATGAGACGACCGCCCGGGCGTCCGGTCACGCCAGTGCCGTGCGCTCGATCGATTCCCAAGCGCCCGGCAGCGCCCGCTCGTACTCCGCCGCCCGCCGCTCCTCCCTCCCGTACAGAAGCCCGTACGTGAAGGCGCTCTCCCCCGCCGCGTGCGCCTGCGTCGCGACGTCGCGCAGGGCGAGCCGGGTCATGACGCTGTCCTGATGCTCGCCGAGCAGGCCTTGCAGCGACTTCATCGATTTGACCAGGCCGGAGGCGGGGGGACCGAGGGCGGGGGCGGCCGCCTCCGCCGCGTACCGGGTGCGCTTGGCCTTTTTGCGGGCCTCGTGGATGGCGAGGTCGCGGGCCGAGCCCGGTGGCAGGTCGATGGCCTGCCCGACCAGCCCCGACAGCTTCGCGAAGTCCTTGCGTACGGCCTTGTCGATCACTTTCTCCGGCGTTCCCGAGGCAGCCTTGAGCAGCGGCGGATCGGCGACCAGTGTGTCGAGGGCGCCGAGCAGTTCCAGGTACCGGCGGCCGTCGAGGACCGCGATCAGATGGCGCCGGGAGCCGGAGCGGCGGGCGTGGGACCAGGTGCGCAGGCGGGTGCGGACGGGGCCGGCGAGCAGGGCGCGCGGCAGTTCGTCGAGGGCTGCCGTCAGCCGTTCGGTGAGGACTTCCTGATCGCGGTCGAGGCCCAGTTCGCCGGCCAGCCACTTCAGCTCCTCGCCGATCGGGTCGGTGACGGTCCGGTCCATGACCTGCCCGTAGGAACGGAAGGCGCTGCGCATCCGGCGGGTGGCGACGCGCATGGCGTGCACGGAGTCGAACAGGTCGCGTCGTACGGCGGGGTCGAGTTCGACTATCGCGTCGCGCTGGGCGCGGATGTACGCGAGGACGTGGTCGCCCGCGGTGACCGGCTCCTGGGCAACCTCGGCCGTGGGCTTCTTCCGCCCCGTCTCCCCCAGTGCTCTGGCCAGCTTGGAGGCCGACTTGGAGCGGCGGACGCCGGCCTTGCGGAGTTTCTTCTCGACCTTGTCGAGGAAGGCGGGGTCGCCGTCGTCCGCCAGTTCCACCTCGATCTCGGTCCACTCGGCGGTGCCCTGGCCCTCACTGAGCCGCTCGGCGCGTACGCGGTCGAGGCTGATCTCGGCGAGCAGGCCCCCGGCGGCGTCGACGAGGTGGCGGACGTCGCGGGCCGACAACAGCCGTACCACGGGGATGAGTTCGGCGTCGCGTACCCGGGAGCGGACCAGGCCGGTGAGGGTGCGGGGCACGGTGTCGGAGAGCGGGGCGTGGATCTCGTCCCGTACGCCGTCGGAGACGGGGAGTTTCAGGTGCCAGCCCGCGTCGTCGCCTCCGGTGCGGCGGCGCAGGGTGAGCGATGCGGCGGCGAGCCGCTGGTCGGCCGTGTCGTAGTAGGTCGCGTCGAGTTCGGCGACGCCTTTGTCGATGACGGCCGAGACGCCGGATACGCGCGTCAGGTCCGGCAGGTCCGACAGTCCGGTGCTCGCATCGGCTTCGTACTTACGCTCGATCTCCCGCTTTGTGTCCGCCATGGAACGAATTTAGTCGCGAATCTCATTCATGGGCAGTCCCCCAAGTGTTCACTAGGCCGACATCGGTCGTTGGACTCTGATCGACTGCAGCAGCCCCACGGCCACCCAGACGGCGAACATCGACGAGCCTCCGTACGAGACGAAGGGCAGGGGCAGACCCGCGACCGGCATGATGCCGAGGGTCATGCCGACGTTCTCGAAGGACTGGAAGGCGAACCAGGCGATGATCCCGGCGGCGACGATCGTGCCGTACAGCTCGGTCGTCTCGCGGGCGATCCGGCAGGCCCGCCACAGGACGATGCCCAGCAGGACCAGGATCAGTCCGGCGCCGACGAAGCCGAGTTCCTCGCCCGCGACCGTGAACACGAAGTCGGTCTGCTGCTCGGGGACGAACTGGCCGGTGGTCTGGGAACCCTTGCCGAGCCCGGTGCCGAAGAGGCCGCCGGAGCCGATCGCGATGCGTGCCTGGTTGGTGTTGTAGCCGACGCCGGCCGGGTCGAGCTCGGGGTTGGCGAAGGCGGCGAAGCGGTTGATCTGGTACTCGTCGAGGATCTTGAGCTGCCAGGCCGCGACGGCGCCGATCGCGCCGGCTCCGATCAGTCCGAACACCCAGCGGTTGGAGGCGCCGGAGGCGAGCAGCACGCCGAGCACGATGATCACCATGACCATGACCGAGCCGAGGTCGGGCATGAGCAGGACGATCAGTATCGGTACGACGGCGAGGCCGAGGGACTGCAGGACCGTGCGGTGGTCCGGGTACGGCTTGTCCCCGGCGTCGACCCGGGCCGCGAGCAGCATCGCCATGCCCAGGATGATCGTGATCTTCACGAACTCGGAGGGCTGGAGCGAGAAGCCGCCGCCGATGACGATCCACGCGTGCGCGCCGTTGATCGTCGCGCCGAGCGGGGTCAGCACGAGCAGGATCAGGAAGACGGAGATCCCGTACAGGATCGGCACGGCGGTGCGCAGGGTGCGGTGGCCGAGCCAGACCGTGCCGATCATCAGGGCGAAGCCGATGCTCGTGTTGAGCAGGTGCCGGACCAGGAAGTAGTACGGGTCGCCCTGGTTGAGCTCGGTGCGGTTGCGGGTCGCCGAGTAGACGAGGGCCGCGCCGATCAGGGAGAGGGCGATGGCCGCGAACAGTATCGGCCAGTCGAGCCTGCGGGCCAGCGAGTCGCGGGCGAACAGCCGCGAGAGGCTGGAGCGTTGGGGCCCGTACCCGGAGACGGAGAAGCCGTTCGCGCCGGTCATGTGGTCGTCCTTCGCCGCTTTTTCGGGCGGGCCCTGCCCCTTCGGGCATCGCGCCTTCGGGTGTCGCGGTTGTTGCCGGTGTTGGGATTGGGCACGGTGCCGGCCGGGTCGTCGCCCGTCACCGGCGGCTGGGGGCCCTCCTCGGTGGCCTGCTCCTCGGAGAGTTTCTCCTTCGGTGGCGGGTACGCCGCGACCTTCGGGGCGTCGATCGACCCGTCCTTCTCGATCTTCGGCAGGCTCTTCTGCGGGTTGTAGAGCAGGGCCTTCTTCTTGTCGATCTTGCCGTCCTCGGAGACGCCGTACAGCGCGTTGTAGATCTTGCGCACGGCGGGACCCGAGGCGCCGGAGCCCGTTCCACCCTGGGAGATCGTCATGACGACCGTGTAGTCCTTGGTGTACGTGGTGAACCACGAGGTCGTCTGCTTGCCGTAGACCTCGGCCGTACCCGTCTTGGCGTGCATCGGGATCTCGTCCTGCGGCCAGCCGCCGAACCGCCAGGCGGCCGTACCGCGGGTCGCGACTCCTTCGAGGGCACCGTCTATCTCGCTGAGCGTCTGCTGCGTCATCGGCAGCTTGCCGTGCGGCTTCGGCTTGATCTCCTGGACGGTCCTGCCGTCGGGGCTGATGATCGCCTTGCCTACGGTCGGGTCGTAGAGGGTGCCGCCGTTGGAGATCGCCCCGTAGATCGTCGCCATCTGGATCGGTGTGACCAGCGTGTCGCCCTGGCCGATCGCGTAGTTGACGGAGTCACCGGCGCGCAGCCGGTTGCCTTCGAGGCAGTTCTCGTACGCGATCTGCTCGGCGTACGTGCCGCCCTTCTTGCCGTACTTGCACCAGGCGTCCTTGTTGGCCTTCCAGTAGTCCAGCTTCCACTGGCGGTCGGGGACGCGGCCGGTGACCTCGTTCGGCAGGTCGATGCCGGTTTCCTTGCCGAGGCCGAACTGGTGGGCCGTCTTGTAGAACCAGTCGTTGGCGTTATTCGGCTTGGTGCCGCCGTCCCTCTTCCACTCCTCGTGCGAGAGCCGGTAGAAGACGGTGTCGCAGGAGACCTCGAGGGCGCGGCCGAGGCTGATCGGGCCGTACCCCTTGGACTCGAAGTTCTTGAAGACCTGGCCGCCGACGGAGTACGAGCTGGAGCACTGGTAGGGGCCGTCGAAGGAGTAGCCCGCGTTGACCGCGGCGGCCGTCGGGATGACCTTGAAGACCGAGCCGGGGGCCGACTGGCCCTGGATGGCGCGGTTCAGGAGCGGGTAGTTGGAGTCCTTGCCGGTGAGCTTGGTGTAGTCCTTGCCGGAGATGCCGCCGACCCAGGCGTTCGGGTCGTACGACGGGTTGGACGCCATGGCGACGACGCGGCCGGTCTTGGCCTCCATGACGACCACGGCACCGGAGTCGGCCTTGTAGTTCACACCGGTGTTCCTGTCGAGCTCCTTGCGGGCGTCCTTCATGGCCTGGTTCAGCTCGTACTCGGCGACGCGCTGGACGCGGGAGTCGATGCTGGTGACGACGTTGGCGCCGGGCTGGGCCTGGTCGCTCTCGGCCTGGCCGATGACCCGGCCGAGGTTGTCGACCTCGTAGCGGGTGACGCCCGCCTTGCCACGCAGTTCCTTGTCGTACTGGCGCTCCAGGCCGGAGCGGCCGACCTGGTCGGAGCGCAGGTACGGCGAGTCGGTGTCCTTGGCCTTGGTGATCTCCTCGTCCGTGACGGGCGAGAGGTAGCCGAGGACCTGCGCGGTGTTGGCCTTGGCGGGGGCGGCGTAGCGGCGGACGGCCTGCGGCTCGGCGGTGATGCCGGGGAAGTCCTCGGCGCGCTCGCGGATCTGGAGGGCCTGCTTGGGTGTGGCCTCGTCGGTGATGGGGATCGGCTGGTAGGGCGAGCCGTTCCAGCAGGGCTGCGGCGTCTTCGAGTCGCACAGCCGGACCTTCTCGATGACGTCCTTGGGCTTCACGCCCAGCACGCCGGCGAGCTTGGTGAGGACCGCCTTGCCGTCGTCGTCCATCTTCAGCAGGTCGGTGCGGGAGGCGGAGACCACGAGCCGGGTCTCGTTGTCGGCGATCGGCACACCGCGGGCGTCGAGGATCGAACCGCGCACGGCGGGGCTGACGACCTGCTGGACGTGGTTGCCGGAGGCCTCCTTGGCGTACTCGTCGCCGTTGCGGATCTGGAGGTACCAGAGCCGTCCACCGAGGGTGCCCAGGAGGGAAAGGACGAGGATCTGGATGACGACGAGCCGGATCTGGACCCGTGGGGTCCGGCCGGTCTCGGGGATGTTGGTCACTGCGGCTGTCTCCCCCTCTCAGAGCACGTACGAGTCGAAGCACGTACGAGTCATATACGAGTCGGTCATATACGAGTCATACGAGTACACGGCCAACCTGTGCGCGCGGGCCTCCGTCGGCCGGCGTGCCCCCACAGGCTCTTGCTGCCCCGCTCTCACAGTCGCTTGACCCCCTTGATGCGTCCCGCGCGGGCCACCCGTGCCTTGGCCGCCTTGGCTCTCAGTCCGCCGCGCTGGCTGCCGATGCGCAGGCCCGTGCCGGAGGAGATCCAGCCCGCGGAGACGTCGGTCGCCTTGGAGGAGCCACCGGCCTCGGCGAGCGGATCGTTGTCGGCACGCCGGGCCAGCGCCATGATCCCGGGGACCACGAACGGGGCGAGCAGCAGGTCGTACAGGGCGGCCGTGAACAGCAGGCTGCCCAGGCCCACATGGCGGGCGGCGGTGTCGCCGACGAGGGCGCCGACTCCCGCGTACAGGAGGGTGGAGCCGATCGCCGCGGCGACGACCACGGCCATCGGGCCGGTCGCGGACTTGAGCTGACCGTTGTCCGGTCTGGCGAGCCCGGCGAGGTAGCCGATGACGCACAGCACGAGCGCGTAGCGCCCGGCGGCGTGGTCGGCGGGCGGGGCCAGGTCGGCGAGGAGGCCCGCGCCGAAGCCGACGAGGGCACCGCCGACGTGGCCGTAGACCAGGGCGAGGCCCAGCACGGTGAGCAGCAGCAGGTCGGGCACGGCGCCCGGGAGCTGGAGGCGGGCAAGGACGCTCACCTGGATCACCAGGGCGACGATCACCAAGGTCGTGGAGAGCAGCATTCGGTTGAAGCGCATGGAAATTCAGCTCCTACTGCTCTTGCTGCTCTTGCTGCAGACCGTCGGCGGGCACCTCGGCGGACGGTGTGACCGTCACGGTCACCGTCGGCGTGGGGGTCGGCTTGGGTTTGGGTGGCAGTACCTCGTCACGCGGGTCCTCGCGCGGGGCCTGGACGACGACGCCGACGACATCGAGCTTGGTGAAGGAGACGTACGGCCTGACGTAGATCGTGCGGGTCAGGTCGCCGCCGGAGGGGTCGACGCGGGACACGACACCGACGGGGACGCCGGGCACGAACGGCCTGTCGGCCTGGGATCCGAAGGTGACCAGCCGGTCGCCCTGCTTGATCTTGGCCTTGCCGTTGAGCAGCTCCACGCGCAGCGGGCGGTCGCCCTGGCCGGAGGCGAAGCCGAGCTCGTCGGAGGCCTCCATGCGCGTACCGACCGTGAAGTCCGGGTCGTTGGCGAGCAGCACGGTGGCGGTGTTCGGCCCGACGGTGGTGACGCGCCCGACCAGCCCGTCCCCGTTGAGTACGGTCATGTCGCGCTTTATACCGTCGTTGGCGCCCGCGTTGATGGTGACGGTCCACGAGAAGCCCTGAGCCGCCCCTATGGCGATGACCTCGGCGCCCTTGATGCCGTACTGTCCGGCGCCCGCCGTCTTGAGGATCTTGTCGAGCTGTTTGAGGCGGCTGCGGTTGCGGTCGTCGCTGCCCAGCTTCGCCTTCAACGCGGCGTTGTCGCGCTCGAGTTGGGCGATGCGGTCGTGTCGGCTGCCGGAGTCCTTCACGGCCGAGATCGCGTTGCCGACGGGGTCGACCGCGGACGACACTCCGTCCTCGATCGGGCCGAAGACCGTGGCGGCGGCCCGGCGGGCACCGTCGACCGGCGAGTCCTCGCCGCCGCGGATGTCCACCGTGATCAGCGCGAACGCGATGGCGATCAGCAGCACCAGGAGCAGCCGGCTCTCTCGTGTGTCCCTCACGTGCGGCGGCGTGCCTTCCTCGTCGGAATTCGGGAATTCGTTTGTGACGCCGCGGGAACCCCGGGCGACATGGCGGAGCTCATGTCTCCATATCAACGATCCGCCGCACGAGAGGGGCTCGTCTCGTACGGCGGAATCGAAGAGTTACGTCATCTGCGCGGCTGGGCGTCCAGCACCTGCTGGAGTGCCTCGAACTCCTCGACGCACTTGCCGGAGCCGAGCGCCACGCTGTCCAGCGGGTCCTCGGCGATGTGGATCGGCATGCCGGTCTCACGGCGCAGCCGCTCATCGAGCCCGCGCAGCAGCGCGCCACCACCCGTCAGCACGATCCCTCGGTCCATGACGTCGCCGGACAGCTCCGGCGGGCACTTGTCGAGGGTGGTCTTGACGGCGTCGACGATCGCGTTGACCGGTTCCTCGATCGCCTTGCGGACTTCGGCCGCCGAGATCACGACGGTCTTCGGAAGGCCGGAGACCAGGTCCCGGCCACGGATTTCGGTGTGTTCGTCATTGTCGAGGTCGTACGCGGAACCGATCGTGATCTTGATCTGCTCGGCCGTCCGCTCACCGAGAAGGAGCGAGTACTCCTTCTTGATGTGCTGGATGATCGCGTTGTCCAGCTCGTCGCCGGCGACACGGATGGACTGTGCCGTGACGATTCCGCCGAGCGAGATGACCGCGACCTCGGTGGTACCGCCACCGATGTCCACCACCATGTTGCCCGTGGCCTCGTGGACCGGCAGGCCGGAACCGATGGCCGCGGCCATGGGCTCCTCGATGATGTGCACCTGGCGGGCCCCGGCCTGGGACGACGCCTCGATGACGGCACGGCGCTCGACGCCCGTGATGCCCGAGGGCACACAGACGACAACGCGAGGCCGGGCCAGATACCGCCGCTTGTGGATCTTCAGGATGAAGTAGCGGAGCATCCGCTCGGTGATCTCGAAGTCGGCGATGACACCGTCCTTCAGCGGGCGCACGGCAACGATGTTGCCGGGGGTCCGCCCGATCATCTTCTTCGCTTCCGCGCCGACCGCGAGGATTCCACCGGTGTTGGTGTTGATCGCGACGACGGACGGCTCGTTGAGTACGATCCCGCGACCCCTGACGTACACCAGCGTGTTGGCGGTCCCGAGGTCGACAGCCATGTCACGGCCGATGAACGACATTGAGTTCCCCATCAGGATTCGTCTGGCCTTCCCAAGTGGAGCTTTTGATGGCTTTTTAGGTCGGCGAGGGTGTGCGCTGTGACGTGAAGGCTTCCATCGTAGTCTCGCCTGCACGAACACTGCGCGAGGGTCTTCGCCATTGTCAGCAGATGACACGCCGCCCCGCTTCTGGAGACGAGCCAACGGGGGTACGCGTTCCCCCGATCGGCACGCATATGCCAGAGAACAGCCGTCAATGCGAAACCGTCCCAGGTGAGGCGGGTGGGCGACTGACAGGGCGTCAAAAGATTCTCGGTGTGCGGTATGTGGGTGAGTGGGCGGCGAGGGTGAAGGCTGGGGGGCCTCTGGAAGCCTGAGCCTCATGAGCGGGGCCGCCCCTCCCGGGGAGCCCGGCCTTCCTCGGCGCACCGGCTTTCTCGGAGCCCTGGATTTCTCGGCCGGAGAATCGGATCTCCCGGGCGTGGCGCCGGTCGGATCCGCCGCCCGACGAAAGCCCGGAGCCTGAGGGCGGATCCGGGCCGGCCCGAGAGCCCCAGCCCGGCGGCGGGGCGTGGGCTGTCCGGAAATTCCGAATTGAACGGAAACCCAGAACCCGGCGATGGGCCAGAGCCAGGCCGAACGCCCGAGCCCGCCGACGGGACCGAGTTGGAGCGAAAGCCCGAGCCCGCCGACGGGACCGAGTCGGAGCGAAAGCCCGAGCCCGCCGACGGGACCGAGTCGGAGCGAAAGCCCGAGCCCGCCGACGGGACCGAGTTGGAGCGAAAGCCCGAGCCCGCCGACGGGACCGAGTCGGAGCGAAAGCCCGAGCCGAACGGGAAGCCACGAGCCCAACAGAGAGCCCGATCCTGACAAAAGCCCCGAACCTGGCGGAGGGCCCCAGCCGGACGAAAGCTCCGAGTTGGGCCGAAAGCTCGCGGCGGGCGTTAGACGGGGGCGGTGGACGCTAGGCGGTAGGCGGTGGGCGGTAGGCGGTAGGCCCGTGTTTGTCAGTTCTCGGTGCCGGAGGTGTCGGATCGGATCCGGCGCTCCGCTCGGCGCAGTTGTCGGGCGGAGCACCCGGCGCCCGGCCTGGGTGCAGTGCCTGGGTACCACGTCCGGCCGACGCTCCATCCGAGTCCAAGCACTGGGCAACGAGCCCTGCCACCGCCCAACTCGTTCCCGGCCGGGCGGGCGCCCCGGCCGGGAACGAGCGGAGCGGACCCGTCAGGTGAGGCCAGGGAAGAAGATCTTCATCTCACGGTCGGCGGACTCCTCGGAGTCCGAGGCGTGGATCAGGTTCTCCCGGACGATCACGCCGAAGTCGCCGCGGATGGAGCCGGGGGCCGCGGCGATCGGGTCGGTCGGGCCCGCCAGCGCCCGTACGCCCTCGATGACGCGGTCTCCCTCGACGACCAGGGCGACGACGGGGCCGGAGGCCATGAAGGCGACCAGCGGCTCGTAGAAGGGCTTGCCCTTGTGCTCGCCGTAGTGCTGCTCCAGCGTCTCCTGGTCCAGCGTGCGCAGTTCCAGCGCGGTGATCTGCCAGCCGGCCTTGCGCTCGATACGGCTGATGATCTCGCCGGTCAGGCCGCGACGGACCGCGTCGGGCTTGAGAAGGACGAGGGTGCGCTGGCTCACGGTGGTGGCTCCTTCAGGTCACAGATGTGCGGATGCCCGAGATTACAGGGCGTGTCCGGGTGCTCGTTACGCAGCGTCAGGTGGTACGGGGGCTGTTCATCACCTGTCAACCCGACCGGCGTGCACCCGCCGACCCGGTCCGCATCTCCAGCGGCTACGTCGCGGGCCTACGCCGCATTCCCCTCCGCCTCGGCCTGCGTCTGCGTCTGCGCGGCAAACCGCTCCTTCGCCTCCTCGACCTTCCGCCCGAAATGAACGGACGCCCACCACAGAGCGGCGAAAACCGTGCCCAGGAAGAACATGGTCGGCACGAAGAACCCACTCGCGATCAGCGCGATCTGCAGCACCCAGCCGAGCTGCACACCCCCGGGCCGCGTGATCATCCCGCACAGCAGCAGACACAGCACCATGGCGACACCGCTGACCGTCCAGACCGTGGTCATGGACAGATCGGGATCCTTCATGGCGACGAGTCCGGCGAAGCCGATGACGAAGATCTCTCCGATCAGCGTCGAAGCACAGAGCGTACGCACAGGTCAGCTCCTCCCCAGGAGCAGTCGGGCCTCGCCGACGGTGATCACGGATCCGGTGACGAGCACCCCCGCGCCCGCGTACTCGGCCTCCTCCTCGGCCAGGGTGATCGCGGCCTCCAGGGCCTCGTCCAGCCGCGGCTCGACCTGGACCCGGTCCTCGCCGAACACCTCGACGGCGACTGCGGCAAGCGCGTCGGCGTCCATCGCCCGGTGGCTGGAATTCTGCGTGACGACGACCTCGGTGAAGATCGGCTCGAAGGCTTCCAGCAGCCCCCGTACGTTCTTGTCGCCGCTGGCCCCCACGACACCGATCAGCCGGCTGAAGTCGAAGGCCTCACGGATGCCCTCGGCCGTGGCCCGGGCGCCCGCCGGGTTGTGCGCGGCGTCCAGGACGACGGTCGGCGAGCGGCGCACGACCTCCATGCGGCCCGGTGCGGCGACCGAGGCGAAGGCCTTGCGGACCGTGTCGATGTCCAGCGGCTCGGGCCGCTGGGAGCCGACGCCGAAGAACGCCTCGACGGCGGCGAGCGCCACCGCCGCGTTGTGCGCCTGGTAGGGCCCGTGCAGCGGGATGTACACCTCGTCGTACTCCCCGCCGAGCCCGTTGAGCGTCAGCAGCTGCCCGCCGACGGCGACCTGGCGGCTCACGACGCCGAACTCGAGCCCCTCGCGGGCTACGGTGGCATCGACCTCGACGGCTTTCTTGAGCATCACCTGGGCGGCGTCGACGGGCTGCTGGGCCAGGATGACGGTCGCGTCCTGTTTGACGATTCCCGCCTTCTCCTGGGCGATCTCCCCGGGGGTGATCCCGAGGCGGTCGGTGTGATCCAGATCGATCGGGGTCACGACGGCGACGTCACCGTCGATCACGTTCGTGGCGTCCCAGCTGCCGCCCATCCCCACTTCCACGACGGCCACGTCGATGGGCGCGTCCGCGAAGGCCGCGTACGCCATGCCCGTGAGCACCTCGAAGAAGGAGAGGCGGAACTCCTGCTGGGCGTCGACCATCTCGACGTACGGCTTGATGTCGTTGTACGTCTCCACGAACCGCTCGGCGGAGATCGCCGCCCCGTCCAGGCTGATCCGCTCGGTGACCGACTGGACGTGCGGCGACGTGTACCGCCCTGTGCGCAGGTCGAAGGCGCTGAGCAGGGCCTCGATCATGCGGGCGGTCGACGTCTTGCCGTTGGTGCCGGTGATGTGGATGGAGGGGTATGTCCGCTGCGGCTCCCCGAGTACGTCCATGAGCGCGGCGATCCGGCTGACGGAGGGCTCCAGCTTGGTCTCGCCCCAGCGCGTGGCGAGCTCGGCCTCGACCTCGCGCAGCGCCTTGTCGGTCTCGGGGTCGGCCGGTCGCCCGGGAATGTCGGACTGCGGCGGCCCGCCCTGCGTCCGCAGGGTGCGGCTGCCGGCCTCGATCACGGCCAGGTCGGGATCGCGCTCCGTCTCCGCTCCGACGATCTCGTCGAACGGGTCGGACTCACTGCTGTCGTGCGGGAGCTCACTCACACACCCAGTCTACGGAGGACCACCGACAGGAGCTTGAACGCGGGTGCCGGGTGCCGCACACCTACGCCGAGGGCCCCGGAACCGTACTCGGCTCCGGGGCCCTCGGCCACGTACGAACGACTGCGCATACCCCTACCCGTACCGGTACCTCTACGCCTCCGGCAGGCTGTCCAGCTGGGCCTTGATGCGGGCGATGTCCTCGTCCGCCTTGGCTAGCCGCGTGCGGATCTTCTCCACGACGTGGTCCGGGGCCTTGGCCAGGAACGCCTCGTTGCCGAGCTTGGCGTTCGCCTGGGCCTTCTCCTTCTCGGCCGCGGCGAGGTCCTTCGCGAGGCGCTTGCGTTCGGCCGCCACGTCGATCGTGCCGGAGAGGTCGAGCGCGACCTGCGCGCCCGCGACCGGCAGGGTCGCCGTGGCCGTGAAGGCGTCGCCCTCCGGCTGGAGGCGCAGCAGTTGGCGGATGGCCGCCTCGTGCGGGGCCAGGGCGGTCCCGTCGAGGGTGAGCCGGGCCGGGACGCGCTGGCCGGGCTGCAACCCCTGGTCGGCACGGAAGCGACGGACCTCCGTGATGACCTGCTGGAGCGTCTCGATCTCCCGCTCGGCGCCGGCGTCGCGGAAGCCGTTGTCGGTGGGCCACTCGGCGATCACGAGGGACTCGCCGCCCGTGAGCGTCGTCCACAGCGTCTCCGTGACGAAGGGGACCACCGGGTGCAGCAGCTTCAGCGTGACGTCCAGGACCTCGCCCAGGACGCGCTTGCTGACCTCGGCCGCCGGCCCGCCCGCGATGAACGTCGTCTTGGACAGCTCGACGTACCAGTCGAAGACCTCGTCCCACGCGAAGTGGAACAGCGCGTCGGAGAGCTTCGCGAACTGGAAGTCCTCGTAGAACGCGTCGACTTGAGCGACGGTCTTGTTGAGGCGGGACAGGATCCACCGGTCCGTCGCCGACATCTCGGACGGGTCCGGGAGCGGTCCCTCGACCGTCGCGCCGTTCATCAGCGCGAAGCGGGTCGCGTTCCAGATCTTGTTGGCGAAGTTACGGGACGCCTGGACCCAGTCCTCGCCGATCGGCACGTCCGCGCCCGGGTTGGCGCCACGGGCGAGGGTGAAGCGGACGGCGTCGGCGCCGTACGCGTCCATCCAGTCCAGCGGGTCCACCGAGTTGGGGTTGGACTTGGACATCTTCTTGCCGTGCTCGTCGCGGACAAGGCCGGTCAGGGCGATGGTCTTGAACGGGGCCTCACCGTCCATCGCGTACAGACCGAACATCATCATCCGGGCGACCCAGAAGAAGATGATGTCGTGGCCGGTGAGCAGGACGTCGGTCGAGTAGAACTTCTCGAGGTCCGGGGTGCGCTCAGGCCAGCCGAGCGTGGAGAACGGCCAAAGCCCGGAGGAGAACCAGGTGTCGAGGACGTCGGACTCCTGGGTCCAGCCCTCGGCCTCGGTACCCGGCGGCTCCTCGTTCGGACCGACGCAGACGACCTCGCCGTCCGGCCCGTACCAGACGGGGATCCGGTGGCCCCACCACAGCTGGCGCGAGATGCACCAGTCGTGCATGTTGTCGACCCAGTCGAAGTAGCGCCTCGACATCTCCTTCGGGTGGATCTCCACCCGCCCGTCACGGACCGCGTCACCGGCGGCCTTCGCGAGCGGGGCGACCTTGACCCACCACTGCATGGACAGCCGCGGCTCGACGGTGGTCTTGCAACGCGAGCAGTGGCCGACGGAGTGCACGTACGGGCGCTTCTCGGCGACGACCCGGCCCTGTTCGCGCAGGGCCGCGACGATGGTGGAGCGGGCTTCGAAGCGGTCGAGTCCCTGGAACGGGCCGTGCACGGTGATGACACCGCGCTCGTCCATCACGGTCATCGACTCGAGGCCGTGGCGCTGGCCGATCTCGAAGTCGTTCGGGTCGTGGGCGGGGGTGACCTTGACGGCACCCGTGCCGAACTCCGGGTCGACGTGCGTGTCCGCGACGACGGGGATCGTACGGTCCGTCAGCGGGAGCTTGATGCGCTTGCCGATGAGATGCCGGTAGCGCTCGTCGTCGGGGTGAACGGCGACGGCGGTGTCACCGAGCATCGTCTCGGCACGGGTGGTCGCGACGACGAGCGTCTCGTCGCCCTCCCCGTACTTGATGGAGACGAGCTCGCCGTCGTCGTCCTGGTACTCCACCTCGATGTCCGAGATGGCCGTCAGACAGCGGGGACACCAGTTGATGATCCGCTCGGCGCGGTAGATCAGCTCGTCGTCGTACAGCTTCTTGAAGATGGTGAGGACGGCTTCGGAGAGCCCCTCGTCCATGGTGAACCGCTCACGCGACCAGTCCACCCCGTCCCCGAGCCGCCGCATCTGCCCGAGGATCCTGCCGCCGTACTCTTCCTTCCACTGCCAGACGCGCTCGACGAACTCCTCGCGCCCCAGGTCCTGGCGGGACTTGCCCTCTTCCGCCAACTGCTGCTCGACCTTGTTCTGCGTGGCGATACCGGCGTGGTCCATGCCCGGCAGCCACAGCGCCTCGAACCCCTGCATGCGCTTACGACGCGTCAGCGCGTCCATCAGCGTGTGCTGGAAGGCGTGCCCGAGGTGAAGCGAGCCCGTGACGTTCGGCGGCGGGATGACGATGGTGTACGGCGGCTTCTCGCTCTTCGCGTCGGCGGCGAAGTAACCCCGTTCCACCCAGCGCTCGTACAGCGTCCCCTCTACCTCGGCCGGCGCGTACTGGGTCGGCAGTTCGGGAGTGGGCGCTGTTGGCTGCTGCTGAGCGTTCTCGGTCACGGGCTCAGTTTAGGGGTGTCACGCGTCCGTCCCGAAACGGGATTCCTCGGTAACAGTGCGGTCCCGATGCGCCGTGCGGCCGCCGCTTGGGACAGGATGTTCGGAACACATAAGTTTCTGGAGGGGAACCCAGTAATGAGCTACAACCAGCCGGGCCCGTACGGCGGGCAGCCCCAGCAGCCTGGACCGTACGGTCAGCCGGGTCCTTACGGCCAGCCGCCGCAGGCCCCCCAGCCCGGCCAGCCCGGCTACGGCTACCCGCAGCAGCAGCCCCCGCAGCAGCCCGGCTACGGGTACCCCCAGCAGGCCCCTCCCGGCGTCCCGCCCCAGCAGCCCGGCTACGGCCAGCAGCCGCCGTACGGCCAGCAGCCCCCCGGCGCTCCCTACGGCGCCCCGATGCCCCCGGCTCCCGGCGGCGGCAAGAAGAAGACGGGCCTGGTCATCGGCGCGGTGGCGGTCGTGGCCGCGATCGCTGTCGGGGCGTACCTCGTCATCGGGACCGGCAGTGGCAGCGACAGCGCCGGTTCCGGCGGAGTCAAGGACGACGGCCCGCACAAGCTGACGACTCCGGCGACGGTGCTCACCGACTACAAGAAGGGCGAAAGTGCCGGCAGCGGCGGTTTCAACGAGAGCGATCTCAAGGAAGCCGAGAAGCACGGTGTCAAGGGCGCCAAGGATGTCAGCTCGGACTACCAGGCCGGGGACGAGAGCAACCCGCTGGCCATGCAGATGATCAACTTCATGGGCGTCTACGGCGAGATCGACGACCCGGAGAAGGTCGTCGACGCCATGTTCGCCACCATGAAGGAAGAAGCCGAGAAGGACCCGGACGAGGGTCAGGTCGTCGGCAGCCCGAAGAGCTACACGCCCAGCGGCCTGGACGGCGCGGTCCTGAAGTGCCAGGTGACCAAGGTCAAGAACGACGACGCCTCGGCGGGCGACCCGGCCTCCGGCCCCACCGAGATCAACCTGCCGGTGTGCATCTGGGGTGACCACAGCACGCTCGGCATCGTCATCAACCTGGACCTGGCCGACGCCATGGCGGGCAAGGCCGCCGACGTCACAGGGGCCGCCGATCTGACGGCCAAGTTCCGCAAGGAAGTCCGCGTCAAGATCTGACCGTACGTCTCACCGGTCGCCGGTCTGAACAGTCTCAACAGCGAAGGGGCCCCGGTCAGTTGACCGGGGCCCCTTCCTCGTCTGCGTACCGTCTACGCCGTCTTCTGTTCCCCCGGTCCGCGCCCGCGGGCGTCCCGCGGAATCAGTGTCGGGTTCACGTTCGAGCGGACGACGTCCGCCGTGATGACGACGCGGGCCACGTCCTTGCGGGACGGAACCTCGTACATCACCGCCTGCAGGACCTCTTCCATGATGGCGCGCAGGCCGCGCGCGCCGGTCTGGCGGAGGATGGCCTGGTCGGCGATGGCTTCGAGGGCCTCGCGCTCGAAGTCCAGCTCCACGCCGTCGAGTTCGAAGAGTCGCTGGTACTGCTTCACGAGCGCGTTGCGGGGCTCGACCAGGATCTGGAGGAGGGCTTCGCGGTCCAGGTTGTGCACGCTCGTGATGACGGGGAGGCGACCGATGAACTCGGGGATCATGCCGAACTTCACCAGGTCCTCGGGCATGACGTCCTCGAAGCGGTCCTTCGCCTCCAGCTCCTTCTTGGAGCGGATCGTCGCGCCGAAGCCGATGCCCTTGGCACCCGCACGGGACTCGACGAGCTTCTCCAGGCCCGCGAAGGCGCCGCCCACGATGAACAACACGTTCGTCGTGTCGATCTGGATGAACTCCTGGTGGGGGTGCTTGCGCCCGCCCTGCGGCGGGACGGAGGCCGTCGTGCCCTCCAGGATCTTCAACAGGGCCTGCTGGACGCCCTCGCCGGACACGTCACGCGTGATCGACGGGTTTTCGCTCTTACGAGCCACCTTGTCGATCTCGTCGATGTAGATGATCCCGGTCTCGGCCTTCTTGACGTCGTAGTCCGCCGCCTGGATCAGCTTCAGCAGGATGTTCTCGACGTCCTCGCCGACATACCCCGCCTCCGTCAGCGCCGTCGCGTCCGCGATGGCGAACGGAACGTTCAGCATGCGGGCCAGCGTCTGCGCCAGGAGTGTCTTGCCGGAGCCCGTCGGGCCCAGCAGCAGGATGTTGGACTTCGCCAACTCGATGGCGTCCTCGCGGTTCTGGCCCGCGCTGTTCTCGCCGGCCTGGACCCGCTTGTAGTGGTTGTAGACCGCGACCGAGAGCGCCTTCTTGGCGGACTCCTGGCCCACGACGTACCCCTCGAGGAACTCGTAGATCTCGCGAGGTTTCGGGAGTTCCTCCCAGCGGACCTCGCTCGTTTCCGCGAGCTCTTCCTCGATGATCTCGTTGCAGAGGTCGATGCACTCGTCGCAGATGTACACACCAGGGCCTGCGATGAGCTTCTTGACCTGCTTCTGGCTCTTGCCACAGAACGAGCACTTGAGCAGATCGCCGCCGTCACCGATGCGTGCCACGGTGTGCTTCCCCTTCGCCTGGGAGACGCCTAGGTCCAGCGGCTCCTGGTGCTGCCTTATGTCCGACGGTACCTTGCCGAGCCCCTCGTTCGGGCCCCCCTTGGCGCGGTTCACTTTGTCGTGAACCGCGTCAAGGAGCGGCAGACGATACAGCGATCCCTCACGTATACGTCACGCGACGACTGCGTTGTTCATCTTCCGGGTCGAGATGATCTGGTCGATCAGGCCGTACGCGAGCGCGTCCTCGGCCGTGAGGATCTTGTCGCGCTCGATGTCCTCGCGGATCTTCTCGATCGGCGTCGTGGAGTGCTTGGCCAGCATGTCCTCGAGCTGGGCACGCATCCGGAGGATCTCGTTCGCCGCGATCTCGAGGTCGGAGACCTGACCGCGACCGGTCTCACTGTACGGCTGGTGGATCAGCACGCGCGCGTTGGGCAGCGCCATGCGCTTGCCCGGTGTACCGGCGGCCAGCAGGATCGCGGCGGCCGAGGCGGCCTGCCCCATGCAGACCGTCTGGACATCCGGCTTCACGAACTGCATCGTGTCGTAAATGGCCGTGAGTGCCGTGAAGGAGCCACCGGGGCTGTTGATGTAGACCGAGATGTCACGGTCGGGGTCCATCGACTCCAGGCACAGCAGCTGCGCCATGACGTCGTTGGCGGAGGCGTCGTCGATCTGCACGCCGAGGAAGATCACGCGCTCCTCGAACAGCTTCGCGTACGGGTCGTACTCACGGACACCCTGCGAGGTGCGCTCGACGAAGCGCGGGATGACGTAGCGGGACTCCGCGCGAGGGCCTGTGTATTCGGCCTCTGTGCGGGCGTAGAGGCCGCTGCCGGGGAAGTCGTTCACTGTGTCTCCTGGAGAGCCTGATAAGGGCTGAGGCGGTCGGCTGGGGGCTCGGAAGGGCTGGGTGTCGGTCTACGCCGACGCCTGTGCCGGTACTGCGCCGACGCTCGGTCGGCGCGGAACCGGTCTACGCCGCTCCGGTACCGCCGCCGCCCGGCATTCCGGCAGCGGTGGGCATGATGTCGTCGATGAGGCCGTACTCCTTGGCCTCGATCGGGTCGAACCAGCGGTCACGGTCCGAGTCGCGGGTGATCTGCTCCACGGTCTGGCCGGTGTGGAACGAGGTCAGCTCCGCCATCCGCTTCTTGGTGTGCAGCAGCCGCTCGGCGTGGATCTTGATGTCCGACGCGGAGCCGGCGAGGCCGGCCGAGGGCTGGTGGATCAGGATCTCGGCGTTCGGCAGCGCGAACCGCTTGCCGGGGGTGCCGGCGCTGAGCAGGAACTGGCCCATCGAGGCCGCCATGCCCATGGCGATCGTCACCACGTCGTTCTTGATGTACTGCATGGTGTCGTAGATCGCCATGCCGGCGGTGATCGAGCCGCCGGGGCTGTTGATGTAGAGGTAAATGTCCTTGTCCGGATCGGAGGCAAGGAGCAGCAGCTGCGCCGTGATCTTGTTGGCGATGTCATCGTCGACCGCCTGGCCGAGGAAGATGATCCGCTCGCCGAGCAGCCGGTTGTAGACCTGGTCGCCGAGGCCACCACCGATGGGGTCGCCGGCGGCTGTGGGCATCAGATTCGTCACGTATCCACCTGCTCGTCTTACGACGGCGCCGGGCCGTCTCACGTCTTCTACTGGGGCGTGGGACCCCGTGTGCGGCCGTGTCGGACGGCTCCGGGGACTCCCCTGCCCTCGTACTCATGGACCCTAACGCGCGGGTCCCTCCGGGGAATCCCGCAGAGGGAACTGTTCGCTGTGAGCGCATGCGCTCCGCTGGGTCGAGCAGGGAATTCGTCGGGCTCCGCCCCGCTGGTGAGAGGCGCGGGGAACTGCGCGCTCAGCCCCCACGGGCCGCAGGCGCGTCTGCCGCGGTCTGTTCATGGTGGGTGTTGTTGGGGGTGGTTTCCCACCCCCCCCCCCCTCGCCCCTCAAAACCAAAAGCCCGATGGGCTCCCGGGACACACAGGTCCCGGGAGCCCATCGAGGCGTACAAGCGGGGCGGATCAGGCCTCGGGCTTCGCCTCGACGGCGTCGGTGGCCTCGGTGGCCTCCTCAGCCGCTTCCTCGGCGGGGCCGTCCGTGGACTCGGAGGCGGCCTCGACGGTCTCCGCCGTCTCGTCCTCCTCCTCGTCGTCCAGGTCCACGAGCTCGCCGTTCGTGTCCTTGACGGTGGCGGCCTCGACGACCGCGGCAAGGGCCTTGCCGCGAGCGACCTCGCCGACCAGCATCGGGACCTGGCCGCCCTCGACGACCGCCTGGGCGAACTGGTCGGGGGACATGCCGGAGGAGGCAGCGCGCCGCATGAGGTGCTCGGTGAGCTCCTCCTGGTTGACGTTCAGCTTCTCCTTGTTGACCAGCTCGTCCAGGACGAACTGGGTCTTGATGCCCTTGACCGCGGCTTCCTTGGTCTCGGTGTCGAACTCTTCCTCGGTCTTGCCCTGGATCTCCAGGTACTTCGGGAGGTCGATGCCCATCTGGCCGAGCTGGTGGTGCTCGAGGTTGTGCTTGCGGGTGTTGATCTCGTCCTCGAGGAGCTTCTCGGGGACGGGCACCTCGACGAGCTCGAGCAGCTTCTCCAGGACCCGCTCCTGCGCCTGGGTGGCCTGGTCGTACTGCTTCATGTTCTCGAGGCGCTTGCGGCTGTCCGCCCTGAGCTCCTCGAGGGTGTCGAACTCGGACGCGAGCTGAGCGAAGTCGTCGTCCAGCTCGGGCAGCTCACGCTTGGCGACCTGGGTGACCTTGACGGTGACCTCGGCCTCCTTGCCGGCTGCCGTGCCGCCCTTGAGCTCGGAGGTGAAGGTGGCCTCGCCACCGGCCTCCAGGCCCGTCACGGCGTCGTCGACGCCTTCGAGCAGTTCGCCCGACCCGATGGTGTACGAGACACCGCTCGCGACACCGTCCTCGAGGATCTCGCCGTCGACCTTGGCCTCCAGGTCGATCGTGACGACATCGCCGTCCTCGGCGGCACGCTCGACCGGCGCGGTCGACGCGAAGCGCTCGCGCAGCTCCTCGACGGCCTTGTCGATGTCCTCCTCGCCGACCTCGACCGCGTCGACCTCGACCTCGATGCCGGAGTAGTCCGGGATCTCGATGGTCGGGCGGACGTCGACCTCGGCGGTGAAGTTCAGCGTCTCGCCGTCCTTCAGCTCGGTGATGTCGACCTCGGGCTGGCCGAGGACGTTCAGCTCAGCCTCGTTGACCGCGTCGGTGTAGAACTTCGGGAGCGCGTCGTTGACGGCCTCTTCGAGCACGGCGCCGCGACCGAACCGCTGGTCGATGACACGGGCCGGAATCTTGCCCTTCCGGAACCCCTTCACCGTGACCTGCTGGTTGATCTTCTTGTACGCCGCGTCGAGGCTGTCCTTGAGCTCCTCGAAGGGCACCTCAATGCTGAGCCGAACCCGAGTCGGGTTCAGGGTCTCCACGGCGCTCTTCACGGTTCGGTCTCCTTGGGGGCTGACTTCTTGGGGTTCTGCTGACGTTCTCTGCCGGGTGCGGCGGAGCCTCAGCGGATTCGCGGCCCTGAGAGACGTAACAGTGCAGACATACGGGCGCGCAGTTTGCATACTAGCCGCAGGTGGTACACGCCCCAAAAGGTGATCTTGCCGATGGTCCGGCACAGCGGCCGACACGGTGGTCGGCACGATGGTCGGGGTGGCGGGATTTGAACCCACGGCCTTCCGCTCCCAAAGCGGACGCGCTACCAAGCTGCGCCACACCCCGTCTGGTGCGACACGTAGGGTACATGCCCGCAGGCAGTGCGGCTCCCGCATTTCGCAGCGCGTTCCCGCGCACGGGGACGCGCATCGGAACGGGGTGTGCGGCGCGGGGGTGCGACCCGCTACGATGCTCCCGTGCCGCGCGTCACTGACCTGCGGCGCACCCTGTGCGGGCGTAGCTCAATGGTAGAGCCCTAGTCTTCCAAACTAGCTACGCGGGTTCGATTCCCGTCGCCCGCTCCATACGAATCAGGGCCAGGTCAGAGGTTCGATCCTCTGCCTGGCCCTGATCGTTTCCGGCGGCTCCGTTCAGTCCGCCGTGTCCCCCGCGTGCCCCTTGGGCTTTCGATCTTGTTTCTTCTTGGCCTTCCGGGTCTTCTTCCGGTCCTTGTTGACCAGACCGCTCACCGCGTCGGCGATCAGCCGGTCACGGTCGGCGCTCGCGTGCTGATAGATCAGCGCCGCGCGGGCGGTGCTGTGGCCCATGCGGGACATCAACTCCCGCGTGCTCGCGCCGGTCGACGCGGCGAGGGTGTTGCCCGTGTGCCGAAGATCATGGAAGTGCAGGCCCTTGATCGCGGCATCCTGGCAGGCCTTGCGCCACAGCCGGTTGAAGTGGTTCCGGCGCGGAGTCGCGCCCTTGGCGCCGACGAAGACGCGGCCATCGGCCCCCGGTTCGGCATACCGCTTCAGGTGGTCACGGATGTCCGGGATGATCGCGGCCGGGATCGCAACGGTGCGCTTGCCCGCAGCGCTCTTGGGCGCCTTGATCTCACGCTGCCCGTTGAACAGTTCGGCGACCGCTCGCCGGACGCGTACGGCGCCCCGGTCGAGGTCGACGTCCCGGCGGTGTAGGCCGATCAGTTCGCCCCAGCGCAGGCCGAGGAACCCGGCCATGAGGACGAGTGCCCGGTGGCGGGGCTGGATCGCGTCGGCCAGGGCGTAGACCTCGTGCACGGTGGCGGTTGGCCGCTCGGGGGTGTGCACGGTGCTCGCACCCTTGATCGTGCACGGGTTGCGCCTGATCATCTGGTCGGCCACGGCGGTCCCCATGATGGCGCGCAGCAGGGCGTACGCCTTGGCGACCGTCGTCGGCCCGGTGCCGGACGCGAGCTTGTCGGCCCGCCAGCGCCGCACGAGCGGGGGCGAGATCTCGGCGACGTTGATCGTCCCGAAGGTTGGCTCAAGGTGGTGCTTCAGGAGCGAGCCGTACAACTGCCGTGTGGTGGTGGTCAGTTCGCGTTCCCTGATCCAGGCGGCGGCGTACGGACCGAACGGCACCTTCCCGGCGTCCGGGTCGTGCCAGTCGCCACGGCGCACCTCGGTCTGCTTGTCGGCAAGCCAGTCATCCGCGTCTTTCTTGGTGCGGAACGTCTCGGGCGCAGGCCGGAGCAGTCCGTCAGGGCCCACGTAGCGAGCCTGGTAGCGGCCGGAGGGGAGCTTGCGGACGCGGCCGAACTGTCGGCGCTTGCTGGCCATCAGGCAGCCACCCCCCGAAGGACGGCGCCACGCCGGCGCGGCTGCACCGTGTTGGCCGCGATGTAGTCCTCTACGACGCTCTCCCGGATGCGGACGTACCGGCCGACCTTGACGAAGGCGATCCGGCGCTCTTCGATCAGGCGGCGCGGGAAGCGTTCCCCGCTCTCCTCCCAGGTGCCGAGCCGTTCGGCGACCTCAGCCACGTTCAGCAGGCGATCGGCCATGTTCATACCTCCCCTGAGTCGTCGAGCAGCTCTTCACGTGCGATTTCGCGGTTGAGTTGGATGTCCCGGCGGATGTTGGCGGCGAGCCAGGATTCGCCGGGGGTGTGGCCGTGGCCGGCGTAGGTCCAGTGGGCGAGGGTGAGCGTGGTTGCCTCCGGGGTGTCGTCGGGGTCGGGCAGGCCGAGCGCGGCGCGTTGCTGGGCTGAGCGGTAGTCGGCGCGGACCTGTCGGAGGGCACCGAGGGTGGTCGAGTAGCGGCGGGACTTGGTCGAGAAGTGCCCCCGGAAGCCGAGCATGTGAGCCCAGTCCCGCAGCTTGCGTTCCGGGTAGTCGGCGTGGAGGTCGAGGCAGGCTTCGATCAGCCGGCGGGGGTGGTCGGGAACGCCGAGCAGGACAAGCGCTTCCTTGTTGCCGATCCGGCGGTCCACGGTGCCGGTGGTCTCGGCCGCCTTGGTGGCGTACTTGGCGACGTAGGAGGCAACCGCCTGCTCGGTGATCTCCTCGCCGTGGCCGAACGCGCCGATCGGCTGCACGTCGAGCTGCGTGCCCCAGCGCAGCTTGCGGGCAGGCTGGTCACCGGCCGGAGGCACGTCGACCGCGACGCGGCCGGCGGCGGCATGAATGGCGTCGGTGAGCAAGTCGAGGGTTGCCCAGGCCGGGGGCGGGGAGTCGGGCCCGTCCGGTCCGTCGAAGCGGATCACCGCGTGGAAGTGGACGGCTCCGCGCTTCTGGTACTCGGCGACCTTGCCGAAGGACAGCCGGGACTGTTCACGGGCGGCTTTCTGGGTGAGCCCGGCCCGTCTGGCGATCTCGCGGCGGAGGTAGATCGTGAAGTAGCGCCACAGATCGGAGGCGTGGTTGTTCCACAGCACCGCGCCCGCGTAGTCGTACGTGGCCGGGTCGAGCGGGGTGCCGAGTTCCGGCGCGTCGTCGGCATGGCGGATGCCGCAGCGGCAGGGCCGGGTGCCGGGTCGGTTGTGGACGGGGCCGAACGAGGGGGCGGTGAGGGTGGCGAAGACCCGAGAGTGCTCGCGCACGGTGTGCGGGGTGCCCTTGGCGGGGTCGCCGGTGAGTCCGGCGCGGATCAGGTGGTAGGTGTCTCCGGCGTAGGTCCAGGCGCAGGCCGGGCAGCGCGAGGCACGCCGGTTGCCGCAGGCGATGCGGAGCATGCCACCCGGCTCATGCTCCGTCGTGTAGGCGTGCAGCACAGTCTTGGTCGTCGGGTCGACGGTCTTGGTTCCACCGATGAGGCGGATCGGGTCGGCGCAGCCGCCGGTACGACGAGTCTGCTCGTGCCAGCGGTCGAAGTCGTCGGCGCCGGCCACCCTCAACACGTCGCTGAGGGTGGCCGGGTCGAGACCCGCCATGGTGGCGGTGTCGGTCACTGGTGGTCGTCCTCCTTCGGCGGGTGGCGGTCGATCCAGTCCTCGGCGCAGACCTTGTGGACGGGCTTGCCACGGTCGGAGCGCAACGGGGTGGGCTTGGCGCAGATCACGCACGGCTGGTCGCCGGTGTGGTCGTAGTGCTCGGCAGAGCGCCAGTTCAGGAGAGCCATCACGATCACCGGCCCCAGCGGCGCTTTTGCGGGGTACTGGCGTTGCTGCTGGACGGTCCGGACTGGTTCTTGGACCGGCCACTGGGGCGGGGCAACTTCGCGTCACCGTCGTGCAATTGGTGGGCTTTGACGGTCTTCTTGAGTTCGTCGTAGTCGCCGTCGAGTCCATCCGAGTGGATGCGGTCGACGCCGAGGCTCCAGCGGCGGGGCATCAGACGCTCACCTCCTGCTTGCGCACGAGGCGGGTCACGCCGGTGCCCTGGCAAGCGGGGCAGGTGACGCGGAGGGTGGTGCGGGAGCCGTCGCGGTTGCGGGTGCCGGTGGTGATGGCGGCGGTGGCGAAGCCGTCGCAGTCGTGGCAGACGGGCGTGTTCGAGGCGTGCTGAGGCATGATGAGTGAGCCCTTTCAGGTCGAAAGATCGGGAATGGGTTGAGGCCGTCCGGGGCGGCGGATACTTGGCGGTAGAGGCCGCCCCGGAGGGCATTACTTGAAGCCGCGGCTCTTGGACCGGACAGGCCGAGAGCGCGTCGGGCGCCGGCGAGGCAAGCGCCCCTTTGCGGTCGGGCGGGGTAACGCCCCCTTCTTGCCGGTGCGGTTGAGCGTGTAGCCGATGCCGCAGCTCGCCGACAGAACGGCGATGACCGATGCGGCGATGATCTGGATGACGAAGGCGATCACCAACAGCACGACCACGGAAGCAGCCGCGATGGCGAAGGTCAGCAGAATCGGGCCTTTGTAGGAACGGGGCGCTTCCTGCACGATCACAACTTTGCGGACGTCGGTGCCGGGCGGGATCTGCCGGTACAGCTCAGTCGGGATGTGACCGGCGCGGAACTGTTCGTCGGGCAACTGCATGGGATAGCCCTCCTCAGACCGTGCAGTGGTGGGTGCGGGCGGCGAGTTCGGCGGCCGAGCGGTTGCTGTGCTCGGTGGAGAAGCCGCAGTTCGGGGCGGTGCATGCGGCGGCGTGCTTGGTCTGGCCGCGTCCGTTGTTGAACGAGCCGACCTTGACGGGCCCGATGCGGAGCACGTCGTAGAAGCGGTTCGGGCGGGGCATGGTCAGCCCTCCTGTCGGAGGCTGGGGCCGGGGAACTCGGCACGGATGCGGGCGGCTTCCTCGGGGTCCGGGGTGCGGTCGGCGGCTTCCTCGGCGAGCAGGTGGGCCAGGGTGTGACGGCCGGAGTCGGCCATCTCGCGAGCCGCGTCCACGAAGTCGGACGGACGGGTGAAGGTGGACCAGGTCATCGGCTGAACTTCCTTTCTCCTCAGGTGAGTTGGAGTTGTGCGGCGATCGCGTTGGTCATCGGAGCGGGCAGTCCGAGCCGGGCGGACAGGGCCTCGGCGGGCATCGGGGAGCCGGTCGTAGCTCGGTGGGTGTCGGCGATCTGTCGGGCGTGGTCCAGGAGCGCGGCCGGCACCGTGAGGGCAGGTGCAGCGGGTTCGGGCGTCGCGGCCGACAGTTCCGGGGCCGGAGGCGGAGCGGGCGTTTCGCGGCGCATGTCGACCTCAGTCACGGCGGGTTCATCCACAGCCTGTGCAGGCGCCTTGACGGGGGGCGTGTCCTCGGCCGGTGAGTGCACCAGCAGCGTGCCGCCGAGGAAAGCGAGCGCGGGCCAGCCGGCGACGAGGATGCGCAGCCAGGCGGGCACGTGCTCCAGGTCGAGAAGTCCGGCCGTGGCGACGTTGGCGCCGAGTGAGGCGACCAGCGCGATCACGAACCAGGTCCAGGCGGACCGGTCCCGGCGGGCCGTGCGCAGCCGACGCCAGGCAGCGACAAGCAGCAGGTCGACCGAGACGGGGTAGGCCCAGGCCTTCCAGCCGGTCTGTCCGGCGGCTTCGGCCAGGTCATGCAGGTGGGCGAAGGACAGCGCGCCGGCGATGACCGCCTGTATGAGCACGGCATCAACGCGGATCGAGCGGTTCATGTCCTCACCTCCTTCGCGGAGTTGGGCCGACGACGGGGCGGGGACCAGATGTCCGGCCGCCCGGTCGTGGCGGGTTCAGTCGGTGGGGGCTTCGCCGGTGCCCAGGCAGGTCAGGCACAGGCCGGACTGTTGACCGACGACGCGTTGCTTGCGGCCGACCCGGACCGTGCGGGCGACCTCGCCGGTGCCGTTGCACGGTCCGCACGGCGCGGGCTTCGCGGCGGCGGGCTTGCGGGGCGGGGTGGTCTTGCGTGCGGCCATGGTCACCACCCCTGGCCGGGGTACTCGGGGCCCTCGGGGTCGAGGGCGGGGTAGCCGTGGCCGGGCGGTGGGTAGATGCCGGCCGCCCGGTGGACGAACTCGGCCTCAACAGCGCCGACCAGGACCGTGACGAAGGCGTCCATGGCGGGGTGGAAGTGCAGGTGATTGCGCAGACCCTCGTACAGATAGCCGAGCCGGTTGACGTCGTCCCGTTCGGCCGGGTCGAGCTCGAACCACTGCTTGTCGGGCATGGTGTCCTCCCAGGTTTCAGACATGGGCGGGGTAGGGACCTGGCGCGAGGCGGTCACACCGACCGGGAAAGCGGGGGATTACTCAGTTGCCGGCTGCGGGACCACGAGCGGCGGTGCGGCGGGCATCGGCGGGACCATCCGGTCGACCGGCCGGAACGGCGCCAGGAACGGCAACTCCGGCGTCAGGTAGGCGAACTCCCGGCACACCGCAGCCGCTTCGTCCGCAGTGGTCTCCGGGGTACGGATACGGGACCAGCCGCCCGAGGTATCGCCGGCCACCGCCACCCCGGGACGGTCCGGGGCGATCGCGGTCACGGCGACCACGGCGTCCGGGGCGATGTCACCGAGCCCCATGTCGGCGGTCTGCTTGTCGTTGACACGGTGCACGACACGGCCGGTGAGCTGAGCACGCAGGGCGGTTGCGCCCTTGCCCAGATCGGAGCCGAAGCGCTGCCCGCACACCTCCAGGTAGACGCCGATCGAGCGGGCCATCTGGCCCAGACGCACCAGTTGCATGACGGTGCGATCGCGCGCCGCCTCGTCCTTCTTGGAGGTCACGAAGAACAGTTCCGCCACCTCGTCGATCAGCACGATCAGCGGCACCGGGCGGACCTCGGCGGGCAGCTCCCACAGGTCCGAGACGCCGTACAGGGCGAGCAGGTCGAAGCGCTCTTCCATCTCTGCGACCAGGGCGTCTATCAGGCGCCCGGCGGCATCCGGATCGGTGGCCAGCGCCGACAGGCGAGGCGCGTACCGGCCGTGCTCGACACCGCGCTTGCAGTCGATACCGACCAAACCGACCGGCAGCTTCGCCAGACCCTTGATCAGGTTGCGCTGATACATCGACTTGCCGGACAGCGTCGCGCCCAACGTCAGCGCCATCGGAACCTTGCGGTAGTCCCGCTCGAACACCGAGCCGTCCTCCCGCAGCGCGACCGGCACGACCAGGTCACGGGGCTGCGCCTTGCGCGGCATCTTGACCCGCTTGAGGACGTCGTAGCCGGTCATCCTCAGCTCGACATACCCAGGCTTGGTCTCCGCCACGGTCACCGACCGCACGCCCCAGGCATGACGCAAGCGCTCGGACGATGCGGCGAGGTCGGCGGGCTCCAGGCCGGCGGGGAGACGGAGGGTGACCCGCAGGCCGGTCGACGTCGGGAAGACGCGGCGCACCTTCGGCGGCACCGGCCGGACCTCGCTGCGGGCCAGGTTGCGCTTGACGAAGGCGCGGAAGCCGGACGGCTGGACCGTCAGCCCGCACACCTCCATCGTGGACGAGTAGGTCCAGGTGAACCGGCCCCAGGTGGCGGGCAGGCCGACCAGCGACCAGTACACGCGCGGGGCACGCACCTTCGCGTAGCCGAGGCCACCGGCGCCGGCCGCCAATCCCCCGGCCTCCAGCCAGGTCGCCAGGTCCGTCATGGTCAGGCCCCCGCCGTGATCGCGACCGCGCGGAACGAGATCCCGTGGCGCTTCTGGCCGTTGAACTCGTTCTCCCAGTCACGGGCCTTGAGGCCGATGACCCGCACCGGCATGCCCGGCGTCAGGCCCTCGGGAAGGCCGGTCTCCGGCACGGTCACCTGGTAGAGGTTTCCCTCACCCTCGTCCGAGACCAGCAGGCCCACGGTCGACAGACCCGCGTTGGTCTCCCGGTCCACGGCCCGCTCACCAGTCTTCTTGTTGACCATCTTCGGTTCGGGCGCGGTCGCCACGAACACCACAGCAGTCGAAACATCGATCTTGAAGGACGGCATTATGGAGTTCTCCCCTTGTGGGATGAGCCCCGGACTGCGTTGTGATCTTGGCGGATGGCACGCAGTCCGGGGTGCGTTGTTCTCTGACCCTCCCGAAGCTACTCGCAGTTTTTCTGCGGGTCAACAGAAAAGTTGCGACTAGCAGGAAAACTCCGATTCTGCGAGACTGGCGACGAGAAGAAGGAGGAGTTATGGGAAATTTCGCACTTTTTGTACGATTCACCCTGCGCGAAGGGATGGGCGACGCTTTTGACGCGCTGGTGAAGGAGACCGAAGCGGGAATCGGGGCGCACGAGCCAGGGACGCTGGTCTACGCCTGCCACAAGGTCGAGGGGGCTCCCAACGAGCGGATCTTCTTCGAGATCTACGCCGATCGAGCAGCGTTCGACGAGCATGAGCGTCAGCCGCACACGGTTCGGTTCCTGAGCGAGCGAACCCGGTACGTCGAGAAGACCGACGTGGATTGGCTTGAGCCGTACGCCGGGAAGTACCCGCACGGAGCTGAGAAGTGAATGCCCTGCCGCCTACGACTGGGCAGCGGATCAAAGGACTGCGACGGGCAGCAGGCATGTCGCAAGCCGACCTTGCCGCCGCCATGAGGCGATCTGAGAGCTGGGTATCCCAAGTTGAACGCGGCGTGCAGCCGGTTGAACGCTTCGCGATCATTCAAGCACTCGCTGACGCACTGGGCGTTTCGACACAGGATATTCGGCCCGACACCGCTCCTGCCCCGGTTGATCCTGCCGACGACGCACCTGAACCGCAAAGCAACGATCTAGACGGTCTACGGGTCGCGCTCACGGGCCACCCTGCCTTGGGCAGCCTGTTCGACCGCAGACCGAGTTCCCCCGCACCCACACTCGCCGAGTTTCGTCGGCTTGTTGACCAAGCCTGGGAGTACGTGCACGCATCGAGCTTTGCAGCCTTGAGCGACCATCTCGTCAAGTTGCTCCCCGACATCGAAGTTGCAGTGCGCCATGCGCCAGCTGCCGATCGAGTCGAACTGCACTCGTTGAGGGCCCGCAGTTACCAGGCAGCGGCAGCCAGCTTTACCCGGCAAGACCAGGCTGATGCTGCATGGGTAGCCGCAGACCGGGCCTTGCAGGCAGCCGAGATGGCCGACCAGCCTCTTGAGGTGGTGGCCAGCCTCTTTCGCATGGCTCATGCGTTCATGCGGCAGCAGCACATGGACCAGGCTGAACAAGCCGCGAAGTCAGCGGTCGAAGTCTTGGGCCCTCGGGCAGAGAATCCCGCATGCTCTGCAGCGGAACTGTCGCTTCTCGGCGCCATGAACCTCGTGCTAGCCGTGATCAATGCTCGCGAGGGCAACAGGCCTCAAACCCATACTCACCTCAGCCGAGCGGGGGAACTTGCCACGCGCTTGGGCGAGGACCGGAACGACTTCGACACCGAGTTCGGCCCCACGAACGTCAAGCTCCACTCAGTGAGCACGGCCGTAGAGCTGGGGGATGCAGGACTGGCGTTGGAGACCGCTGCAGAAGTCGACGCCAGTGGTCTCTCCACCGAGCGCCAATCACGCTTTCTGCTCGATGTGGCACGGGCGCATGCGCAACGCCGACACGTTGGCGAGGCGACCGCAGCGCTCTTGGAGGCTGAGACCCTCGCACCGGAACAGATCCGCGATCACCACTCAGCCCGCGAAGTCATTCGCGACCTCATCCAACTGTCTGGCCGCCGCGTGCCCGAAACGCTCCGGGATCTTGCCGACCGTTGCGGCGTGAGCTGACCTGTTACAGGTTTCTCTACCTCATCAAGCCCCGGCTGCGCTCCGCTCCGCCGGGCGCGCTTCCCGGCTCTGGCCGCGCCCGCGCTCCTGCCTTCGGCCCGCTCGGCGCTGCCGCCGCCGACGCGCGCCCACATGTGGATAGGGCCGGTGGCCATGAGTCGATCACCGCATTGCGCGGCCCACGGTCAACGCGATGCCTCCGGCGGGGGATCGGCCGGCACCGGGATGGAGGGGGCGCCGTTCCCGACCGCGGGCCCGTAGTGGTGTGCGTGAGGAGCTTCCATCCCGACCACCGCCGACCCAGGCAGAGCCGAGCAGACGCGGCCCATGGCGTCCAGGTCGTTCGTACAGTGGCGCGCTCCACCTGGACGCCATGAACCACGCCCGCTCCACGGTGTGTGGGTCGACGGCGGACGGGATGGAAGCTTGGGGAGAGTGGTGGGTAGAGGGCCGTTCCCGACGAAGGGACGGGGGGCGGCCTGAACCAGCACCGCCCCGGCAGGACCCTTTCCGTTTGACGACCAATGTTCCGCTTGTCAGCCTTGTCGCATATTTCCTTCGATGCGGGGCATACCTAACGGTACGTACTGGTTATACCGTTTGATACGTTGACAAACTTCCCGGCAGACCGAGGCGGACCTCGAGAGGGTTTCCACGGTAACTATCGGGATGAAGAGCGGTGATGGGCATCGTGGATCTTCACGTAGGCCTCTGCGACGTCGGTGACCAGGCTTTTACTGGTCGCCTCGATGACGTCACAGATCTGCGGGCCGACGAAGTAGATCACGACGGCCCCCACCGCGAGAAGGAAGGCGAGGCGAAGCGCTCGAGGCCAGCTCGCCAGCACGTACTCGAACGCTCGCCTCGCCTGCCGAAACAGATCACTCATGGGGGACACCCCCTTTCAATGTGCTGAACACAGAAGCCCGCCGCGCTCCAGGCGATGTAGGACCGATCCTTGACACGGTCGACGTCGGAGTGCGCCGGGCTTCTCGATCTGCAGACGAGTCGCACCTCTGCGCTGTGGACTAGTTACTCGATCATCAAGTTGTGTTCGCATCACTAGCGTCCCCCACGTCACTCAAGCTGACAAGAGACGCCTTAGTAGGATGACCTAGTAATTTTCTGTATCCACCCAGATGCATAGCGTTCGCGAGTAATGTCGCAATCGTCGCGGCCTGGAAGTCGCGGCAGGCATCGCAGGGCATGCAAGCGGCAGATAGGGGCAGCCACCGGCAACCGTCCGAAACCGCTAGGCCTCCGTGATGAGGTCGGGAGACCTCAGCGACCTTCCCGCCGCAGTTCACATCGAGGGGTAGTCCCTCAGGACCCCAACTCAGGTCGAGCCCATCCCTGCACCTTGATAGTCGCGTGCACATGACCGCCGAATAAGGCCAAATCGCGACCTACTGGGATCCGGTCAGATTCGCTCACACTCGAACACATGGGGGCGACAAGGGATCGCAAGCGGTACTTGTGCCATCGGTGCGGGGAGGCCAGCGTGCGCGATCGCGGGCGGATCAACCTCATGAGCAGACTCTGCGAGACATGCTGGAACGTCTTCGCCAACGAGATGGCCGAAGCCGATGGAGCTACAGCCGCCCCGAGGCCGGAGCCCGACCCCGACGACGTGTCATGGTTCGAGCCACCGGTTTGCCCCAAGTGTGGGGCGTTGGTCCGCATATACCCGACTAACTACGACCGTTGGGTCAGCCTCGCCACGGTAGAACTCCCCGCCAAAGACGTCCCAGAGCCCTTCAGGTGGCGTTTGACGAGGCTCCCGGACCCATCCCGCCTCACCACCGATATCGTGGCCGTACGGGTCCGTGGAGTCGATCCGCTGCCCAGCGAGCCTGTCGTGCCTGCACATCGCATGATGTGTGCCCCGGATTAGGCGAGTCCTAGATCACACGGGGCAGATGCAGGCCGTGCCCCGAACGTGCCCGATCAAGCGGCGACCGGTGGGGAACAGCGGGGAACGTCGGCGACCGTCCCGAGAACACGCAGGTCAGCGTTTCGCCAGCTCAGCCGCCACCCGCATACGCGATCTTCCAAACTAGCTACGCGGGTTCGATTCCCGTCGCCCGCTCCATACGAATCAGGGCCAGGTCGGAGATTCAGTTCTCCGCCTGGCCCTGAGGCGTTTGCGGGGTGCCGAGGAACGTGAGCAGGGCGCCGAGCAGCTGGGCGGGGGCGTCCAGGGGTACGAGGTGGCCGGCGTCCGGGATCGTGCGGAGGCGGGCGCCTGGGATCAAGGAGGCCAGTTCCTGGCCCTTGGCCGGCGGGATCCAGGTGTCCTCCGCGCCCCAGCAGACGGTGACGGGCAGGTTCAGCGTGGGATACAGGTCCTGGATCTCGTCCGTGTGGCGCTGGTCGGCCTGGGCGATCTGGCGGTAGAAGGCCGCTTGTCCGGCCCCGTCCGACCAGGGAGCGACCAGCTCGTCCAGGATGTCGGGCCGTAGTCCCCGGTGACTCGCGGAGCTCACGTACTCGCGGACCAGGGCCTCGTGCAGCGCCGCGGGGAGTCGTTCGAAGACATCGGCGTGCTCGGCGACCAGGCGGAAGAAGGGCGAGCCCCAGGGGGCCAGGGCGACGGGGTCGACCAGTGCGAGACGCCGGTACTCGGCCTTGTGCAGCAGATGCGCCCGCAGCGAGACGCAGCCGCCGAAGTCGTGGGCGATCACCGATGGCCTCGACAGCCCCCAGACGCCCAGGAGTTCGGCGAACACCTCGCCCTGCGCCTTCAGCGAGACGTCCTGGCCTTCGCTCTTCGCGGAGCGGCCGTAGCCGGGCATGTCCCAGACGTGGACCCGGTACCCCTCGGCGGCCAGTGCGGGCGCGATCTCGTGCCAGACGTAGGAGGAGAAGGGTGTGCCGTGCAGCAGCACCACGGGTGGGCCGTCCTCGGGCCCGAGGCGGTCCCACCGGACGGTTCCGATCGGGCTCGGCCAGGTCTCCCGCAGCTGCCAGGCGAGGGTCGCGGGCCGCGTGGAGTGCGCGGGGTTCGTTGTCCTTGGGTTCACGGTCCTCGCGTTCACGTCTCCGGCTTTCCGTCGGGAGCCTGTCTTCGGGGCCTGCCTTCGGGAGAGGGGGCGTAGGTCCGTCAAAGTCTCCGTACGTCCACCGCGAAGACCGCACCGCGCCGTCCGAGCGGGAGCAACTCATCGGGGGCGCCGTCGAGTTCGGGGGCGCCGGCGTGACCGCCCGTGCACGGGCTTGCCTCCCGCTCCCCGCCTCCGGGAGCGTGAACCCACTCAGAACCGGGTGAATCGGCTCAGAACTGGATCGAGTTGATGGTCTCCGCTACCGAGTTGAGGAACCGTTGGATGTCGTCCGCCATGCCTGTGGAGGCAAGAAAGAAACCGAAGAGCACGGCGACCACCGCCGGCCCTCCTTTGATCGATCCACCCCGTATCAACACCACTAGGACGATCCCCAACAGCAGCACCACTGACAGCGAAATGGCCACAACTGATCACACCCTCGGTCGGTCCGCTCTCCCGGCCCGGAGGTGCAACCCCGCGCACCCCCGCCAGAACCATCGTGCCACCAACAGGCCCGGCGTATGCGGCGGGTGAGGCATCCGTCGGCCACCGAGGTGAACAGTGACGTGAACAGTCCGGTCCCGCACGGCAATTCGGGGCACCCCTCCCAGCACTCCTCCCAGCACTCTTCGCACCGGAAATTCAGGGTGATCATTTCCGTGTCCACACAACCTGTTCGCAGGTAATTCGAATTGTTGCCACAGGCACATCAACAACGCTGGTCAGTGGGTCACTAAAGATGAATCAACCGGACATTTCACCAGAGTCGCCCGCGGATGTTATGCACCATTTAGTCACGACGAATCCGGACGTAACACCCGCACGTGATACGTCGATCGGCATGAACATCGCCATGTCGACTTCACCAAATCCCGGGTACTCGACGGGAGATAAGTGGGATTCACCTCAAGAGTTTTACGAAATCCCACAGTCAACGCTAGGGTGCCTCAGATGTTCTACGCTGCCACGTCCCCCGCACGCGCAGCGAGGTCCCGGATCGTCTCCCCCAGTTCCTGGTGGGAGGGTCTGTGACGAACTCGCTCCGTCCGCACGGCCACAACAGGTCTCCGCTCCCGCCGGCCCAGACATCGGCGCAGGGAGTGCCGAGCCCGCGACCACCGCAGACCCAGCAGCCCGGCACCGCCCCCGCCCCGCCCGGCGCCAAGCCCGTCAAGCAGCGCGACGCGTTCTTCGACAACGCCAAGTACCTGGCCATCGTGCTGGTCGCGATGGGCCACGCCTGGGAACCGCTGACCGACCACAGCCGCGCCGCAGAAGCGCTCTACATGGTCGTCTACACCTTCCACATGCCGGCCTTCATCCTCATCTCCGGCTACTTCTCCCGCAGTTTCGACATGCGCGCCGACCGGCTCCAGCGGCTGATCACCGGCATCGTCGTGCCGTACGTCCTCTTCGAGGTCGCGTACTCCCTCTTCAAGAAGTGGGGTGACGACGACCCGGCCCACCCGATCAGCCTGCTCGACCCCTGGTACCTCACCTGGTTCCTGGTCGCGCTGTTCGTGTGGCGGATGACCGTCCCGCTGTGGAAGGTCGTGCGCTGGCCGCTGCCGCTCGCGCTCGCCATCGCGGTCCTCGCCTCCGTCTCGCCCGACATCGGCGACGACCTGGACCTCCAACGCGTCCTGCAGTTCCTGCCGTTCTTCGTGGTGGGCCTCTTCATGAAGCCCGAGCACTTCCAGCTGATGCGGCGCCGCGAGGTGCGGATCCTGTCGGTGCCGGTCTTCGCGATCGCGGTGGTCGTGGCGTACTGGGCGGCTCCACGCATGACGTCCGCGTGGTTCTACCACCGTGACAGCGCCCAGGAGTTGGGTACGCCCTGGTGGGCCGGCGGCGTGATGACGCTCGCGCTCTTCGGCTGCTCGCTGGTACTCACCGCCTGCTTCTTCTCGTGGGTGCCGCGCCGCAAGATGTGGTTCACGGTCCTCGGCGCGGGCACGCTGTACGGCTACCTGTTGCACGGCTTCCTCGCCAAGGGCTCCCGCTTCTGGGGCTGGTACGAGGACTACGCGTGGCTGCACAAGCCGCTCGGCGAGATCTTCGTCACGCTCGTCGCGGCGACAGTCGTCACCCTGCTGTGCACCCCGCCCGTCCAGCGCATGTTCCGCTTCGCGATGGAGCCGAAGATGGAGTGGGCGTTCCGACGGGACGCCACGGAGCTGGCCCGGAAGCGGACCAAGTCCTAGCTCAGGCCCAGGAGTTCACGCATCCGTGCGTACTTCTGGGTCAGCCGGGCCCTCGTCGGCTCGTCAAGGACCGCCAGCCGCGCCGGATCCGCGTTGTGGGCCAGGTCGGACTCCTTCACGAGCAGGGCGCCCGGAGTGGCCAGAATGCGCCCTGCGTACGCCTCCGGGGGCTCGCCCGCCCGCTTGGTGAGCGCCAGCACGATGTCCTTCGTGCGCCGGGTCAGTGCGGCCTCGCGCAGCCACTCCTCGGAGACGGCGTCGTCCTCGACGGCGTCGTGCAGCCAGGCGGCGGCGATCTGCTCCTCGTCGCCGCCGCGGGCACGCACCCCGTCCGCCACGGCCCGGAGGTGCTCGGCGTACGGCCGACCCGCCTTGTCGGTCTGGGCGGCGTGCGCGTTGCGGGCGATGGATTCGATCTCGGTGAGGTTCAGCAGGGCGTTCCCGGTCTCCCGGGGCGTGCTCTCGGTCATACGCGGCGTACGCGCGTCGTTCTCGCTCATGCGTCGAGTGTGCCGCCTATCGCCGCCCGGGCCGGGACCATCGCCACCGTCAGCCCGAGCGCCAGGACGCCCGTCGCGAAGGAGCCGTACAACAGCGAGGGTATGTACGGCGCCTGGCCCGTCAGGCCGCCGTTCATCATCGGGACGAGGGTGGCGAGCGCGATGGTCGTGCCGAGGACGATGCCGGCGAGCGCGACGAGAAGCGTCTCCCAGCGGATCATGCGCATCACCTGGCGGCGGGTGGAGCCGATGAGCCGCAGTGTGCCCAGGCCTCCGGCCGGCCCGTGAGGCCGGAGGAATGGGCCCATCGGACACGCAGACATCCTGATAGCCATGGGAAGGGGCCTCTGGCCCCACTCGTCCGCAGCCTTCCGTCGGCGTGAGGGGCCGTGCCGGGGCGTCCGAGCGCCGCGCTTCCCGGCCAACCCAACCACCTCAGAGCGGCGGTCGGATGTCCCGGCACGTCCCCGACCCCCCACACACCTCAGGGGCGCGGGGAACTGCGCGACCAGCCCAACACAACCCGCACCCACCAACCGCCCAACCGCCGGAGGCAACCGTCACACCGTGACGGGCCCCGTCGTCGCACCCTCGCGGCAGATCAACAGCAGCGCCCGGTCGTCGTTCACGTCCTTGGCCACCGCCTCGATGAGGTGCCAGGCGGCTCCGTGGAAGCCGCCCGCCACGTATCGGTCGGCTTCGCCGGTGAGGCGGTCGATGCCCTCGACGATGTCGCGGTCCGACGTTTCCACCAGACCGTCCGTGAAGAGCATCAGAACGTCCCCCGGCCGCAACGAGCCCTTCACGGAGTCGAACTGAGCCCCGCCGTACACCCCGAGCAACGGCCCCTCCGCGACCTTCTCCTCCCAGCGCCCACTGCCCGCGCTGAGCTGGAGCCCGGGCGGATGCCCGGCAGAGAAGAGCTCGTAGTCACCCGAGTCGAGGTCCAGGACAAGGTGGATCGATGTCGCGAAACCCTCGTCCCAGTCCTGGCGGAGCAAGTAGCCGTTCGCCGCGGGCAGGAAGGCGTGCGGCGGCAGAGAACCCAGCAGCCCCCCGAACGCCCCGGACAGAAGCAGCGCACGCGACCCAGCGTCCATCCCCTTACCGGAGACATCCGTCAGGACCACCTCGAGCGTGCGCCCACCGTTCGTCCGCGCCGCTACGACGAAGTCACCGGAGAAGGACTGGCCTCCGGCCGGCCGCAGCGCCATCTCCCGGTGCCAACCCGCCGGCAGCGGCGGCAACTTGCTCTGCACGCGAATCCGCTCGCGCAGGTCGAACAGCATCGTCCCGCCGCGCCGCCAAGGCACCCCCACCCGGCTTCTGAACTGGGCGATCAGCAGGCCGAAGAACCCACAGGCGGCCACGACGAGCACGGTCCCCGGAGTCACCCGGGACGGCCCCTCGGTGTACGGCCCGAGCTCTATGGACTCCACGATCAGCGCGGTGGCGGCCGCGGCGTACAGCCCGAGCAGGCTGGACGGCCGCAGCAGCAGACCGCCCGCGACGATCGGCAGGACCAGCAGCGTCGGCGAGCACCACACGGAGTTCATGAGCGTGAGGGAGGCGATCACCGGAATCGTCAGCAGCAGACCGACGAGCGCGACCCAGTCCGAGCCGTCCCCGCGGAAGTAGTCGACGGCGGATCTGCGCAGCCCGGTGCGGACCCGGTGAACCTGCTTCTTCAACCGGGCCGCGAACGTATCGGCTTCCGCGCGCCGCTCTCGTCCTGCTGCCATTAGTTCGGGACCCTATCCATCGGACCAGGTGCTTGGCACGGGAGGTCCCACTTGTCCCCCGTCCGGGGACGGAAGTCACAGAGAAGCCCGGCCCCCGGAGAGCGTACGACCGGACACGGACCGGAGAACGCCGGGCCGGGAGAAATCCAGTCGCTCATCCCGGATTGCCCTGGTAGGCATGGAGACATGACGACAGACTTGCGCGTGCTGCGTCCGGACGACTGGGACGAGTGGTACGGGAAACTGGAGCGCGCGTTCGGCGGCGCCGCGGAATCTCCGGAGGAGCGGGCTCTGTGGAGCGACCTCACGGAGCACGACCGGTTCATCGGGGCCTGGGACGGCGAGGAGTGCGTGGGCACGGCGGGAGCGTTCAGCTTCCGGGTCACCGTCCCGGGCGGCGCCTCCGTCAAGGCGGGCGGCGTCACGATGGTGAGCGTCGCCTCCACGCACCGCAGGCGCGGTGTGCTGACCTCGATGATGCGGCGCCAACTGGACGACGTACGGTCCTGGGGTGAGCCCCTCGCCGTGCTCACCGCGTCCGAGCCGGTCATCTACGGCCGGTTCGGCTACGGCGTCGCGACCCAGCAACTGCGCGCCGAGATCGACACGTCCCGGGTGCGGCTGACGGTGCCGGAGGGCACGGACGACGTACGGCTGCGGCTCGTGGAACCGGGCGCGGACGCCGTACGCGACGCGTGCGAGGCCGTGTACGCACGTCGGGTGGCGACCCGGCCCGGGATGCTGGCGCGGCTGCCCGGCTGGGAGCGGCTGCCCGTGCTCGACCCGGAGAGCGACCGGAAGGGCTCGTCGCCGCTGCAGTGCCTGGTCGCGGAGCGGGACGGCGAAGTGGTGGGCTACGCCCGGTACTTCAACAAGCAGGACTGGGACGCGGCCGGCCCCAAGGGCACGATCGAGCTGCGTGACCTGGAGGCGCTCGACCCGGCGGCGTACGCGGCGCTGTGGCGGCTGCTCTTCGACATCGACCTGACGTCGACGATCACGACGTACAACCGGCCGGTGGACGACGCCTTCCAGCACCTCGTCACCGATGTCCGGCGGTGCAGGATCGGGGTCCGGGACTCGCTCCACCTGCGGCTCGTCGACGTCGGCGCGGCGTTGGAGACGCGGACGTACCAGACGCCCGTGGACGTCGTGTTCGAGGTCGAGGACGCCTTCTGCCCCTGGAACGAGGGGCGTTGGCGGCTCACCGGTGACGCCAAGGGGGCGTCCTGCGAGCGGACCGCCGACGCGGCCGATCTCGCCCTGTCCGTACGGGAGTTGGGGGCGGCCTATCTCGGGGGCGTCTCCCTCACCTCGCTCGGCGCGGCCGGGCGGGTGCGGGAGCTCCGCCAGGGCGCCCTCGCGGAGGCCTCGATCGCCTTCTCCTCCGACGTGGCGCCCTGGCTGCCGCACGGGTTCTAGGCCCGGTTTCCGGGTCCGGTCCGGCCCCCGTTCAGGTCCGGTCCGGCTCCGGTTCGGGTCAGGCCTTCTGGCAGGTCGGGCACCAGAAGAGATTGCGGGCGGCGAGATCGGCGGTGCGGATCTCGCCGCCACAGATGTGGCAGGGCATGTTGGCCCTGCGGTACACGTAGACCTCGCCGCCGTGGTCGTCCTTGCGCGGCGGGCGGCCCATGGCGTCCGGTTCGTGTTCCGGGCGGACCGTGTCTATGCGGTTGTTTCGGACGCCCTCACGCATCAGGGCGACCAGATCCGCCCACATCGCGTCCCATTCGCTCGACGCGATGTCCTTTCCTGCCCGGTACGGATCGATTCCGTGGCGGAAGAGGACCTCCGCGCGGTAGACGTTCCCCACGCCCGCGATGACCTTCTGGTCCATGAGGAGGGCGGCGATCGTCGTACGGCTGCGGGAGATCCGGGTGTACGCGTGTGCCGGTTCGGCGTCCTCGCGCAGCGGGTCCGGGCCCAGGCGGTCGTGTACCGCCTGCTTCTCCGCGTCCGTGATCAGGGTGCAGGTGGTGGGGCCCCGGAGGTCAACGTATGTGGTGTCGTTCGCGAGTCTGAGGCGGACCGTGTCGGTGGGTGGGGGTGCGGAGACTCCGCCGGTGGGGCCGGGGTTCACCTTGCCGAAGTTCACCTTGCCGAAGAGGCCGAGGTGGATGTGGATCCAGTCCTCGCCCTCGAAGCGGAGGAAGAGGTGCTTTCCGTGGGCTTCCGCCGTCGTCAGTGCCGTGCCGTCCAGGAGGGCGGCGGCGTCGGCGAACTTGCCCTGCGGGCTGGTGACGCGCGCCTTGCGTCCGCCGAAGCCGGCGAGGTAGTCCTCGGCCAGTCGGTGGATGGTGTGCCCCTCGGGCACGGGGACCTCCGGTCGGTGGGCGGGTTGCGGTACGAGCCGTTTCTCTTCCCCAGCCCCACCCCTTCCCGAAATTGGGGGCGCTGCCCCCACGCCCCCGTATCGGCCTGCGCGGCCTCGTCCTCAAACGCCGGACGGGCTGGAAATGAGGCCGAGCCAGGGATGGGGCGGCGGGGGCGAAACCTACGCCTGCGGGTGGTGCGCCGGGATCGGCGGCAGCTCCCCGGTCGTCTCGTACGTCGACAGCATGTCGATCCGCCGGCTGTGGCGCTCGTCGCCGGAGAACGGGGTGCTGAGGAAGGTCTCGACGAACTTGGTCGCCTCGTCCTGGGAGTGCATACGGGCACCCACGGCGACGACGTTGGCGTCGTTGTGCTGACGCCCGAGCGCGGCGGTCTCCGCACTCCACGCGAGAGCGGCCCGTACCCCGTCGACCTTGTTCGCGGCGATCTGTTCCCCGTTCCCGGAGCCGCCGATCACGATGCCCAGGGCCCCGGGGTCGGCCGCGGTGCGCTCGGCGGCGCGCAGGCAGAACGGCGGGTAGTCGTCCTGGGCGTCATAGATGAGGGGCCCGCAGTCGACGGGCTCGTGCCCGGCGGCCTTGAGCCACTCGACGAGGTGGTTCTTGAGTTCGAAACCGGCATGATCGGAGCCGAGGTACACGCGCATGGTCCGAGTGTGTCACGGCTGTTTCGGATCGGCGCTGCCGGGGCGGGCGCACGAAACGCGCTGAGGTGGATGCTCGAAAACTGTGAGCAACACTACAGAACCTCAAGAAAACCTCAAGTAACAATCTGGATTCAAAGGTTCAACTATCGATTCGCCTGGGATTCACTGGGTCGACTTGTGCACCTCGTGTGCACCGCCCGTACCACCACCGCTTGTACGGGCACGGCTGCGATTCCCCCACCATCCCCACGCAGTCTCCCCACAGTCCCCGGCGCAAAGGAATCCCGTCCCATGACCTCGCAGCCGACCCTGCCCAAGGCCGGAAGCAGCCCCGGAGGCCCCGCGGAACCCGACGAAGGCCTCCAGGCAGGACTCAAGAACCGCCACCTCTCGATGATCGCGATCGGCGGTGTCATCGGCGCCGGCCTCTTCGTCGGCTCCAGCTCCGGCATCGCCACCGCGGGCCCGGGCATCCTCCTGTCGTACGCCCTCGTCGGCACGATGGTCGTCCTCGTGATGCGGATGCTCGGCGAGATGTCCGCCGCCAACCCGACCTCGGGTTCCTTCTCCGCCCACGCGGACCGTGCGCTCGGCCGCTGGGCCGGGTTCTCGATCGGCTGGCTCTACTGGTTCTTCTGGGTCGTCGTCCTCGCCATCGAGGCGACTGCCGGTGCGGTGATCCTGGAGAGCTGGGTCCCGGCCGTCCCGCAGTGGGGCTGGGCGCTCATCGTCATGGTGGTGCTCACCGCGACGAATCTCGGCTCCGTCGGCTCGTACGGCGAGTTCGAGTTCTGGTTCGCCGGCATCAAGGTCGTCGCGATCGGCGCGTTCATCCTCATCGGTGGGCTCGCGGTCTTCGGCGTACTGCCGGGTGTCGACACCGACGGCGCCGGTCTCGGGAATCTCACGGATCACGGCGGCTTCCTCCCCAACGGCCCCGGCGCCATCCTCACCGGCATCCTGCTCGTCGTCTTCTCCTTCATGGGCAGCGAGATCGCCACCCTCGCGGCGGGCGAGTCGGAGGACCCGCAGCGCGCGGTGACCAAGTCCACCAACAGCGTCATCTGGCGGATCGGCGTCTTCTACCTCGGCTCGATCTTCGTCGTCGTCACGCTGCTCCCCTGGGACTCCGAGGCGATCCAGAAGGACGGCTCGTACGTCGCCGCCCTGGACTCGCTCGGCATCGCGAACGCCGGCGAGATCATGAAGTTCATCGTGCTGACGTCCGTGCTGTCCTGCCTCAACTCCGGCCTCTACACGGCCTCCCGCATGGCGTTCTCGCTCGGCCGGCGCGGTGACGCGCCGAAGGCCTTCGGCCGCACCAACAACCGAGGTGTACCGATGACGGCGATCCTCGCGTCGGTCGTCTTCGGCTTCGTCGCGGTGTTCTTCAACTACGAGTTCCCCGACTCGGTCTTCCTCTTCCTGGTCAACTCCTCCGGTGCGGTCGCCCTGTTCGTCTGGCTCGTCATCTGCCTCTCGCAGCTGCGGATGCGGAAGATCATCGAGCGCGAGGCGCCGGAGAAGCTGGTCGTGCGGATGTGGCTGTACCCGTATCTGACGTGGGCGACGATCGCGCTGATCGTCTTCGTACTCGGCTACATGCTCACCGACACCGAGCACGACGGCCGGGAGACGGTACTGCTGTCGCTCCTGGTGGCGGCGATCGTCGTCGGTATCGCGCTGGTGATGGAGAAAATGCGGCGCGGCAAGGCTCGGGGTGAGCGGGAGGAGCAGGACGCGAAGGTCTGACCTGGTCTGGTCTGAGCTGGTCTGACCTGGCCTGCTCCGGTCTGAGCTGGTCCACCTTCCGCTTCTCTCCCTCTCGTGGGGCTTGTACGGCCTGTACGACGCCTCCGCGGGTCCTCATCGCGGAGGCGTCGTCGTGCTTTTCTCACAGCGGTGTGAAGCTGTCCCGAACCCGCTCGTAGACCGAGAGGGCCCGGTCCTCGATGTCCGGCTCGTACCAGGTGCTGATCTGGTACGACTTGCCTCCCGTGTTGAAGCCGAGCAGCCGGACGTGCCAGGGCAGTCCTCTGGCCGTGACCTCGTACTCCCAGACCACCGCGGGCGCACCGCGGAACGTGGTCTCCTCCAGGCGGATCCTCCGGTAGCCCAGGCCCTTGCTGGTGTCGTTCTCCTCCTTCTTCTTCCACTGGGCCATCAGGTCACCGCGGGCCAGGGTCGCGTTGCCCACGATCTCCTGCTTGCCGTCCGGCGACGTGTAGTGCACCTCGGCACCGCTGTTCACCTGCCGCGTCCAGCCCTTGGGCGGGACCCACATGAACACCCCGGCCTCCGTACGGGCTCCCGCCGGGAGGGTGGGCGGGCGCACGGTGCCCGCGACAGTGGGCGACGGGGACACGGACGTGGCACCGGAAGGGGTGGACGACGGTGACGAGGAAGGGGAAGAGGGAGCGGCCTTGTCCTTGTCGTCGGGCGATCCGCCGAGAGCCGTGATGACGAGTGCGGTTACGGCCCCGGCGACGACCACGCCCGAGGCGGCCACGATGCCCGCACGGCGCCGGCTCCGACGTGGACCGGACGGCACGGCGGGGCCGAGCAGTTCACCCGGGGGCATCGGGGGCCGTTGCCTCGACGGCAGCCCGTTGCTCGCTTCGGTCGGCGGCTCCGGCCGTGCCATCGGCTTCGGCGGCTCGGAGGGCTCGGCAAAGTCCTGCCGTTCCAGCTGAATCCCGGGCGCGTGGAAAGCGTGCCCCGGTGTCGCGCCGAGGGAAGGGATTTCGGGGGTGCCTTCGGGTGGGGCTTCGGAGGAGGCGTTCTCCAGGTCGGGGGGCGAGTCGGGGACGGATCCTTCCGGGGCCGGAGCTGGGGCCGGGGCCTGGGCCGGAGCTGGGGCCGGGGCCGGGGGTGTATCCGCTGCCCCGGTCTCCGGTTCCGCGCCCCCGTCCGCCACCGGTCCGAGAACCGCGGCCAGTTCCTCCGCCCCGGGCCGCGCCGACGGGTCCTTGGCCAGCAGTGCGGCCAGCACATCCCGCAACTCCCCCGCCGCGGACGGAATGTCCGGCTCCTCGTGGAGCACCGCGTGCAGCGTCGCCAGGGTCGTCGAGCGGGAGAAGGGGGAGCGGCCGCCGAGCGCGGCGCAGAGGGTCGCGCCCAGGGACCAGAGGTCGGACGGCGGTCCCTGCGGACGGCCGGAGACCCGCTCGGGCGCCATGTAGTCGGGCGAACCGACGATCATCCCGACCATGGTGAGGGCTTCCGCGTCCTGGATCGCGGCGATGCCGAAGTCGGTGAGTACGATCCGGCCCGCGCGCCGCTCGACGAGGACGTTGCCCGGCTTGATGTCCCGGTGCAGGACGCCTCCCGCATGCACCTGGCCCAGCGCCGCCACCAGTTGGAGGCCGATCCGCGCCGTGTCGCGCGGACTCAGCGGCCCGTCCTCACCCACGACCCGTTCGAGGGAGCGGCCGTCGACGAGCTCCATGACGATCCACAACCGTTCACCCTCGTCCACGACGTCGTACACGCGCACGACATTGGGATGGTCGATCCGGGCGGTGGCCCTGGCCTCCCGCAGGGTCCTCTCCCGTCGGGTGCCGGTGTCCTCGGTGTCCAGGCCGTCTATCCGCATTTCCTTGACGGCCACCTGCCGGTCGAGCATTTCGTCGGTGCCCCGCCACACCCGCCCCATTCCCCCCTGACCAATACTCTCGACGAGCCGGTAACGACCCGTCACCAGCACCCCCGGAATACCACCTCTTGTTATTCCCGGCACCCCCATGCCCCCCTTCAACACCTGTCACAGAAGAACCGTAATGAATCACAATGGTCACACTTCGTGCCGCACCAGCATAGTGCGGAGAAATCTTGTGGTACCTCTTCAAGTGCTGCGAATTCAGGCGCAGCCAGGGGGATACAAGGGGGACGAACATGAGTTCTCGTCGCACGACAGCCATCACGGGATCGCTGCTCACTGCATCTTTCTCGGCGGTGATGATCTTTTCCTTCTCCGCCGGTGCGGACGACCAGGGGCCGATGAGCGGCAAGGGGGGAAAGGTCGTTGACGAGGCACCGCCGGGTGTGAAACTGACGACGCTCCTGCCCGAGAAGATCTCCGTCGACAACAGCTCACAGAAAACGGCGATTACCGCCACCGTAAAGAACGGTGGAAACGAGGAAAGCGGCGAAATCCGACTGCTGGTGGTTGGTTTTGATGGCCTGGCGGTCAAGGGCGTGGCAGGATGCTCAGAAATCACCAAGAAAGACCTCCCCGAGGGGTCGAACAGTGGTTTCGCGTGCGCCATCGACAATCTGGCGGCCGGCAAGTCGAAGTCGTACGACGTCGACGCGACCTTCGACGTGAAGAAGCAGGGCAAGATCTGCCTGCCCGTCCAGGACGCCGCCGGAGAGAAGACGTTCTGGCAGCAGGGCCCGGTCCCGTTCGGCGCGAACAACCCGTCGCCGAACGCCCCGGCCACACCGCTGCTGCTCGGCACCGACAACAGCCCGGTCACGCCAGGCAGCGACGAGCTGCCCAAGACCGGTCCGGCGGACAAGGTGCTGCCGCTCGGCGCGGCCGGCGCGGCGCTGATCTCCGCGGGCGCGGCGGGCCTGTGGTGGACGCACCGGCGACCCCAGCGGAGGGAGTCATAAGGCTCGTAGGGCTCACACGCGGCACGTACTCGTAACCGCGCTCGCGCGGCGCCTCCGCGGTCTCCCCGCGGGGGCG
>NZ_JBQQCG010000056.1:0-79186 GCF_052245575.1 Streptomyces sp. 2A115 | reverse complement strand
ACCGTCCGCCGCTGGGTGAAGGAAGTCGTGAAGCTGCTGGCCGCCCGGTCTCCGCGCCTGGACCGGGCGTTGAAGAAGATCGCCCGCAGTGGCGGGGTTGTGGTCCTCCTCGACGGCACCCTGATCCGCACCCACCGCCGCACCGGGAAGGACGACCGGAAGAACTACTCAGGCAAGCACAAGGCCCATGGCCTGCTGTTTCTCGCGCTGACCGACGAGAAGGGCAACCTGATCTGGATCTCCGCGGCCAAGCCCGGCCGGTCCAGCGAGATCACCACCGCCCGCCACAACAAGATCACCGGACACCTGCGGGAAGCCGGCCTCGGCGCTCTGGCCGACCTAGGCTTCGTCAGCCTCGACGACAAACCCGACGACGACCCGGTGATCATCACCGGACGCAAGGCCACCCGCAACCACCCGCTGACCGCTGCCGAGAAGGAGACGAACCGCCTGGTCAGCCGCGAACGCGCCGCAGGCGAACACGGCTTCGCGAACCTCAAGTCCTGGCGGACCCTGACCAAGCTCCGCACCGACACCCGGCAGGCCACCACGCTCCTGCGAGCCCTGCTCGTCCTGGCGAACAGCGAAGTACAGCGGTGACGAGACTGGCGGACGATCTCGCCCCGACGATCATGCCGCCTACCAGCGTGAGGACCTCACCAGCGCATCACACCAGCCCCACTGAACTGCGGAAACGAGCTTGGCGCAGCCTCACTGATCACACCTCTTACCGATGGGTGGGTTACGCACTCCCAAGTGCCTACTTCCCGACAGGAAGTTTCTCTCCAATGCTGATGCAGGGAGGCAGCAGGCGCCACCCCCCAAGTGCACGACGAAAGGCAACAAGATGAGCACACGCTCCCTCTCTCTTCCTGGCGGCACCTGGACTCTGGGTGACCTGACCGTCACCCGGTTCGGCTACGGCGCCATGCAACTGGCCGGCCCGTGGGTCATGGGGCCGCCCGCCGATCGCGAGGGCGCCCTGGCTGTTCTGCGTGCAGCGGTCGACGTCGGTATCACCCACATCGACACCAGTGACGCCTACGGGCCGCGGGTCACCAACGAGTTGATCCGCGAGGCGCTGCGCCCCTATCCCGAGTCGCTGCACATCGTGACCAAGGTGGGCGCGACCCGCGACGAACAGGGTGGCTGGCCCACGGCCCGGCGACCCGAAGATCTGCGCCGCCAGGTCCACGACAACCTCACGTCCCTCCGGCTCGACGTACTCGACCTGGTCAACCTCCGACTCGGCAACGCCGAAGGTCCCCGGCCCGGTTCGCTCGCTGAGGCGTTCGAGACTCTCGTGGAACTCCAGCAGCAGGGCCTGATCCGCCACCTCGGGGTCAGCAACGCCACCGAGGAGCAGGTCACCGAGGCACAGAGCATCGCGCCGATCGTGTGCGTGCAGAACATGTACAACCTCGCCCACCGCCACGACGACAAGCTCATCGACCGGCTCGCCACCGAAGGCATCGCGTACGTGCCCTTCTTCCCCCTTGGGGGCTTTACCCCGCTTCAGTCCTCGGCGCTCTCGGCGGTCGCCGCCCGGCTGGAGGCGACACAGATGTCCGTCGCACTGGCCGGGCTGCTGCAGCGGTCACCGAACATCCTGCTCATCCCCGGCACGTCATCGACAGCGCACCTGCGCGAGAACATCGCCGGCGCGGGACTCATGCTCTCTCATGAGGACTTGACCGAGCTGGACGACATCGGCCGCTGAATGCCCCAGAGCTGAACGGCCCACAAGCCACGACCGAAGTCACCGTTCGAAATGGCGTTGTGGAGACGCCGGATCAAGAAGGACTCCGGCCTCATTCATCACAGCGCCCGGGGGTCGCAATATGCATCAATTCGGTATGCCGAGAGGCCGTCCGGCATCGGGGCCTCGGCTCGGTCCGACAGCCATGACAACGCGATGGCCGAGGCACTGAACGGCACCTTCAAGGCCGAGCTGATCGAGATGCAGGGCCCGTGGAGGGACGTCGACCAGGTCGAGCGGGCGATCTTCCAGTGGGTCACGTAGTACAACGAGGAACGGCTCCACTCGGCCCTCGACTATGTACCGCCCGCCGAGTACGAACGCGACTGGTGGCGACAACAGGAAGCCGCCCCGCAGTACTGAAACAAGATCACCGGACTCTACGAAACTCGGGGCAGCTCACCCTGCCGCTCCGGTAGGTCTCGAGCCAGTGGTCCGGGTGTTGGGGACGGTACCCGTCCAACAGGCAGATACGCAGGCCCGGGCGAGCCGGCTGAAGCCCAGCCAGGGACAACTTGTCCGCGGTTAAAGTCGGCCTTCATCTAGTTTTCGGTTCGCGCCAGGATGGGTGTGTCGAACAGGGGAGGTCGGACTATGGACCGGGCGTTGCTGGCAGATTTTCTTCGCGCGCGTCGTGAGGTGTTGCAGCCGGAGGATGTCGGTCTTCCTCGTGGGCAGCGGCGCCGCACCGGTGGGTTGCGGCGCGAGGAGGTGGCGGCGCTGGCCGGTATGTCGGCCGACTACTACAGCCGGATCGAGCAGCAGCGTGGTCCGGCGCCGTCGGAACGGATGCTTGTCGCGCTGGCCCGGGCGTTGCGGCTCAGCCTGAGCGAGCGTGACCATCTCTTCACCCTCGGCGGGATCGCGGCGCCCCGGCGGATCGTACGTGATGACCATGTGGGTCCCACGATGATGCGGATCGTCGCCGGCCTCTCGGACGTGCCCGCCATCGTGCTGTCACGGTTCGGTGAGGCGTTGCTGCAGACGCGTCCGGCGGTTGCGCTGCTCGGCGACTTCACCCGGTATTCGGGTCTGTCCCGCTACCTGGTCTACCGCTGGTTCACCCATGACCCGCAGGTCCGCGGCCTGTACCCCGTCGAGGATCATTCGCTGCGGGGCAGGGTTTTCGCCGCGGAGATCCGGGACGCCTACACGGCGGACCCCACGGGGAAGGCCGGTGAGATCGTCGCGGCCCTGCTCGAGGTCAGTCCCGAGTTCGCGCAGATCTGGCGGCTGCACGAGGTGGGGGTGACCCATCACCACGACCTCAAGCGCTACCTGCACCCCGAGCTGGGGGAACTGGAGCTCTACTCCGAGATGCTGGTGGATCCCGAGCAGTGCCAGCAGCTGCTGGTCTTCACCGCCACGCCCGGCTCCCCGAGCCATCGCAAGCTCCAGCTCCTGGCCGCTGTCGCCCCTTAGCGGTTTTCGGCTCTCGCACACCTCTGAGCATCGTTTCGAAGTCGAAGCGTGCTCCAACCACGACTGATTCAAATCTGAATCAGTTCGTTCCCGCATTGTGAAAGTTGAGGCATGCCATGAAGGCAGTGCGTTTCCACAAGTACGGCACCCCGGACGTCCTGCGCTACGAGGAGGTGGAACAGCCGGTCCCCGGCATCGGAGAGGTCCGGATCCGGGTGGCTGCGACATCGTTCAACCCGGTCGACGGCAACATCCGTGCCGGCTTCATGCAGGGCCCCATCCCGGTGGCTCTGCCTCACACCCCCGGCATCGACGTCGCCGGCACGGTCGACGCGCTGGGCGAGGACGCGGACGGCGTCGAGGTCGGTGACCGGGTTGTCGGATTCCTGCCGATGACCGACGCCGGCGCGGCCGCGGAATACGTCATCGCACCGACTGGGATCCTGACGCCGGCGCCCACGAGCATTCCGCTGGCCGATGCCGGCGGGCTGCCGTTGGTCGGCCTCACCGCCTGGCAGGCCCTCTTCGACCACGCCGGGCTGACCGCCGGCCAGCGCGTGCTGATCAACGGCGCGGGCGGCTCGGTCGGCGGCTACGCCGTACAGCTGGCCAAGCACGCCGGCACCCACGTGATCGCCACGGCCGGGCCGCGCAGCAGCGAGCGGGTCAAGACGGCCGGCGCCGATGAGGTTCTCGGCCACGGCCTTCCCGAACTCGCTGAGCCGGTCGACGTCGTGCTCAACCTCGCGCCGGTCGATCCGGCGCAGCTGGCCGCGCTGGCCCGTGTGGTCCGCGACGGTGGTGTCGTGGTGAACACGACGGTGTGGATGCCCGCTCCGTCCGACGAGGAACGCGGCGTGCGCGGCATCGACCTCTTCGTCAACAGCGACGCCGCCCAGCTGGCGCAGCTGGTGGCACTGGTCGACTCCGGCGAGCTGCGCGTCGACATCGCCCGGCGGGTGCCACTGGCCGACCTGCCGGCCCTGCATGCCGAAGCCGCCGCGGGCCCGATCTCCGGAAAGGCCATCGTCCTTCCCCCCGCCTCGCTCGCCTAGGAGACGTTGCCCTTTACAGCGCGCTGCCGCCCGTTTGCTCCCTGCGCGCGACGCAGGCCTGGGACGCTCAGACAGGCCCGGCGGCTCTGGGCATCGAGGCGATGACCAGCTGTTCCCTCGACGGACAGTTCCGCATCACCAGGCCGTGGGCGACGCCGGCCCGCCGGGCGATCTCCCGGATGATGGCGCGGCTGTCACCGCGTTCGGCGAACGCGGAGCCGACGGCCTCCAAGATGGCCGCCTCACTGGCCTCAGGATCCCGTCGTCTCCTGATCCGGTTCTCCGCACTCGCCGACCCGGCGCATAGCCGGTCATCAACAACGTTGAATCTACTCATGCTGCGACGGTCATCAGTGCCGTCGCCAGCCATCGGAGCACCTCATGAACCACCTCGAACCACTGACCCCCGAGAACACCACAATCGTCCTGGTGGACCACGCCGTCGGGTTCGCCAACGTGCTGCGGTCGCACGACACGGCGGAGCACATCAACAACGTGGCCGGACTGGCAAAAACAGCCCTGTGGTACGAAAGCGGCCTGGTCGTGACCAACGGCCGGCCCGACAAGCCGTCCGGGCCGCTCTACCCACAACTGCAGGAGACGATCGGGGACCACCCCGTGATCGAGCGGGGCGGCAACTTCAACGGCTTTCTGGACGCGAACTTCGCACGAGCCGTACGCGAGACCGGGCGCCGCAAGCTCGCCATCGCGGGCGTGTCCACCGAGGGATGCGTCCTGCAGACCGTGCTGGGCGCGCTGCGCGAGGACTACGAGGTCTACCTGGTCGTGGACGCCACAGCGAGCCTGACACCCGAAACCCACGCCGCCGCGGTCGAGCGCATGGTGCAGGCCGGCGCCTCCCCGGTCACCTGGTTCTCCCTGGCGGGGGAGTTCACCGTGGACCACCGCTCCGCGACCGCACCCCACTTCCAACGGCTGATGCGCGAGCACGTGCCGACTATGGCCATGGGCGTCCAGTCCTACCTGTCCGCCCTCCAGCAGGCTGGGCCGAGTTCGGCATGAGGCATGCCCCCCGGGGGCGGACGTTGGCCGGCCGGCTGTCCCTGTTCACCGCTGTCGGCCCGTCCACGGACAACTTGTCCCCTGATGAAGTGGGCCTTCATCCGCTTTCCCGTCCGCGCCAGGATGGGTGTGTCGAACAGGGGAGGTCGGACTATGGACCGGGCGTTGCTGGCAGATTTTCTTCGCGCGCGTCGTGAGGTGTTGCAGCCGGAGGATGTCGGTCTTCCTCGTGGGCAGCGGCGCCGCACCGGTGGGTTGCGGCGCGAGGAGGTGGCGGCGCTGGCCGGTATGTCGGCCGACTACTACAGCCGGATCGAGCAGCAGCGTGGTCCGGCGCCGTCGGAACGGATGCTTGTCGCGCTGGCCCGGGCGTTGCGGCTCAGCCTGAGCGAGCGTGACCATCTCTTCACCCTCGGCGGGATCCCGGCGCCCCGGCGGATCGTACGTGATGACCATGTGGGTCCCACGATGATGCGGATCGTCGTCGGCCTCTCGAACGTGCCGGCGATGTTGATGTCGCGATTCGGTGAGGCGTTGCTGCAGACGCGTCCGGCGGTTGCGCTGCTCGGCGACTTCACCCGGTATTCGGGTCTGTCCCGCTACCTGGTCTACCGCTGGTTCACCCATGACCCGCAGGTCCGCGGCCTGTACCCCGTCGAGGATCATTCGCTGCGGGGCAGGGTTTTCGCCGCGGAGATCCGGGACGCCTACACGGCGGACCCCACGGGGAAGGCCGGTGAGATCGTCGCGGCCCTGCTCGAGGTCAGTCCCGAGTTCGCGCAGATCTGGCGGCTGCACGAGGTGGGGGTGACCCATCACCACGACCTCAAGCGCTACCTGCACCCCGAGCTGGGGGAACTGGAGCTCTACTCCGAGATGCTGGTGGATCCCGAGCAGTGCCAGCAGCTGCTGGTCTTCACCGCCGTGCCCGGCTCCCCGAGCCAGGGCAAGCTCCAGATGCTGTTCGCTGTCGGTCCCTAGCGGCAGTCGCCGCCCTCTCACCCTGTAATGCCGCTTCGAAACCGGAGTGTCCTTCAGCCTCCCAACGCTTCAAAACTGAAGCACATTGCGTGGAGCGAACGTTGAGGTCGCGTCTCCCGGCCGACGGTCGAGCCGGCGCGGACTCCAGACGGCCAGGTCTCCTGAACCGTCCAACGGCGAACCCTTGCCCGCCAAACCCGGAACTTCTGGCCCGCTGATTCCACGAACGACCAGATCAGACCCAACCAGCCAAGAAGGCAGGACAGCCATGTCACTCAGTTTCGACCCCGAGTTCGCCCAGGTGTTCGCCGCCATGGCCGAGGCCATGGCGGGCGCCACCCCTCCGCCGGTCGGCGACGTCGCCGCGCGCCGCGCCATGTGGGAACCGATCATCGGTGCCGCCTCGGCGGCCCAACCGGTCCCGGCCGACGTCACGACCACCGAGTACTACGCGACCGCCGACGACGGCGCGAAGATCACCATGCGCTGGTACGCCAAGACGGACGCCCCTACCGGTCCGGCCGCGCTCTTCTTCCACGGCGGCGGCTACATCTTCGGCCACATCGACCTGTTCGACGGCCCAGTTGCCCGCTACGTCTCCGCCAGCGGGGTGCCGATGCTGTCGGTCGAATACCGCCGAGCCCCCGAACACTCCTTCCCCACACCGGTCGAGGACGCGTACACCGCCCTGCGCTGGCTGCACGAGCACGCCGGCGAGCTGGATGTCGACCCCGCGCGGATCGGTGTGATGGGCGACAGCGCCGGAGGCGGACTGGCCGCGGCGCTGTCGATCCTCGCCCGGGAACGCGGCGGCCCGGCGATCGCCCGGCAGATCCTGCTCATGCCGATGCTCGACGACCGCACCACCACGCCCGACCCGCACATCGAGCCCTACCTGCTGTGGTCCTACGACGACAGCCGCACCGCGTGGCCGGCCCTGCTCGGCGACGCCGCGGGCGGACCCGACGTACCCGCCACGGCCGCCCCGGCCCGCCTCGACGACGCGACCGGTCTGCCTCCCGCCTACATCGAGGTCGGCCAGCTCGACGCCTTCCGCGACGAGGACCTCGCCTACGCCCTCAAACTCAGCCGGGCCGGCGTACCCGTGGAGTTCCACCTCCACCCTGGCGTCCCGCACGAATTCGACTCCATCGCCTTCACCACCGATGTCGCCCGCCGTGCCATCGCCGACCGCGTACGCGTCCTCGCCTCCCTCTAGCCCCTCCCCACCCTTCGGCTCTGATCCCCCTACAGCAGAAAGGGCTCACCCATGACTGTCTGGACCCCCGTCACCGTTGGTGCCATGAAACTGCCGCACCGGCTCGTCATGGCGCCCATGAGCCGTGACCGCTCCCTGGCGGACGGCCTTCCCAGCGAGCTCAATGTCGAGTACTACCGGCAGCGGGCCTCCATGGCCCTGATCATCACCGAGGGCACCCAGCCGTCCGAAGACGGTCAGGGCTACCTGCTGACGCCGGGAATCCACACCGACGCGCACATCGCCGGCTGGCGCAAGGTCACCGACGCCGTCCACGCCGAGGGCGGGCGCATCGTGGTCCAGCTGATGCATGCCGGCCGTATCTCCCACCCGGACAACACCCCGCACCACCGCACGCCCGTCGCCCCCTCGGCCGTACAGCCCAAGGGCGTCTTGTTCACCGCCACCGGCCTCCAGGAGATGCCCGTCCCCCGGGCCCTCACCGCCGACGAGATCGCCGGTGTGGTCGACGAGTTCCGCCGCGCGGCGGCGGCGGCTGTCGCCGCCGGGTTCGACGGCGTGGAGATCCACGGCGGCAACGGCTACCTCGTCCACCAGTTCCTCTCCTCCAACGCCAACGAGCGCGCCGACCGGTACGGCGGCTCCGTCGCCCACCGCATCCGCTTCGCCACCGAGGTGACGTCCGCGGTGGCCTCCGAGATCGGCGCCGGCCGCACCGGCCTGCGCATCTCTCCCGGCAACCCCTACAACGACATCACCGAGCACGACATGCACGACGTCTACCCGGCGCTGCTCGACGCCATCGACCCGCTCGGCCTCGCCTACCTGCACATCATTCAGGGCCCCGACGAGGAATTCCTGCAGCACATACGCCGGCAGTGGTCCACGGCGCTGATCGTCAACCGCGGCGGCACCCCGCTCGACACCCGCTTCGCCGACCTCGACTCCGGTCTGGCCGACGTCGTCTCGGTCGGCGCCACGGCACTGGCCAACCCCGACCTGCCCCACCGCGTCCGCACGGGCGCCCCGCTCAACGAGCCCGACCCGGCCACCTTCTACGGCGGCGACCACCGCGGCTACACCGACTACCCCACCCTCCCCACCACGGAGAGCTGAACCATGACCACACTCCTCATCGGCCCAGCCGACAAGACCGTCACCATCACCGTCCAGCAGCGGACCTGCACGGCACCCCAGGACGCCTTCCGCATCCTGGTGCCCATCGACCTCCCCACCGTCTTCCGCCCGGTGGCCCCGTTCCCCGGCATCAGCAGCGTGAAGAACCAGACCGAGGCCTGGGACCACGCGGGCCCGCGAAGAAACCCGCAGTTCGACGACGGCTCCCAGGCCGACGAAGAACTCACCGAGTACGTACCGGGCTCCAGCTTCGCCTACCAGCTGACCGGCTTCACCAACGTCCTCTCCCGCCTCGCGGCCGGCATCCGGGGCGAGTTCAACGTCAACCCCGACGGTGACGGCACGCTCATCCGCTGGACCTACGAGTTCAAGCCGCTGCCCGGCCGCCGCTGGATCCTCGCCGGTCCCTTCACCCCGCTCTGGCGCCGCTACATGGTGGCCGCCCTCGACCGGTGCGTCCACGTCATCGAAACAAAGGACAACAAGCGTGCAGGTGCAGCTCCGGGCCGGGTGACGGCCCGAAGCAGCGGCACCAGAGTTCCGACCCGGTCGTTCCGGCCGAGCTGAACTCGTAGGAACCCGTCCTCGAGGCCGACCTCCCACGGGCTCCTGCCCCGGCGATCAGCTCGGACACGACCCCGAGGTCCACTGCACGACACCGGTGGCAGGGCCGGAAAGAGCGCCACAGCACTGGCGGACACCCATCGCCTCCGAGCACTGCCAGCATCCCGAGGTGGGCGTGCTGGAGCTGCACAGACAGTGACTGGCAGCCCCTGATCAGGCCCGGAGGCTGCTGAACAGCCCCGGGCGCGGGCAGGCGGCCCGAAGTTCCGCGGCTCCAGCCCGCGAACGAGCCCATCCAACAGATATTTGGCTAGCCACATGATTGGCGGCACGTTTTAGGTGCCTAGCCACCTAATTGGTTTCGCCGGATCAACTCATCGAAGGAGACACAGTTATGAAGGCCATCGTTTTCGACACGTTCGGCGGCACCGAGGTCCTGCACGAGGCGCAGACCGAGGTCCCCGAGCCCGGCTCCGGCCAGGTCCGCGTGCGTGTCCAGGCGGTCGGCGTCAACCCGGTGGACGGAAAGATCCGCTCCGGGATCATGGAAGGCATTTTTCCCACCACCCTGCCCGCCGTCCCCGGTGGTGAGATCGCCGGGATCGTCGACGCCGTCGGCGAGGGCGTCGACCAGCTGCAGGTGGGCGACGAGGTGCTGGGCTGGTCCGACACCGGCGCCTACGCCCAGTACGCGCTCGCCAGTGCGGCCGTTCTCGCCCTCAAGCCGGCCGGTCTGGACTGGACGCACGCGGCCGCCCTGCCGGTGGCGGGCGACGGCGCCGACCGGGTCCTGGACCTGCTCGGCGTCAAGGCCGGCGAGACCCTACTGATCCACGGCGCGTCCGGCGCGCTCGGCACCGTCGCCGTCCAGCTCGCCGTCGCCCGCGGCGCCCGCGTCATCGGCACCGCCGGTCCGGCCAACCAGGAGTACGTGACCTCGCTCGGCGCCACCGCGCTGGTCTATGGAGAGGGTCTGGTCGAGCGGGTACATGCGCTCGCCCCAAACGGCGTGGACGCGGTGCTCGACGCCGCGGGCAAGGGCGCGCTGGAGGACTCCATCACCCTGCGCGGCGGCCCCGACCGGATCGTCACCACCGCCGACTTCCGCGCCCGCGAACTCGGTGTCGTCTTCGCCGAGGGCCCGGCGCGGCGCTCGGCCGCCCGGCTGGCCGAACTGGCCCGGCAGGCCGCCGACGGCACACTGGCGATCACGGTCGGCGCGACCTACCCGCTTACCGACGCGGCCAAGGCCCAGCAGGCCAGCGACGCCGGCCACAGCCGCGGAAAGCTCGTCCTCACCGTCGGCTGACCTCCTCCCGCGGGGGTCGGCCCCGCGCGGCCGCCTGCAACCAGCCGGTCATCTCCATCTCCAGTCAGTCCGTATCCACGCGATATGCGGATACGTCGTGTGCGGCCCACACCGTCCCCTGCTCTGCCCATGTCCCCCCTGTGTCCCTCCCTCACCGAAGGTGAACGCCCGCTTCACACGGTGTGCGGTCGCACCCACAAACTCACAGCACCACCAGTCAAGTTCAGGCCTGCGAGTCAGAGCACCGGGATTCGCTCCGGGGAGGCGAATCCCGACCCCTTGCCCCGCTCCGCAGGAGTCCGATCCCGCGCCGGCCTGAAGGCCGGAGTTTCCTTGGAGGTCTCCGATGACCATGGCCTATCTGGCGCAGCCCGAACAGCAGCAGAAGCTCGAATGGCTCGACGGGGGAACGTTCTCCGTGCTGCTCGACAAGGAAGCCACCGAGGGCAAGCTGACCGTGGGCCGCTTCGACGTCGCCAAGGGCGAAGCCCCGCCGTTCCACCTGCACACCCGCGAGGACGAGGTGTTCATGCTGATCAAGGGCACGGCCCTGGTGTGGTCCGGGGAGGAGGAACACGAACTGAGCGAAGGCGGGATCGTCTACCTGCCCCGCAACGTCCCGCACGGCTACCGCATCACCTCCGACCGCGCCGACCTTCTGATGATCGCCACGCCCGGCGGCATCGAGGGCATGTTCCGCCACGCCGGACGCGACCTCACCACCCCGCGCCCCGACGGCTTCGAGATCCCCAAGTCCCTCCTGGCGGAAGCATCCGAACTCTACGGCGGCGTCATCCTCGGCCCGCCGCGCTGAACCGCTCACGGACCCGAGCACCCGTGCCGGGACAGCCGCCGCCCCCGGCTGCCGCCTGCTCTTAAAGGCGCTGCCTCCGAGACGACAGCGGGTCCGTTCCCTTCCCCACCTGCGACCACCGCTGGCCGGCGTCGAGCGCCGGTTGCTCAGGAGACCTTCATGCCCCTCCCTGTCCTGTTCGGCGCGAACGTAGAGCCGAACGCCCTACCCGTCGGCCGCTCCAGTGAGCAGGCACTACTCATCGACAGTCTCGGCCTCGACCTTCTCACCATCCAGGACCACCCGTACCAAGCGGCGTTCGACGACACCTGGACACTGCTCACCTTCCTGGCCGCGCGGACGCGACATGTCACGCTCGTCCCGACGGTCAGCTCCCTGCCGTTGCGCCCGCCGGCGGTGCTGGCCAAGGCTGCGGCGACCTTGGACAGACTGACCGGCTCCCGGGTCCAACTCGGCCTGGGCGCCGGCGCCTTCTGGGAAGCCATCGAGGCCATGGGCGGCTCCCGACGCACGCCGAAGGAGGCCGCCGACGCACTCGAAGAGGCGATCACCGTCATCCGGGCCATGTGGAGTGGCGAGCGCAGTGTGCGGACGCACGGCGCGCACTACTTGCTCGCCGGCGTCCACCCCGGCCCGGCGCCGGCCCCCGGTCTGGGGCTGTGGCTGGGCTCGTACGGCCCCCGCATGCTGGCCCTGACCGGTGCAAAAGCGGACGGCTGGCTCCCCTCGCACGCCTACCTCGGACTCGACGCACTGCCCACGGCCGTCCGCCGCATCGACGACGCAGCTCTGGCGGCGGGCCGCGATCCGGACACGATCCGCCGGGTCTACAACATGGCCGGTGTCATCCAACCGGAGTCGGCCGGCCCGTTCCAGGGGCCCGCCGCCCAGTGGACCGAGCGCCTTGTCACCCTCGTGCGCACCGTCGGAATGAACGGTTTCGTCATCTGGCCCGAACGAGACCACGTCCAGCAGATTCGCGCGTTCGCCGCCGAAGTCGTACCCGCAGTCCGCGAAGCCCTCGCACGGGAGACTTGAACCTCCTTGTGCTCTCGGACCGGGCAACATGCCTCGCACAGGGGTGACCGCTCGCGGCGCGGACCGGAGCACGGACCCTCACGAGGGTCGGTGTTCCGCACGGCATCGGCCGTACCCGTCAGGGTCTTCCTTCCCAGAGCAGTGTCCTCCCCCTCCCCCTCCCCCTCCGGCTTCGAGAACGCCCCACCCGACGATGCCAGCCTCACTGCCCGCACCGAACGCACCGAAGCCTGCGTCACGTTCACCGACCAGGTACCGGCCGGCTCGCCGCCGACTTCACCGGCCCCCGCGACCAGAAAGTCCTGGTCTTCCTCTTCGACCCGACCCCAGGTGGTCCCATGAGCGACGAAACGCCCCTCCCCGACGGATTCGAAAGCATCACCGTCGCGGCAAACGGCACCCGGCTGCATGCCGTGGTCGGCGGGTCCGGTGAACCCGTACTTCTTCTACACGGCTGGCCCCAGACATGGCGGGCCTGGCGGCACCTCATGCCGGCTCTCGCCGCGCACGGATACCGCGTCGTCGCGCCCGACCTGCGTGGCACTGGTGCCTCCGACCGTCCCCCGAGCGGATACGACAAGGACACACAGGCGGAGGACATGCGTGAACTGCTCGCGCAGCTCGGCATCCACAGCGGCGTGCGCATCGTCGGGCACGACATCGGTGGCATGGTGGCCTTCGCCTACGCCCGCCGCCACCCCGAGGAGGTCGAACACCTTGTCCTCGTCGAACTCGCCCTGCCTGGCTTCGGTCTTGAACAGGCAATGGACGTGGCCTCCGGCGGTCTGTTCCACTTCGGCCTCTTCATGACCGAAGAACTGCCCGAGTTGCTCCTCGAAGGCCGGGAAAGCGCCTTCCTCACCTGGTGGTTCGGTTGGTTGTCCGCGGTACCCGGGACCTTCCCGCCGGAAGAGATCGCCACCGTCGCCTCCTCCTACGGCGGATACGAAGCACTGCGCGCTGGCTTCGCGCACTACCGCACCCTCCTTGAGGACGGCCGCATCAACCGGACCTGGCACGAAACCGGAGGGACCCTCCCCATGCCCGTAGTCGCCGTCGGCGGCGAGCACAGCGCAGACACCCGACTCGCCGACAGTCTGAACACGGTCGCGCAGCGGCTGACCGGTGCAGTGATTCCGGACAGTGGCCACTTCGTTCCCGACGAATGTCCCGGCGCCTTCGCCCGCGAGCTTCTCCCCTTCCTGTCTGCCCCACCCCGGCCCGCCGGGCGCACCTGAAGACACACGCGGCCGGGCCGCCGACGGGATCGGCGAAAACCACACCGAGAGAAACCTGGCTGGAGGCTGTCCCACAGCGGATAGAAGTCACCCGGCGAGGACCAGGTTGCGGAGTCACTTTCATGATCCGAAAGAAACGGCCTAGGAGCGTGTCTCAGAAACCGACATCTGGCCGGGAGGTCGTGATCGGCGGGATCGGTCGCGGTCGCCCGGTTAGCGCCTGTGGGGCCGATGAGCGGGTCGGTCGGGCCGGGATTTCGGCCCGCTGAGGCCGGCGTGCCCGGCTGATCAGCCGGTCGCGGCGGCGAGGCCGGCGGTTCCGGCGTGTCGGAAGATCTTGCGGAGGTTGTGGCAGGCGGCGAGCAATCGCCATTCGCCGCGGGCTCCGTCCTGTCCGCGAAGGAGGAGCTGGCGGCCGTTGTGGCAGGTCATGATCTGCCCGAAGACGGGTTCGACGATGGCTTTGCGGCGGCTGTAGGCGGCCTTGCCGGGCTTGGTCCGCAGTACCATCCGTTCCTTGAGCGTCGCGTTCGCCGGGATGCGTCCGCGTGGTGCGGGCGGGACCTGTTCGTCGTGGGCGAGGCGGCCGGTGGCCATGAAGGTGTCGGTGCCGCAGGCCAGTTGACGTTCCTTCGCGGCTTCGAGGTTCGTCTCGGAGCAGTAGCCGGCGTCGACCAGTGCCTGCTTGGGGTGGGCACCGGTGTTCTGCGCGGACTGGTCGAGCATGGTGGTGTAGTTCAGCGCGTCCGAGGGGTTGGCCGTCACGTCGGTGGCGGTGATGACCTGGTGGGTCTCGTCCACGACGGCTTGGGCGTTGTAGGCCTGGATGTAGGCGCCGTCGCTGTTCTTCATGATCCGCGAGTCGGGGTCGGTGAAGTTGGCCTGGGCCTTGGGCTTGGGACGTGCCTTGGCGGCGGCCTTCTCGCCGGCGTCGGTTACTGCCTGCTCGTCGCTGTTGCCGGCGCGGTCCTGGCGGCGGCGTTCCTTGTCCTCGGCTTCGTCGGTGGCCTCCGCGTCGGCCAGCAGGGCCCCAGCCTTCCCCTCCAGAGCGGCGACCTCGGCCTCGACCTGCTCTTCCTTGCTGATCAGGCGGCCGTAGCTCATCGCTTTGTGCTTGGAGGCGTTCGCTTCGAGTTTGGTGCCGTCCAGGGCGACGCGGCCCATCTTGACCATGCCGAGCTTCATGGCGAGGTGCAGGGACTGGGTAAACAGACCGGCGAGCGCGTCCAGGTGGCGGCGGTGTAACCGGGCGATGGAGCGGAAGTCCGGGGCCTGGTCGGCGGCCAGGAACCGGAACGCGATGTCGTCGGCGCATTTGCGCTCGATCGCCCGGGAGGAGCGCACCCCGGTGGTGTAGCCGTAGATCAGCAGGCGCACCATCAGCCGAAGAGCGTAGGGCGGGTAGCCCCGCTTTTCGGTGTAGTCGGCCAGGACCGGTCCGAGGTCGAGCACCTCGTCGACCAGGTCGGCGACGAACCGGGCGAGATGGTCCTGGGGCAGCCAGTCGTCCAGCGACGGGGGCAGCAGCAGGACCTGGTGCGGGTCGAACGCCCGGAACCGCTTGTCCACCCCCGCCGCACAGCCCTGCGGCCGCTTCTTCTCCACCGGCTCGACCTCGAACAGCCCATCCCCACCACCCATACCCAGATGATCCCGCACGAATGATCACGAACCGCTGAGCCGAAGCAAGATAGTTGTCACCACCAACCTGCGGCTACGCGTCGGTGAAGCAAGCTTGTTGTCACCAGATCGGCACGCTACTTGTCACCGACTTGCCGTCTTGCAGGCTTGGTGTCACTGGCGGCAACTGAGCGGTACGCCCCTGGTCCGGGGCGGAAACCGTTCTTCCATCTCCCCACCGCGGCGGCCAGAGGCCACGAGCGGAAGGGCCCTTCGGCCTCTGCCGATCGCGGCCCCTGAGGCGGACCATGGACGCACGGAGTGAGTCCAACCGGGCCATCCGAGAAGCACCTTCTCGGATGGGCGGGAGTGAGTCTTCTGGCTCGTCATCAGGTGTCCCTTCCGGTGAAGTTCCCACCTAATTCATGACACTCCCGTCCATGAAGAGGACCGAGCGATGAACGCAATACTCAAAAGGATGTCGTCCCTGGTGGTGCCGGCTCTTTCGACCGGGGTCTGCGCTGGAGTATTGGGGTACCGCGCCTTCAGCCGGCTGGTTCGAAGCGACGTCCTGGCGCTACTCGCCCAAGCCGGCACGAGGGAAGAGACCGTCGTCACGGAGACGATGCTCCAGGACCTCCCGGAGCCGGTTCAGCGGTACCTCATGCACACGGGCATCGTGGGCAAGCCGATCGTCCGCACGGTCCACCTCAGGCAGGAAGGCAGGATGCGAACCGGCCCGGGGCGGCCCTGGATACCTATGGACGCGGAAGAGCACTACTCGGTGCAGCCGCCCGGTTTCGTCTGGGACGGCACGATGCACCTGGGTCTGCTCCCGGTGGCGCGAGCGCGCGATATGTACCTGGACGGCAAGGGGCACATGCTGGTCAAGGCAGCCTCGCTCCTCACCGTGGTCGACGCGAGGGGCGAGGAAATGGACCAGGGGGCCATGATGCGCTACCTGAGCGAGATGATCTTCTTCCCCTCCGCCTTCCTCGCAGCCAACATCTCCTTCGAGACGGTCGACGACAGCTCGGCTCGGGTCACTCTGACCGATCACGGCCGGAGCGCCACCGGGACCATGTACTTCGACGGGGCGGGAAGGCTGACCGACTTCGTGGCTGAGCGATACCGGATGGTTGACGGGAGATGCGATCCGGAGACGTGGTCGACTCCCGTCACCGAGTACGGCGAGTTCGAAGGACTGAAGCTTCCGATTCGGGGCAAGGCGGTGTGGAAGCTCGCCGACGGTGATCTCGAATACATCGATGTCACCATCACGGAGCTCCAGTACGACGTCCGGACTCACTGAGCTGAGGCGGAGGGCGCCCGCACTGCAGGTGACAGAGCCGCTGCGCATGTCGCCCCGGGGCCGCTGGTCGATCTTGGTGACAACAATCCTGCTTCTGTGACGACGGTCGTGCTTCGACTCAACCGCAGGCCGGGTGCCGGTTACTGAGACGCGTTCCTAGCTGCAGAGTCCCGTCGGATGGATGGGGTTGGGCGGCGTCCATGGCGGGATCTGAGCGTGAGCGACGCTGTGTCCTAGCAGGTCGGCGAAATTCGTCGGTTGCTCACCTCAGATCGCCCACATCGGCGGCTCCCCAAATGAGATCCAGGACTGCACATGCGTGAAGTCCTGTGCCGGGCACGGAGGCGGCTTGCACTCTCCGGGGTCAGCGCCACGCCCACCCGGCCAACAACGGAACAGGCTTCGGGCCCTGCCCCGTCTACCCGAAGCACCCGGTGATGTTTGATCGACGGTCGGCAACCCGTATGCAAGGCTCTATCATTCGGGGGCTCGCGTACGGGTTCTCGTGGCCCGGCGTCCAGGATTCCTGGAACCCGCGCGCCTTCGACCGCGCAACGTCCAAGGTCCGCAACAGCGAGCGCGGCCGCGGCGGAGTCGAGCGGCGCCTGGTCGCCCTCGGCGCCCGCCCCCACGAGGCGGGCGAGCCGGGCCGCGCGTGGCTGGAGGAGGCCCTGCACGCCGTCGGCGCACGGGTCTCACATCACGGCGGCCACCACCGCTACGCGGCCTACATCGGGCCGCGCACCGGCCGCCGGCTCACCGCCACCTCACGCAGCTCGCCGAGCAGTACGCCGCCGAGGTGGCTTTGACGTCGGCAATCGGCCCCATCGAATTGGCCATCGCTGGCGCCGACAGACGTTCGATGACGGTCTGCGGTGGCCCCAGCCCATGGCCGTACGCGCAGGCGAGCGGCGGTGGGTCCGCTTCGAGACGTCACGCGCCGCTCTTCAACTGGGTGGGGCCAGGTGGCCAATATTGAGGGGCCGCTGAACGACGTCAGGGCCACGCCGAGGCGATCGAACGCGACGACTACCACCCGCAGCTGGCCGCAGAGCTCAGCGTGCAGTACGGCGGGCCGCAGAGATCCTGGGAGTACGTCGTACGCAACGCCCTCGAGCACCACCCCACGCCCACGGCCGCGCCGACCCGCTCGGAGGCCGACCGGCGGGCGGACATCGCCCTGGACGCCCTGCGCGAGCGGGGCGACGTCCGGGGACTCGCCGCCTCCCTCGCCCGGGAGCACGGCGGCAGCCCCGACGTCTGGTCGCGCGCGGTCAACGCGGCACGACGGCTCGCCGACCCCACCACCTGCCCCCCACCAGCCGGAGGACAAGCCCGCATGCCCAGCTACCAGCTCCGCGACACCACCACCCGCCAGCTCCTCGCCCACGACCTGGCCGACTACGCCGCGGCCGAGGCCGCCCTGGACCGCCTAGACGACCAACTGGAACACGACCTCGCGGCCAACGGTGAAGGCGCCGGGCGCATCCGGCTGCGCCTCGACGTCGAGAAGGTCACCGCCTGCACCACCGAGGCCGTCGGACACCACGTGCTCATCCTCGGCGTCGACGACCCCACCGACACCCTGGCCGCGCCGTAACCACCTCTGCCCGGACACCGCTCCAGCCTTGAGGATCACGAGCTCGCGGCCGCCAGCTGAACGGGCCTCTACGGCTTCCGGAACCACCTTCACTACGGATTAGGGGCGCCGGGATCAGCGGCGCAGTTCGCCGCGCCCGCTTGGCGCCGTAACCCGAAAAGCAGTGGCCGCGCGGGCTCGGGGCCACATACGTTCGCCTCCATGGCTGACGCAACTTTCGGGCATCCGCGCCTCGCCGCCATCTACGACCCACTCGATCCGGACCGCAGCGATCTCGACGCGTATCTCGCGATGGCGGAGGAGTTCGGGGCACGGTCCGTGCTGGACATCGGGTGCGGTACGGGCGTGTTCGCGCTGCTGCTCGCCGAGCGCGGGATTACGGTCACCGGGATCGATCCCGCGCGGGCGTCCGTCGACGTCGCGCGTGGAAAGCCGGGCGCGGAGCGGGTGCGCTGGCTCGACGGCGACGCGGGGGACCTGCCGCCCATGCAGATCGACCTGGCGACGATGACCGGGAACGTCGCCCAGGCGATCGCCGATCCGCAGGCGTGGCGTACGACGCTGCGCGGCGCGTACGAGGCGCTGCGGCCCGGCGGGCGGCTTGTCTTCGAGACGCGCGATCCGGCGCAGTGTGTGTGGGAGGAGTGGGCGGAGTGGACGCGCGAGACCACGTACCGCATGACGGACATCCCGGCCGTCGGCCACGTCGAGACCTGGGCCGAGCTGACGGACGTGAGCCTGCCGCTGGTGAGCTTCCGGGGTACGCACGTGTTCGCTGCGGACGGGGACGTACTGACCTCGGAATCGACACTTCGCTTCCGCGAACGTACGGAGATCGAGCGGGACTTGCACGAGCACGGCTTCGTCGTCGAGGACGTACGCGACGCACCCGACCGGCCGGGCATGGAGTTCGTGTTCGTGGCGCGGCGCGGTACCACGGAGCCCGTCCCTCCCGGAATGCCCTAGATGATCTATTCCAAGGGGTCAGTGATCGTAGGACGGGTTGTCCGGTGGTGTCGTTGTGCCAGATCGCGGCGCTCAGCGCGAGGATGCGTTGCATGACGCGGGCTATGACACCTCCGGGTGTGCGCCCTCGGTGCCGTTTGAGGTCAAGCTGCACCTTGAAGGTCTCATTGGTCGATTCGATGACCTGTCGCAGCGGCTTGAACAGGGCTGCGCCAGGCCGTTCCCGTTCACCTTTACGGCAGGCCGCAGCAACTGGACTCCATGCTCGGACAGTTCGCGTTCGAAACCACGGCCGAAGTAGTTCTTGTCGCCGATGAGAGTCTGTCGGGAGGCGCTCTCGCAGAAGCTCGCATTCGGCTGCCAGGCGGTCAAGGAGGGTCTCGCGTTCGTCGGCCTTGGCCCCGGTCAGGGGGAAGGCGATGGGCAGGCCCTGAAGGGTGCAGACCAGGCGCAGGCGCAGGCCCCAGAAGAAGCGGCTGTGGCTGGCGCAGTAGCCGTATTCAGGCCCAACCTGCCAGGTCGGAGCGTTTGACGGTCTCGCGGGAGCGGCCGCATTCCACCGGGTGGGGTCCGCGACCCATGCGTCGTCGCTCCACACCGAGGTGGTGGCCAGGATCCGGTTGACGCTTCGCATCAGACCGGCGGCCTTGCGCAGCCGCTTGTTGTAGCCGGGCTGGTGGGGCAAGTAGGGGAAGAGGTGCCGCAGGTGGGCACGGGCATGGCGGAGCCATTTGGCCTCGGAGATGTAGCCGTATGGCCTGCATTGTGGCGAGGGTGACCAGTTCGGCATCGCTCAGGCGGGGCGTAATGCCCACCGGAGGGCGCCACTGCGCCAGCTCGGGATGCTCCTTCAGCATGTCGTCGGCCGTCGTAGAGTGCTGTCGCGAGGGTGTCCACGTCGTTCGTCACAAAACGATCTTGGACACCCTCGTTCTCGTCTCCGCAGGCATCCCTTGGCCCACACCACCAGGAGGAACCAGTGTCATACCCGCAACCGTTCACCCCCGAGGAGAAGCTCGCCGACGCGTAGACCCTGCCCGGTGGCAAGAGGCGTTCGAGGGCCTGATGGGCCGGATCGCAGGCCGGTTCACGCGGGTTGAACCCCACCTGCGCCAGTCTGTTCAGGCCCTATGCCAGAAGGAAGTCGTAGGTCACAGCGCCGGACATGCTCTCAGCGCTGTCGCCAGAAGGCATATCGGCGACGGAAGATGACGCTGTCCTGTCCCGAAGGAGAACGTAGGGAAGGCAGAACGGCGGTTAAAGATCGTGAGGCCTAGCGGCCGCAGCAGCCATGGAGCGTCACGGAGTCCACGTAATTTCCGAAGCTCGATCGCCGGTTACCGAAAGTCATATTCGGTGCGGTCCGGCTCCGTCCTGCCAGCGGTAGAGGTCGCGCAGCAGGGAAATCTCGGCGCCGTGATGGATCAGCTCCCTGTTGACGTGCAGGACCCTGTTCTCCATGGGAAACCGCTCGGGACCCACCGTGGGCGGATTGTCCAGGTCAGCGTCCGAGAGCTCGCGGACCCCCGCGTTCCATCTCCCATACATCTCATCGAGCTGTTTCAGCGCCTCGTCAGCGGTCCCCGCGTAGGCGAATGTCTGGGTGTCGACGTCCTGGCCGCCGAAGTACCATCCGACCCGATAGCCCAGACACGAGACGATGATGTGCGCCAGCCGCCAGGCAATCGTGGTCACCGGTGCCAGCACCGGGGCAGGGGACGCGGAGTCCATCGCCCATTCCCCCGAGCCTTCCGACATCGGTGCGGCCGACGTGCCACGTGGGCGGATGCTCCAGCAGCCGCGCACCGGCTCCCAGAAGTACTCCTCGTCGGTAAGACCGTCCAGCCGTGGCCGCAGGTTCTTGCGCCAGTACCAGTCCAACTGCTCCGCGAGCCGCTCGCTTCTTGTCATCGGAGTCCTTTCGTGGATACCCCCGGCTTCAGCCGGGGGAGGAAACGAAACTCCTGCGGAGCAGGGCACCGAGCTGGGATGCGCCGCAAGGGCGGATCGCAGTGCCCTGACCCGCAGGTTTGATCTCTACCTGCCGCCTGGCTGGTTTGTGCGCGTGGCCGTGAACCATGTGAAGCGGGCGTTCAAGTACCGCTTCTGTCCCAGTGATGCGCAGGCGGCGGAGCTGTCGCGCACGTTCGGGTGTGTGCGCAAGGTCTACAACCTGGCGCTCGCCGCCCGCACCGAGGCGTGGGCGCGGCAGGAACGGGTCGGCTACAACGCCACCTCGGCGATGCTGACGGCGTGGAAGAAGACCGAGGAACTGGCGTTCCTGAACGACGTGTCGTCGGTGCCGCTGCAGCAGACACTGCGCCACCTGCAGAGAGCGTTCACCCACTTCTTCGCCAAACGGGCCAAGTCCCCGCGTTTCAAGTCGCGCAAGACATCGCGGAAGTCGGCGGAGTACACCACCAGCGGGTTCCGCTTCCGCGACGGCCGGCTGACCCTGGCGAAGATGGCGGACCCGCTGGACATCGTGTGGTCCCGGCCGCTGCCCGATGGCGCGAAGCCGTCCACGGTGACGGTGTCGCAGGACGCGGCCGGACGCTGGTTCGTCTCGCTGCTGTGCGAGGACCCCCATGTCACACCGTTTCCCGCCACCGACAATGCGGTCGGAATCGATGTCGGCCTCAGCCACCTGCTGACCCTGTCCACCGGTGAGAAGATCGCCAACCCCCGGCACGAGCGCCGCGACCGCACCCGGCTGGCCAGGGCCCAGCAGCCTGCAGGACAAGATGCCGCTCAGCGTCCGCAGGTGGGCGTGCGGCTGTGGTGCGGTCCATGACCGGGACGTGAACGCGGCGAACAACCTTCTGGCCGCCGGGCTGGCGGTGTCTGTCTGTGGAGCCGGTGCAAGACCTCAACGGAGTTCTCCGGGCGGGCAGTCGGTGACGAAGCAGAAAACCCCACGGCGCGAGCCGTAGGAATATCCTCTCGTTCACGAGGGGGAGGAAGTCAATCCCGCACACTACAGACCCCGTCGAGCAGAGTGATCGTCGCCGTCTGCGGTCGTCCTCCACTGTCACAAACCACGCAGGCAGTCATCCCCCGCCGCCTGCTGCGACGAGTGCTCACCGTTCTGTGGCGGGACGATCCGTCGCGCGGTCTCGGAGACCTGCCGGACGAGTTGGTCTCACACACCCTGGACCACTTCCGCCAGGAAGTAGATCCCAGCGACGTGCGCCGACTGCTGCTCGAGGAGGAGTGCCGGTTCAGTCGGCTCCTTGAACGAGGTCGGCAGGTGCTTGCCCGATCCCGGTTCCAAGGCCCGCTGAAGGATGAGGACTTCCAGTACCTCCACGACACCCACGGTCTGCCTCGCGATCTAGTCACAAGCCTGCGGCAAGAGTGATGGCGGGGACGAGAGCGGGTGCAGGCCGCGCTCCAAGCGGCGGAGCGATCTTGAGCGGTTGGCCGATGCGCGGGTGACGGTCGTGCCGCCGCGGGCGGAGGGCGTCGGCGTGGAGGTGCTCGCGCCGGGGGTGTTCACGAATGCCTCTGATCAGGTAGGCGTGAGGCCCCTGAAGATCGCTTCCCGCCGCACGGTTGATCGTTTCCCGGCAGGAGATGCCTCAGTCCCACCAGAAGTCCCAGTTGTGAAGTGCTCGGCAGCGGCCAGGGGGCGTCCTCCTGTGCCGGGCATCAGGATGTGGGAACGCCTGCCTGTGCGGCGAGGCGGTCCGGGTTGGTGGTGAGCCAGTCGTAGCTGATGCTGTTCCAGAACGAGCACTGGTGTCGATCCGCGTACACCTCGGACTTCAGGGCCTGGCTGTCCTCACCGGGCAGCAGAGACATGTACTTGCCGCTGCGGTATGACGGCCAGGCTGCCAGTCCTCCGGTCGTGGGGTTCGCGTGCTTCACGAACGCGCCCCAGTAGCGCACCATCGCCCTGGACAGCTGCTGTTGCTCCGGAGTCAGCAACTTCGAGGTCTCCATGGGCCACAGGTAGCCGAGCTCGCTGGCATGTGGGGCGCCGGAGTCGAAGCCGGCCGGAGTCGTCGCGAGGGTGGGTGGGTGTGGGTCGTCGAACTCGTAGAAGTATGTCTTCGGTTGCCGAGTGGCGAACTGAGCCGTGAGGTTCTGGTACTGGCAGCCGCCCAGTCCGTAGAAGACGCTGCTGTCGCCCCACAACGTGCCGATGGCGTACGTCGCTGTGTACGGGCTGTCGTAGGCGCTGTAGGGGTAGTGCGCGAGTACGGCGTCGGCCTGTGCGCCGAACTCCAGCCTGACCGCCCGCTCGTACTGACCCTTCGTCGCGTTCGCGAACGGCAGTGCCCATTGGCGCACCTCGTCGCGGGTGCTGCCGATGAGGAGGGGGACATTGTGGATCCGGCCGGATCGTACGGCAACGCTCGGCGCGAGAGGCAGTTCGGGAACCCCGGACACGGGAAGGGGACCGGTCAGGATGCCGCCGACGAAGCCGCTGTCGGCGGCCCGCAGTTCGTTCGCCGACTTGGCCCGTAGGCAGGACACGCTGGTCGCCGGAACGGAACAGCCGACGGCCGCGGCGTAGGCATCGCCCTTGGCGGTGGCCTGCGCGACCGTGAGGCTCGGGCACCCGCCGCTCTGAATGATTGCACCGGCGAACAGATTGCGCGCCGGAGGCGAGGACAGCAGAGCGCAGACGGAGTGGCCGCCGGCCGACTCGCCCGCGATGGTCACGCGGCCCGCATCCCCTCCGAAGGCACCTATGTTGCGCTGCGTCCAGCGAAGAGCCGCCTCCTGGTCGAGCAGGCCGTAGTTGCCCGCACCCTGCCTGCTCAGCCCGGGCACGTCGAGGAAACCGAGGACGCCCAGCCGGTAGTTGATCGTGACGACCACTACGTTGTTGGCCTTCGCGATCTGCGAGCCGTCGTAGAGGTCACCGGCACCGCTGGAGAAGCCCCCGCCGTGGATCCAGAACAGCACCGGTAGCGGGCGGTTCGTTCGCCGTTCGGGGGTGTAGACGTTGAGATAAAGGCAGTCCTCGCTCATGCCCGGGCCGGTGCTGGTGGGCGACTGCGGGCAGCGCGAGCCGTACGCGGTAGCCGACCGCGGGCTCGACCAGGCGGAAGCGGGTGCGGGAGGCTGCCAGCGTCTGGTACCGACCGGTGGCGCGGCGTACGGGATGCCGAGGAACCGATCGACCCCGTCCGCCGTGGCTCCCGCGACCGAGCCATTGTCGGTGGAGATCGTCAAGGGGCGAGGGGCCGCGGACGAAGGTACGGCCGATACAACGGTCAGCAGGGCGAGCAGACTCACAAGAGCCGCAAGTTCCCGTCGAACAATGGAGCGCACTGAACCTCCCGAGAGGCAGGAGCGAGCGGGAAATCCACATGCTCCGTTTCGAGCAACGGGTGTGCAACGCCGCCAGTCCGCTCAACGGACCTGCACCTTCAGATGCCTCAAACATCGGGAGACGAGGCATCCATCGGCCGAGCCCAAGAACCGGCTCGCCCACGGCCGCATCGCTCAGACCATCCTTCTCGCCCTGATGATCTTCAGTATCAACTTGCACATCCTGCTCACCTGAAAACAGACCACCCCCAGGCGTCCACCGGAAACGAGCCGGAAGGACTCAGCGAGCTGAACAGCCTTGCACCGCCACCCGCAGCCGGGCGTCCTCCGCCCGCCAGAGCAGCAAGCGACGCGGAGATCCGACACCCGAGCATCACACCAATGGCACCCGCACGCCCGACAGCAACTCCAGTGCGTCTCCCGCACCCGAACCACCCCCGAACCCAAGGCGAAAGACCACCCAGCCCGAACCAAACGATCACGTTCGGAAAACGGATGGCGTCTGAGAGAAGAAGGACAGGTTCGGGCAGGTAGGTTGATCGTTCCGTGAGTCTTGATCGCTATCGATCTTGCTGATTAGCCGGCCGGCATGACTGACCTCGGACCTGTCGCCTGGCCACCTGCCCCGATCAGGACCGAGAGGCTCGTGCTCCGTGAGCCCGAGGCCCGGGACGGTCCGCAGGAGCTTCGTTTCCTCCCCCGGCTGAAGCCAGGGGTATCCACGAGGGAGTAACCCGATGAACCGATCGAGTCATGGCACGGCCTTCCCGTTACCCGCTTGAGCTCCGCCGTCGCGAGGTGCGTATGGTCGCCGAGGTACGGGAGGACTGCCCGGACAAGACGGCCACGCCCGACCGCCGTGGTGCACGATGCACCGCGATTGCCGACTTCGGCACCTACTGCACCTGGGGTTGGCACATCACGATGCGCAGGGTGTGTGGTGGCGCATGGCTTGAGCCGCGGGATTGCCGCGCCGGCCGCCAGCGCACGGAGGAGGAGCCGCCATGACCAAGTCCAGGTCCCACAGCCGGACCAGCAACTCGCCCGAGCACATCGACGTCGTCGTCGTGGGTGCCGGGATCTCCGGCATCGGGGCTGCCCGCTACCTCGCCACCGAGCTGCCCGCCAAGTCCTTCGTGGTCCTCGAGGCGCGAGCCAACCTTGGCGGTACATGGGACCTCTTCCACTACCCGGGCATCCGGTCAGACTCCGACCTGCACACCTTTGGCTACGAGTTCAAGCCGTGGCGCCACGATCACGCGATCGCCGACGGCCATCTGATCCTGGACTACCTCCAGGAGACGGTCCAGGAGAACGACCTGGCGCGGCGGATGCGGTTCCAGCACCGAGTCGTCGGGGCGTCGTGGTCCACGGAAGAGGCCCGGTGGACCCTCAGCGTCGAGCGCCCCGACCCCGCCACGGGCGAAATCGGCACGACCACGATCACGGCCTCCTGGATTTTCGCAGGCACTGGCTACTACCGCTACGACGAGGGCTACGCGCCGGTCTTCGAAGGCGTTGCGGATTTCTCCGGCGCGATCATCCACCCGCAGCACTGGCCCGAGGGATACGACTACGCCGGCAAGCGGATCGTCGTCATCGGCAGCGGCGCCACGGCGGTGACCCTGGTACCGGCGCTGCTCCAAGGGGAGAACCGGGGTGCCCACGTGACCATGGTCCAGCGTACGCCGACCTACATCTTGCCGCTCGGCCGCGTCGACAAGGTGGCGCTCGCTCTCAACAGGCTGCTTGGACCCGAGCGTGGGTATGCGGCGAGTCGTTGGAAGAACATCTGGCTCGACCGAGGCATCGTGAAGTCGTTCCAGGCCTTCCCGCGCGCCGCCCGCGCGTTGATCCGGGCCGCCGACAGGCGAGCTCTGCCGAAGGGCTACCCGGTCGATGTCCATTTCAAGCCGCCGTACGACCCGTGGGACCAACGGCTGTGTCTCGCCGCAGACGGTGACTTCTTCAAGGTCATCAGTGATGGCGACGCCGAGGTGGTCACCGGCCACATCCGCCGCTTCACCGAGCGCGGCATCCTCCTGGAGTCCGGACGCGAGCTCGAAGCCGATGTCATCGTCACCGCCACCGGCTTGAACGTCCGCGTGCTGGGTGGGATTGACCTGGTTGTCGACGGCGAGGTGATGGACACTTCGAAGACCGTCTGCTACCGGGGCGCGCTCCTGTCGGGTATCCCGAACCTCAACCTGGCGATCGGGTACACGACCTCCTCCTGGACGCTCAAGGTCAGCCTGGTGTGCCGCTATGTCGTGTCGCTGCTGAAGCACATGGACGACAACGGCTACGACATCGCCGTGGCCGTCGCGCCCAACGGCATGGAGACGCGTCCAGTCATGAACCTGGCGTCGGGATACGCACAGCGCGCCGCGGACACCACGCCGCGCCAAGGCGTCGAAGCCCCCTGGCGAATGGAGATGTCCTACCCGCAGGACGCGAAGTCGTTCCGCGGTCCCCTGGTTGACGAGTACCTCAACCTGAGCACCCGAAGGCAGTCGGATCGATCGGTCGATGCGGCCGACTCCGCCGTGGCGAGCTGAGGAGCCGGGATGTCAGCGAAACCGAGGGCGGACGCCGAGCGATATGCCGTGATCGGCTCGGGGATCCGGCTCTGCTACCGGACCGACGGGGACCCTGGCGGAACACCGGTCGTACTGATCGGCGGGCTGGGCGAGGACCTCACCTCATGGTCGCCACAGCTCGTCTCCCGGCTCGTCGACGCCGGCCACCACGTGATCCGGCACGACAACCGCGACGTGGGCCGATCCACCTTCGCGGAGACGCCCTCACCGGCCCTGTGGCGCCAAGCGCTCGCCCGGCCGCGAGCTGACGCCTACACCTTGGTCGACATGGCCGGGGACACCGTCGGTCTCCTGAACCACCTGGCCATCACCTCGGCACACCTCGTGGGCCGATCGATGGGCGGCATGATCGCGCAGATCATCGCCACCCGTCGTCCGGCGCTGACAGCAAGCCTGACGTCGATGTACTCAACCACGGGAGCCCGGCGCGTCGGGCAACCAGCACCGTCCACGATCCTCCGGCTCATGGCACCCCCACCCAAGACCCGTGACACGGCGGTGCGGGCGCACCTGTCGATCACCGCGCACATCGCCGGCACGGCATACCCGATCGACGAGCGGGAGGAGACCGAGCACCCGCTCCTTGCCTGGGAGCGTGCCGACGCCACGGCGGCCGATGGCGTCGCTCGCCAGGTGCAGGCGATCCATGCTTCCGGCGACCGGACGGCGGAGGTAGCCACTATCGCGGTGCCGACCCTTGTCGTCCACGGCGACCGGGACGTCCTCGTCGCCCCGTCCGGCGGAGTGGCCACGGCTCGCGCGATCCGCGGGGTACGGCACGTCGTCATCCCCGGAATGGGTCACCACCTGCCCGCCGCGCTCGCCGCGCTCGCCGACAACGTGGCCGACCTCGTGATCGACCACGTCGGCGCCCGCACCGACGGAGGTCGAGGCTGAGGTTCAGGGCCCGGCCTCAGGGCTGTCCTGGAGGTGACGGATCAGGAGTGCCGCCGCGATCTGGGCCGGGCCGTCGGCGAGTTTGGTCGCCGAGAGCGCGTCCGCACGAACGACGCGCCGCTCCACGGTGTTGCGATGTGCGAAGAGGCGTTCGGCGGTGCGCGTCGCGCTGAAGCCGCTCTGGATGTAGGTGAGCAGTGTCAGGCGCAGATCGCGATCGGCGAACGCCAGATCGCCGAGGGTTGAGCGCACGAACTCGTCGGCGTGCTCGCGATCGCGCGTGAGGGCGTCGACGATGCCGACGTCCGAATAGCGCGCGACGGTATGGGGCGAGGCCAGCCGGATGAGGACGCCCTGGGTGGCGGCCGCCTCCCGATGGCTGCGCCGGAAGCCGTCGATGCCGGAGCCCTGCCGGCCAAAGGCCAACCGGGCTCCGGTCGGTTCGGTCACCTGCCGGCGCAGGGTGCCGACCGCGAGGTCCGCTCCGGTCGCAAGCCAGATCCATCGCGTCGTGCTGCTCGCGTTCACCACGAGTGAGCGCCTACAGGGCAGGGCCTCCAGCAGCCGGGCGACGGCCTCGTCGAGTACCTGGCCGCGTTCCGGCGACTCGCTCCAGACGACGGCGGCTGTATGGGTGACTCCGAAGCGGTAGCCGTGCAGCTCGGAGGTCTCGGCGGCGGGCTGATCCTCCCGCATCAGGCGGTGGACCGCACGCAGCAGCTGCTGGTCGTGGTAATGGACGGCATCGTCGAAGGTAGCCGTGCGCAGGACCGTGATGGAATCCATCGCGAATTGGACGAGCGACTCCGCCGACACCACCAGGGTGTCGGCCAGGACGTCGGGGTCGGTGATCTGTGCCACACACTGCTGGGTCCAACGCCGCCAGGCGACGAGGAGAGCGCTGCGCCAGCTGCCCACGAAGTCCGGTTCCAGGCCTCTACGACGCAGATCGGCGTAGAACTGCAGCGCATCGGGGCCCATGTGAGGCGTAACCCGGCGACCGGGATTCTGGATGTTGGCGGTCAGCCACTGGATGATTTCGGCGTGCAGCGCCCGGCGGTCGCCCTCGACGAGCGCAGGGTCAGCACTGATGGCCGGCTCGTGAAGGCCCGCAAGACTCGGGCCGATTGCGAGGCGGCGGTCGCTACCAGGACGCGTCGGCCCTGGACCGACGGGCCGTCGGTGTGGATGGTGATGCCATCAGCGTCCTGCTCGATGCGGCGGACGGCAGTGTCCGTCAAGACGCGATCACCGAGGCTCGCGGCCAGCCGGACCGCGATCTGGTGCAGCGAAACAGCGAAACGGTCCTGCTCGACCCCGCCTTCGACGGCCAGCATGTGGTCCAGCCCGCCGAGCGCTCGCATGCCGGTGAGGACGTGCAGCATCGAGACCTCGTCGCTCGGGCAGCCCCACTGGACCTTGCTGATGGTCTCCATGAGAGCGCGGGTCTTGGCTGTGGCGCGCTTGCGCCGCAGCCAATCGCCGAACGTCATGGCATCGAGGGCGTGAGCGTTGGGCGTCTTCCACGGTGTTTCGAGGTCGACAGTCGAAGTGAGCCTGTCGAGTGCGTACTTGACTCGACCCATGTCCAGCAGCGTGATCGGCGACACCGGCGGGATGTCGGAGCGGTAAGTGGAGCGGCGGCCCCCGAGGTTCAGGACATTCTTGCCCTCGTGGTACTGCGGAAGCGTCGCGCAGTCGAAGCGCTGGGCGAGTTCGAGCAGCTCGGGGTGGCGCGCGCCGACCCAGGCGGCTCCGAGGTCGATGGGCACGCCGGCGATCTCGCCACCGAAGGATCGCCCGCCAACGCGAGAACGCCCTTCCAGGACGACGACGCCGTAGCCCTGAGCGGTCAGTTGGTCGGCCGCAGACAGGCCGGCGAAGCCGGCACCGACGATGACGACGTCGGTGGTCAGGTGCTGAGCCATAGGATCTCCTCCTCGGGAATCAGCGCTCAACGCGCGTCGGATCGGGAACGTCGACCGGGACCGTACGATGGCCGGCGCACAGGCGCTCGAGGCTCTCCAGGGACTCCCTGATCTCGTTCACGAAGGTCGAGCGCAGCGCGCTGGCGACCAGCGACGAGAGCCGCCCGTAACTGAGGTCCGCTTCGATGGCGTACGTGACGTGGGTGAATTGCTCGCCGTCGGCGTTGGTGAGGGTCTCGAAGGTCTGCCTGGGCCGCAGTTCGCCGATGCCGGGATAGCCGCCGCCACGGAACGACCGCGAGCGCATCGGGTCGATTGCGACTGGCGTCCAGGTTGTGCGGCAGGTCCAGGGGCCGGCAACAACGCTCTGCTCCTCTATCGACTCCCCGACGGCGTAGTGGTCGGCGGCGCGGGTCACCGAACGCACGCTCGCGGACCACTCGACGTTACGACGGGGATCGCCGCTTACCTCCCAGACAGCGGTCAACGGGACGGCCATCAGTCGGGACTGGCTGAATCGGAAGGTGTGGGTCATCACGGCGGCTCCTCGATGCGGGTGGATGCCCGACAGCGTGATACGCCTCACGCCGAACCGATACGTACTCGCGCCCCACGTTGGCGCCCCGGTGGTGCACAGTGCATCATCCGGAGCCGCTGCGCAGCAGCACGTGAGCAGAGCCTCCAGATGGTAGGGGATCCGCCCCGCCGTCCTGGCATGCGGCGGATCCGGGAGGGATGGGTGAGTGAACGCAAACGGCCTACGCGGCAACGACAGCTCGGCAAACAGCTGCACGGCCCCGGCAATCGGCCTTTGGTCAGCGTCGTATCCGGTGCTGCCGGTCCGCTGACGTTGGTCGATTCCCCTCGGGCGGTGCGGCGCCTGGGATAAGATCACGCTGGCTGTTGATCGTCGTGGTCGCCGTCATACCGAAGAGGGAGCCATGTGGCGAACGCTGGCCAGCGCGGTGGCCGGTTTGCTCGTGCTGTTCGTCGGCAGTCTTGCCTTCAACGCGGCGTCTGGCCAGAGCCGCTGGCCGGGGCCGCTCGACTTCGTGCGCATCCACCCGTGGGTGGTGCTCCTCATCCTGATACCACTGGCGCTCATCGGGCTGTGGCAGGCGCCGCGCCGCAACCGTGCGCAGGACCCGCTCCCGCCCATGGCGTACCGATTGCCGCCGCGCAACACCAACTTCACCGGCCGCGACGCCCCACTGCGGGAGGTGCGGCAGCGCCTCACCTCGGTGAACGACGTCGCGATGCTGGCCGTGCAGGGGCTGGGTGGCGTCGGCAAAACCCAGCTCGCGGTCGAGTACGCCTACCGCTACTTGTCGAAGTACCGGTTCGTCGCGTTCGTGGACGCCGAGCCCCCCGATCTGGTGGCGTCCCAGTTCGTATCGCTGGCCGGGGAGCTGGGGCTGACGGAGGCGAGCTCCGACCAGGTCATCCCACGGGTGTACGGCAAGTTGGTGGACCGCAGGCCCTGGCTGATCATCTTCGACAACGGGGAGAACCCGGGCACGCTTACGCACGCGATGCCCTCGGGCGGCCCGGCGAGCAACGGCCATGTCATCGTCACGACCAGGGTGAGTGGCTGGTCAGGCAGAGCCGGCGTCATCGACCTGGACGTGTTCACCAGGCGAGAGTCGGTGGAGCTGCTGGTCCGGCGGGTGCCCGGCATGACCGCGGCGGTGGCGGACCGGATCGCCGAGCAACTGGGGGACCTGCCGCTGGCGTTGGAGCAGGCGGCCGGGTACATGGACTACAACCACACGGCGCCCGAGGAGTACCTGGCTCTGCTGACGTCGCGGCTGGAGGACATGATCGGGCGGGGCGAGCTGACCGACCGGCCGGCGGTGGTGGTCGCGACCCTGTGGCAGCTCAGTGTGCGAAGGCTGGAGACGGACCAGCCCCAGGCGGTGCGTCTGCTGGAGCTGTGTGCCCTGCTGGCGCCGGAGCCGATCCCGCTGGACCTGTTCACCGGCAGCCCCGAAACACTGAACGGAGCCGCAGCCGACCCGCTGGCGTGGGACACGACGGTCGGCGCCCTGGCTGGTATGGGTCTCGCGAGGCGCGGGAACGCCTCCCTGGTGCTGCACCGGCTAGTGCAGGCCGCCATCCGGGCCACGATGCCGGACCAGGTGCACACTGATGCTCGGGTCCAGCTGTGTCGTGCGCTGCTCGCGGCCGTGCCGCACGACATCCACGGCGCCCCGGACGCGCGGCCGCGGTGGCAGAAGCTGCTCCCGCACGTCATTGCGGTGGCCAAGGACGATCCACCGGTCGAGTGCGCTGCGGAGACTGCGGTGCTGCTGAGGCTGGCGTCGACGTTCCTCATCCAGCTCGGGGATTGCTCGGTGGCACTGCCCCTGTGTGAACGTGCCCTCACGATTGACGAGTCGCTCGAGGGCCGGGATGCGGAGATCGGCTTCGACCTGATCATCCTGGCACAGATCCACCGGGACCTCGGCGCGCCGGAGAGGGCACGCCCGCTGGCGGAGCGCGCGCTGCGCCTGCACGAGTCCAGCCTGCCGGCGGGCAGTCCCGCCATCGCGACGGACCTGGCCACGCTTGCGCGGATACTGTGCCTTCTCGGCGAACACGGGGCGGCGCGGCCTCTGGCCGAACGGGCGCTACAAATCGACGAGGCGGCGTACGGGCCGGACGATCCGTATGTGAGCTTCGACCTGATAGCACTGGCGAACGTCCACGTTGACCTCGGCGACTACGCCACGGCTGTGCCGCTGATCTCGCGGTCACTGCGGATCCGCGAGGCCAGTTACGCGCCGGACCACCTGTACATCGGGTACGTCCTGCTGTTCAAGGCCCGAGTCCTGCACACGCTGAACGACCCGACCGCAGCGGACCTCGCGCGCCGGGGCGCACAGATCCTGCACACCCGACTGGGCAAGACCCACCCCAAGACCGAGGATGCATTCGCTCTGCTCAACCGTCTACGTTGACGACGCCGTCTGCACCCATAGGGAAGCGCACCATGCGGTTGGGGCTGGCGCGGATTCCGTTGTCGAAGATGATCAGCTTGGTGAACCGGCCACGGAGGAGAGCGAACTGACGACTGCTCCTACTCGGGTGCGAGCAGCAGTCCTACTCGCAGGGCGACCCCCCAGGTCTCGCATCGGCCGTCATCCCAGCCAGACGATGCCTACGACGTACAGACGCCCAGCGGGGCGGTTGATCCGGTAGACGGCGGTGAGCTGTCCGCCCGCGGCCGCGCGGACGTCCTCGCCCTCGATGTCGCGGCGGTCGAAAGGCGGGAAGGAGCACTGGTCACGGCCGGCCATGTCCATCACGTCGCGGAGCATCTCACCGTCCGACGCGGTCACCGCCCGGCGAACGCGCGAGACCCAGCTGGCCAGCGTGGTCTCGTTGATGCCCAGGTCCTTGGCGACCTCGGCGATCGGCTTCCCGGTCTCCGCCACGATCCGTACCGCACCTTCACGGAACTCCGGATCGAACTTCCGTCGCTTATCCGCCATGACTCCCAACTTTCCCTGCAGTCACGGTCTTCACGCTACGAGGGGAGGGACAGCTGATTCATCCCCCCAGCTGTGTGAACTTGTCCGCCCGGCCTCGAGCGAGGTGCGCCGGGTACTTCCGATCATTGGTCTCGCTCTTCTCAACCAGAGCCTGTTCCAAGTCAAGATCAAAAAGGTCGGGCAGCCTGAGCAAGTACGCGAAGACGTCGGCCATTTCCTCGCGCACCTGCGGCGTCCGGACGGGATCGTCCATCACGGCCGCGGATTCTTCGGGCGTCCACCCAGCGCACGCCAAACCGGAACTGCCGACCACCCGCCCGAATGAGATCCGGTCCCGGGACGTAACGCGGCTGCGCGGACCGGGCAAACGGGTCTTGTACCACCTGCACTCGCTCATCGACATCTACAGCCGCTGCACCGTCGTCCGGATGGCCGCCGTCCGCGCCGACGTCCTGACCGCCGTCTACCAGCGCAATCCCGAACGGTTCGTCAACAAGCCACCCACCCCGCCGATCAACGACCACGCCGTCGCCCGGTGATCACCTCGGACGCCGGCGACCCCGGCTCACTCGACGAACCCTGAAACCGACCGACTCACCAGGCTTGACACGTTCCGCGTCTCGTCGTCGACCAGGACGAGGCCGCCACCATCCGGGTTCTCCACGTGCACGGGCGGGCTCGGCCTTGCACCGAGCCCGCCGCTCCAACTCCACCCGTTCCTGATCGCTCGCTGTGACGCTCACCCGGTTCGGCGTACGTCGTTGCCCGGGAACGTCAGGAACACCAGAACCTGCGTCACGCCACCGACTAGCGCTGCAGTGTCAGCACGCCCGGCCGGTACGGCAGGAGGCCGTAGTCCATGCCGTCGGTGCTGGGGTCGCGCCCCTGGTAGAGGAACTGCAGATTGCAAGGGTCAATGGTCTTGGTCTGGTCGGGGTTGGTGCGAACCAGATCGCCGTGGCTGATGTCCCTTGTCCAGGCCGTCGCGCCGCTGTTGGCACTGCCGGCGAAGGGGCTGGTCACGGTGTCGGCCCCAGCCTGCGGTGTCCACGTGCCGCCGAGGCTGGTGGCCGTGAACGAGCGGAAGTAGCGACCGTACCCTGTGTAATTCTGGGCCTCGACGATCATGAGGTACTGGTTCTGACCCTGGACCTTGTAGACCTCGACGGCCTCGAACAGGTTTTGCGGCGTGTCGCTCATGATCTTCGTGAACGAGCCGAAGGTGCCCGGGAAGTTGCCGATGGGCATGCCGGCGCGGTAGATGCCGCCCTCATCGTCGGCGAAGAACATGTACATGTTCGTGTCGTCGCCGATGAGGGTCACGTCGAGGGGGCCGCCCTTCGGGAGGGTGCCCGTGAACAGCTCCTGCTGCGCGGACCAGCCGTTGGGGTCGGTGGGGTCACTCGATGTGCGGTATCCGAAGCTGTATGGCCAAGCCCCGTTGTAGGCGAGCACCCAGAGGTTCTTCGGGGCGAAGTAGAACAGCGTCGGCGCGATGCCATCGAAGGGGATCGTGTTCTGGGTGGCGGTGGCCATGTCGGACCAGTTCGTGAAGGGGCTGAAGGTCGTCAGTCCCCACCTCCCGTCCTCACCGGCGAGGGTGTTGTGCGTCGTGGCATAGACGATGTGCTTGCCGTTGTGCTTCACGGTGGTGAAGTCCTTGAGCGCGACCCACCCCGCCTTCGGCTCCGCCAGCGGGCCGGTCGATGTCCAGCGGTAGGTCGACGGAAGAGCACACGCGTTGCCCGCCCCGGACAGGCCGGTCCACTTCTGGTTGGTGCCGCCGTGGCACGACCAGAGCTGCACCGCCGTGCCGTTGGCCTTGCCCCAGCCCGAGACCTCCAGGCACAGCCCGGACCGCACGCCGACGATCGTGCCGTCGGGGTTCACCCGCCACTGCTGGTTGTCACTGCCGTTGCACGTCCAGATCTGCACCGGGGTCCCGGATGTGGTGGCGCCGTCCCGGACATCCAGGCACTTGTTGCCGTACACGGTCAGCTGGCTGCTGTCCGTCAACGTCCACTGCTGGTTGCTGCCGCCGTGGCAGTCCCAGATGTGCACGTTCGCGCCGTCGGTCTGACTGAAGCCCGCCACATCGAGGCACCGGCCGGAATCAACACCGCGCACGTCGCTGGTGGTGGCCGCCCGCGCCGGGCCGGCGACGAGCAGCGCCGCCAACGCGGCCAGGGCCGCAACCACAGCGGCGAGCACCGCGGGCGGACGTCCGCGACTGAAACTACGTCTGTGCATAAGGACCTCGTCATCCTTGAGCAAGCGACTCCGGTTCGGCCCGTCAGGGGCTGTCCGGAGGCGGCGTGGTGCGGCCCTGAAGTGTTCGGCATAGCGAACAAAGGTCGAAGTGTCGAGCAACTGGATAATAGGGTTCCGGTGATCAGCGTCAACACCTCTCGCGAAATTCACAAGCCGGAACATTCACAGACTGAAACCAGGCGGCCTCAAGTCCCATGCGCATACAGGTCTTTGACTGTGAGTCAGGTAGCGGTGCGGGCGCGGGCTTGGACAGGCACCGTTGCAGTACTGGTTGCCGCCGCTCCCGAAAAGGTTGCCGCCCGGTCCAAGTCGAGGGTGTGAGGGGCCACGGGCAGCGGGTGCAGGCGGGTGCGTTCGACCGTCTAGCGCGGAGGCCGGCGCCCTGCCTGTCTCGCGGTGGACGCGGGTGTTGACCTGCTGGCAGAAGATCGCGCAGGCCCCGCGGAGTTCGGCGAAGCTACCGTACTTCTCCCGCAGGTTCACGGAGGTCGGGATCAGGTCCGTCTTCGCGATACGGACGGTGGCCTCGCTGCCCTTTGGACTCGGGATCGAACGGGACGCAGGTGTGTATTTGCAGGCCGTAGTGGCGTCCTGCGGCCACGACTTGAGGATGACGGACCGCGATCCCGGTGACCCGGTGACCCGGTGACCCGGTGACCCGGTCGATGGTCATCGCCTTCTCGTTGTCGGTGAGTAGATAGGTCGGTGCCTCGCCGATCGCCCGCAAAGTGGAGTCGATGCACGAGATCACCGTGGGCGGGGTCCGGTCCCAGACCGGGATCACCACCCGGAAGCGGGACCACGCCAGCCACGCGCAGAACAATAGCGTCTCGCGCTCGCTTCCACCGCCCGGACCAGGCACTTTCGGGCCCCATCCCCAGTCGAACTGCAACCAGAGACAGGGCTCGGCGATCCATGGCCGGAAGTACGACGGTGGCCGGCCCGCCACTGTTCCCTTCGCCCGCGCGACCGCCCGCCGCGTCGTCCGCTCGTCCCCGGTGAACCCCAGTAGCTGGAGGCGTTCGTGGAGCTTGCCGTCTCGCACCGTGAGCTGCGACCGGTCGACCCACTCCTCAATCTTGGGCATGAATGGGTCGATCAAGGATCTTGTGCTGTCCGCTCTCAACTCCTAGGATCCGTGCCGTCCGAAGTATCGGTTCATGTTCGCAGTGTCGAACGCGACCCCGGCCGAAGCGGCTTGCGCATGGTGCACATGCCGCGCATGACAGCACCCGCATCATCCGTACCAGTAAGGCTCTCCCCAACGCCAAGTGCCGGACTTGGAAGGGTGCACCCGGCATTCGTGCGGCGAGCCCCGATCGCCTCCCGGAGCATCGTGTGACGTCACCCGCACCATGCCACGCCCGCGCCTGTGCCGCGCGGCCGTGGTCCTCCTATTAGGCCTGGCGCGGCCGGCCCGTCCGACCCGCAGGCCGTGCCTGGGGCACGCCGGTCGTATCCCAGCCCCGTCCTGCCTCCCCCACCCCGCCAGGTCACCCCACTGACCGGCGTCGACACCGTCGACGGAAGACCGTGAAACCGAAGCGGGAAGGGAACCACAATGCACTGGCCCCACTGCTGCGACCCCTCGGAGGCCGCGTCCGCTATCTCGGCTGGCTCCGCCGACCACAGCTGTGGAAAATCTTCGCCGACCACGACGCCCTGGTGATGCCCTCCACCACCCTCGAAGCCATGGGTCTGGTCGCCCTCGAAGCCCAAGCCTGCGGCCTGCCCGTCCTCTACCAGCCCGTGCCCGGCCTGAACGAAACCCTCGCCGCCACCGCCCTGGCCACCGACTTCACCAATCCCGCGTCTCTGACCCGAGACCTCAACCGGCTCCGCACCTCGCCCGGCCTGCTACCGGCCCTTCAAACAGCGGGCCGCACAACGCGGCCCGCTACCCCCTCAGCACAACCGCCGCAGCACTGACCGACCTCGGCAAGCGACTGAGTCGACCTGCCCGTGGCGCAACCGAACCTGCCTGCGTCTCCTCACTACGCTGACCGACGGGAACCCACGGCACGCATCGATCGGGAGACCATGACGCTCGACACCGACCACATTCACCAGCTCCTCCACGACGGCGTCCGCGACAAGGTCTACCCCGGCGCCGTCTGGGCTGTGGGCGACAGCGGCGGCACGCAGGCCAGTGGCACCGTCGGCGTCCTGGATCCCGACCACCCTGCCGAGCCGATGCGACTCGACACGATCTTCGACGTCGCAAGCCTCACCAAGATCCTCGCCGTATGGTCCACCATCGGAACTCTCGTCGAGGACGGAAAACTCGAACTGGACAGTGCTCTGGGCGACTTCTGGCCCGCGGTCACAGGTCACCCGCTCGCCCGGGCCACCGCCCACCAGTTGCTCACGCACACCGCCGGCGTCCCGCTGCGCGCCAACCTCAAGAACCTCTACGGCACCGATCCTCAAGACGTCCGCGACGGCGTCCTTCACGAAGCCCTGCACCGCCCACCTGGCGAAGCCGTGGAATACACGGACCGCGCTGCCCTCATCCTCGGCTACCTCGTCGAGCACCTCTCCGGCCACACACTCGATCGGTTCGCCGCCCATCGCGTCTGGCAGCCACTCGGCATGACTGACACTCGCTTCGGCTCACTTCCCGCCGAGGCTGCAGCTCGCTGCGCGCCGACCGAACTCGACGAGACCAGTGGCGCCCATCTCATGGGAACCGCCCATGACTTCTCGGCGCGCCTACTGGGTGCCGTGTGCGGCATCGCGGGCGTGTTCTCCGTGCTCGATGACCTCGCTGTCTTTCTCCGCCACATGCTCGAACCCGCTCGGTCCACCCAAGAGCCGGGGTTCGGCCGCAGCTGGGTCAAGGAGTCCCTCCAGATCCAGACCGGCGGGCTCCTCCCCGCCCGCGGCCTGTTCTGGCATCCGTCCCCGGGCACTGCGGCCGAGATCGACGACGTCTGGGTGCACTACGGATTCACCGGTACGGGGATGTGGATCTCTCCCAGGCAGAGCCGATGGGCAGTCCTGTTGACCAACAAGCTCTACTTCACGCGCGATCGCGAACCGCTTACCCACGTACGCAACGAGTTCCGTGCCGTGGCGTTTTCCTGACCGCCTCGGCAGGTCAGTGGTAAGGCGGGTCTTGTCCAGGCCCAAATAGCGGCTTCTGCGCAGGCCGCAGCGGCGTAGCCCTTGGGCGATGGTTCCTTCGACGCCGGCGCGGGTGGCCTAACGCTCGTCATCGGTTGCGTCGGAAGCCACGTCAGCCCGGAATCCCAGCGCTACATCGCCGAGCGCGTTCCCCACGCGGAGCTGCACATCTTCCCGGCCACCGAGGCGAACTCGCACTTCGTCTTCCTGGAGAACCCGCCGGCCTTCGACGCCGTCATCGACAAGTTCCTCAGCTGAACCACCACCATGGCGGGCGCGGCCCTCGCCGCCGAGGAGGGCGACTCCGGCTCGACATACATGAGCTGGCCGCGCCAGGGGTCCGAGTCGACGCCGAAACGGTGGCCCTTGCCGTCCACCTCGGCGTAGTACGTGTAGACCAGCGAGCGGTCACCGGCGGCCAGTTGCCCGGCCGTCAGATCTATGCGCTCCTCCCCGGACAGGCGCCCGTGGAACGTCCCGCCGCTGAGTGCGATCGCTGAGTGCGATCTTCGACGCAGCCGTTCGGGGTACGGGCCGTACTCGCCGATCGGCAGATACGCCTCAATGAACTCCCGCTCAGCGTCTGTCAGTTGCACTCGCGTCATACAACAAGATCTGTCAGATCAGGTACAACTACGAGGGCGAAACCCGCAAACTGATCACAACCCGATACAGGCCCTAAGCGGCCTTGGTGACGTCCGGTGCGGTACCGCGCCCCGTAAGGGGCGCCGGGAACTGAGCCCCCACCGGCCCGCGGCTTCATCACCGCGCTTCCAGCGGAGCGCTTAGCTGGCCGGCGCGATCTGAATGCCGGCAGAGCCCAACCGATCGGCTTCGCCCGGCCCTTGGCAGGGTCGAGAAGGCTGGTGCCCCCTCGGTGTCACGGGCCGATGTCCCTACGGTGTGGCGTGAATGTGGGCAGGAACCTTGCGTAAACCTTGCTTGACTGGTCAGCGCGGGTCGGGGCGTGAAGCTCGCGGGGCGGCAGCCCTGTGCGCGGATTGTGCAGAGCGACGGCGGGGGAAGGGCATGACGGAGTTTCTGCTGCTGGGCACGGTCGAGTTACGGGGCGCGGATGGCGCGGCCGTGGATACGGGGCCGGCCAAGCAGCGCACGGTGTTGGCGGCGTTGCTGGTGGACGCGGGCCGCTGGGTGGCGGTGGAGACGCTGATCGACCGGGTCTGGGGGCAGGACCTGCCTGCCCAGGTGCGCCCCTCGCTCTACGCGCACATCGCCCGGATCCGCCGGATGCTGGCAACTGTGGCCACACCCCTCGATGCGGGTACGGACGGCGCCGGCGCAGGGCCGCAGCTGCGGCGCGGTCCGGGCGGCTACCTGCTGGACGTGCCGGCCGGCCACATCGATGTGCACCGGTTCCGGCGGCTGGTCGAGCAGGCCCGCGCCGCAAGCGGCACGGATCCCGAGCGGGTGGGGATGCTGCGGGAGGCACTCGGGCTGTGGCGTGGTGAGCCGCTGGCGGGCCTTGCCGGTGCGTGGGCGGAGCGCACCCGGCAGAGCTGGGAGCAGCAGCGGATCGAGGCGGTGCTGGCCTGGGCGGAGGCCGAGTTCCGCGTGGGCCAGCACGAGGGGGTGATCGGTGCGCTGACCGACATCGTGGCTGCGCATCCGCTGGTCGAGCCGCTCGCCGTGGCACTGATGCGGGCGCTGCAGGCGGCCGGGCGCGGTCCGGAGGCCCTGGCCTGCTACGCCGCCCTGCAGAAGCGGCTGGCCCAGGAGCTGGGCACGGACCCGGGCGGGGAGGCGCAGCGAGCGCATCAGGCGATCCTGCGCGGCGAACCCGCCCCGCCCGAGGCCCACAGCCCGCGGCCGTCCGCCGAGCCGGAGGCCGGTCGGGCGGTGCCGGCGCAGTTGCCGTTGGAGGCGCGGGGGTTCACCGGCCGGCAGGAGGAGCTGGCCCGGCTGGACGGAATCCTGGCCGTGGCGGAACGGCCGGCCGCGGTGATGGTCTCGGCGGTGTCGGGCACGGCCGGGATGGGCAAGACGGCGCTGGCGGTGCACTGGGCGCACCGGGTGGCCGACCGGTTCCCGGACGGTCAGCTGTATGTGAACCTGCGCGGCTTCGACCCGTCCGGGACGGTGGTGACGCCCGATCAGGCAGTGCGGGGCTTCCTCGACGCGCTGGGCGTACCACCCCATCGCGTCCCGGTGGATCTTCAGGCGCGGGTCGGCCTGTATCGCAGCCTGCTGGCCGGGCGGCGGCTGCTGGTGGTTTTGGACAATGCCCGTGACGCCGACCAGGTTCGTCCGCTGCTGCCCGGCGCTCCCGGCTGCCTGGCCGTGGTGACCAGCCGCAACCGTCTGACGGGCCTGGTCGCCGCCGAGGGCGCCCACCCCCTGACCCTGGACCTGCTCTCACCGGCCGAGGCCCGCAACCTGGTGGCCCACCGCCTCGGCGAACACCGGGTGGCGGCCGAACCGGACGCCGTGCAGGAGATCATCACCCGGTGCGCCCGGCTCCCGCTGGCCCTGGCCATCACCGCCGCCCGCGCCGCCACCCACTCCGTCCTCCCCCTCAGAGCCGTCGCCGAGGAGTTACGCGACAGCCACGGCAGTCTCGACGCCTTCGCCGGGGGCGATCTCACCACCGACGTACGGGCCGTCTTCTCCTGGTCATGCCACGCCCTGTCCGCCCCGGCCGCGCGCTTGTTCCACCTGCTGGGCCTCCACGCCGGGGCCGACATCTCTGCACCCGCCGCAGCCGCCCTCGCTGGGCTCCCGCTCCGTCAGACCCGAGGCCTGCTGGTCGAACTCACCGGTGCCCACTTGCTGACCGAGCATCTAACCGGGCGGTACACCCTGCACGACCTGCTGCGTGTCTACGCCGCCGAGCGCGTCCTCGCCGAGGAGACACCGCAAGAACGGGGCCGCGCCGTCGAGCGGCTCCTCACCTGGTACCTGCACACCACAGACGCCGCCTATCCGTTCTTCACCCCGGACCGCCGGCGGGTTCCCCTCGACCCGTTGCCCGCCTCCTGCCACCCTCTTGCGTTCAGCGCCTACGACCAAGCCCTGGAGTGGTGCGAGAGCGAACGCTCCAACTTCGTCGCCGCGGTGCGCCAGGCCGTCGCCGTCGGCCGACCGAGCATCGCGTGGCAACTGCCCGCCACCCTGTGGGGGTTCTTCTACCTCCGCAGCCATCTGCAGGACTGGCTCGACACCACCCGGATCGGCCTCGACGCCGCCCGCGCTGCCCACGACCGCGTCGGCGAGGCATGGGGTCTCATGGACAGGGCGTGCGCCCTGACGCAGGTGCACCGGTACGACGAGGCCATCGACCACTTCCGGCAGGTGATGGTCCTCTGCCGGGAACTAGGGGACACAGTCGGCAGGTGCCAGACCCTGTCCAACCTGGGCTACGTCTACCGTCGAATCGGCCGGCCGGACAAGGCCGTCGAGTACGGCCGCCGAGCGCTCGTCGTCAACCGGAGTCTCGACTACGCCGTGCGCGAGGGAACCATCCTGGTCAATCTGGGCGACGCCTACGAGCAGCTCGGGCGGTGCGAAGAGGCCATCGGCTGCCTGGAGCGGGCGCTGACCGTCCTGCGCACCATCGATGATCGCTGGAGCGAAGGCATCGCGCTCGACATCCTCGGCACCGCCCACCACCGGCTCCAGCGCTACGACGACGCGGTCGAGTACTACCACCAGGCGCTCGACACCCAAGCCGACATCGGCAATCAGTGGGGACAGGCCCACACCCTCGGCAACCTCGGCGACGTCCACCTGGCCGCCGGCAAGCCGGACGCGGCCCGCAAGAGCTGGCAGCAGGCACTGGCGATCCTCGAGAAGGTCCGCCACCCGGACGCCGAGGAGATACGGGAAAGACTCCGCCGCCTGCACGAACTCCCGCCCGACGCGCGGCCGGATCCCGCCGCCGACCGGGAAGCGAGCCCTACGACGCCGCCGTGACACCAGGCAACAACAGGTGGTGCTACACGTACGGGTGACCACGATGGTCAAGGTGATCGAGCTGGTCGACTCGGCCATCAGGCATCGGTGGCGGTCATGCAGGTCCTGGAAGGAGCACGGCCACACGGGCAGTGGGTCACCGCCGCCCGGCATCCGCTCGACCTGGAGACGGATCAACGTACCCTCGACGACCGGGAATTCGCCGTCGTGGTTGATCCAGGCAGAGCGGTGGGTGAGGCGTGGGGTGGATGCGGTCCCAGGGCCACTGCATGGCACAACCGGGCAGCCGCTATCAACAGCAGATGATCAAGACTGCTCTGCGGGGCCTTGAGGCCGCCGCCCAGGTCGTCCTGCCGCTCGCCGCCGCCCCGCCGGCTCATGCCGCGGAGACCGTGCCACTCGCCATCGCCGTCGACCGCCTACCCCTGGTCACCGCATCGAGGCAGGGCTACCAGCGCACCTCCTTCAAGCACTGGAACGCCGGAAACAACCCCACGGGCGGCTGCAACATCCGTGCGGAGGTGCTCATCTCAGAAACCGTCGAAGCGCCGGAGATCGGCCCCGGCAGCTAATATCCGATCTTTCCCCGCGTGCTCTTCATGCTCACCGGTGCCTCCCAAACCAGGCTGGGCAATCGGATGAGCGATCTGCAGGGGATGGTTGCTCAACACCCGCTTGCTGCGGCCCTCGCCCACGAAGTCCCGCTCGGAGCCGCCGTACTCAAAGACATCGAGCAACACGGTTCCGCCCAGACGGTCTGGACCCTCTCGTCGGCGGCAAGCCCCGCCCGTGGACCGACCTGTGAAGACTCCGCCCGCCCACGCCCTTTGGTCATCGGCTCAGCGCCCGCGTCGGCACCGAGCGGTTCCCTACGCTGCGCGGACTGCGCTGGGGTTCGCGCGTACGACATCGCGTTCGGCGCGCTACCGGGTGCTCCGCCGCCGCTGGTAGACGGCGCCGGAGCACCCACGGGTGGTTCACCGGTGCGTCACTTACGCACCCAGAGCTCGTAGTCGCTGAATGCACCGCCGCATGTGCACTGGTACTGGTTCCAAGAACCAGCGTTGATTCCGCCGTTGCCGGCCGAGATGCACGTGCTGGCCCAGAAGTATTCGCCGATGTACTTCCAGCCGCGCCCGGCGGGCGGGCACTCGGGGTCGTCGCCCTTCGGGCTGACGTCCTTGGCCAGCGCGGTGCGAACGCCCGACACCGAGCCCGAGTCGGCACTCGACGACGCGGCGACGGTGGAACAGGCCTTGGCTGAGCCTGTGACTTTCCCCTGGGAGTTGTCTCCCGCTGGCGCGGCGGATGCCGAGGTCGTCAGACCGGCGCCGGCTAGTGCTAGTGACGCGAAAGCCACTGTGATGGCCTTGCGTAATGCCATGGTTCCTCCTGCGTGTGATGGGTCCTGAAGCTGTGCCTCAGACGTCGAACGGCGTACCTGCCGAGCTGCCAAGCTGCCAAGCTGCCGAGCTGCCGAGCTGCCGAGCTGCCGAGAAGGGTGAGCCGGCAGACGCGGTGATCTGCGACATGCGCAAGCCATCAGCTCGCAACTCAACGGCGTCGCCCGGCCCTTGGCGGGGGTCAAGAGAGCCGGTGCCCCCTCGGTTCCACGGGGCCGTTGCCCCACGGTGGGGGGTGAATGTGGGCAGGAACCTTGCGTAAACCTTGCTTCACTGGCCAGCGCGGGTTGGGTTGTGAAGCTGGCGAACGCTGGCAGCCCAGTACGCCGGCACGAGAGCGTACTCCCGCGACTGTCCAGCACGGTGCAGCCGGGCCAGTACCGTCTCGGCGACGTCCTTGCTGATCCGGTCCGCGGCGTCCAGGGCAAACTCCTCGTCCACGGCCCAGTAGGAGCGCTTGCCCCGGCGTTTGCGCCACAAGCGGTAGACCAGGGCGTACGGCTCGGCCAGCCACAGCCGCTCCCACTGGCCGTGCGACCGCCGCGCTGAGCGCGGGCAACTCCTCGGCATCCTTGTACAGCTCGGTGACCAGCCTCACCAGGTCCTCATATGAGTGGTCTGGCTCGCGGAGGACGGTACTCATGAGCGGCCCACCCCCGGCTGCGGCACAGCGGTGTTGAGGGCATATCGAACGAGCACCGGCGGGTGAAGGAGCGTACGTTGAGGCGCGACGGCAACCATGGCCAGAGAGGCTATTCGGGCCACCGCCAGAGTCCCACCTGTGGCCTTCACTCACGCTGACGCGCCGGAAGGACAGCCTCGGTTGACGCCTCGTCACCTTCTCCAAGATCAGTCCCGGGGACACTCTGCGCACCACTGGACGGGCACATCGATGCCCCGGCCAAGGACATCAGACGAGCCACTGGCTGTTTGGGGGCCGTCGATGAATTAGTGGGTTGCTTGCGCGACCCGGCTGGGCCTCCGGCTAGCACGTCCTCACCTACGGTCACCTCGTAGGCGAGTTGGTGCACCGTCTGACCGGTCTGCCGTTGCGCGACTTCGTTCGCCGTCACATCGCCGAGCCGCTCGGTGCCGATTTCCGGATCGGGCTGGAGGAGGCCGACTTCGGGCGGGTCGCCGACGTCAGTACCCCGGCACTCGACTTCGACCCGTCGGTACTCGACCACGACTCCGTCGCGTACAAGACCTTCACGGGCCCTTCCTTCCGTGCGCCGGCGGCCAACTCCGCGGCCTGGCGCGCCGCGGACCTGGGCGCGGCAACGCCCTGTCCCTCGCCGACATCCTCACGCCGGTGTCCCAGGAAGGCGCCACCGCCCACGGCAGACTCCTGCGACCCGACACCGTCAAGCTCATCTTCGACGAACAGTCCCGCGGTACGGATCTCCGTCAACGGCCTGCACCTCAGATGGGGCCTCGGATACGCACTGCCCGACCGGCGCACCCTGCCCTGGATCCCCGACGGACGCGTCGCCTTCTGGGGCGGCTGGGGAGGCTCCATGGCCATCATGGACCTCGACCGACGCATGCCGATCAGCTACGTCATGAACAACATGGGACCCGACATCCTGGGCTCCCCACGAGCCGCCGCCTACGTCACCGCCGCCTACAACGCCCTCGGAATCAACGCCCTGTCCTGACGGCTACCCCCCGGCTACTGCGCCGCGCGCTCCACACCGCGATCCGGCCGCGCTCGCGCCGGTTCACCGCGTCGTTCAGGTTGTCGATTACTTTCCCGCCGGGTGCGCCGTGTCGCAGAGGTTCCGTAGCCGGTCGGCCGATCGGACCGGGAGTGTGGCCGGTCGGCAGACGCGGTGTCAGGAGGGCGCGTCTAGCGTCGTTCGGACCGGCCACCATGATCGAGGGGAATGTTCGATGGAGCAACGAGGGACGACCGGAGTGCACGCCGACGCCGATGCCGTGGCCGGAGGGACCACGGAGTTCGAGTCGGACGTTGTTGACCTCCTCGTGGAGACACTGCGGCGAGCGGTCAGAAGCGAATTGCCGTGGGGCCGTTCCCGTGGTGGGCAGCCAAGCCGCCATGCGGAAACCGCCGTTCGCCAGGGCTCCCGCTCAGCGGGGCACGGGCCCCTTCCTGCCCGACGCCGGAGGGAAGACGGGCCGCCGCGCCCGGAGAGGTTTCAGCGAAGGCCCCTCGGCGGGCTTCCTCGTCGTACTGCTGACAACGGCAGTCCTGAGATGAGCTGGTCCCAAGATGAGCTGGTGATCAGAGTCCTGATCGCCGTCGACGAGGCACTGATGCGTGCGGGAATCCGGCTGATCCTGGAGAACGCCGAAGACATCGAGGTGGTCGCCGAGGCGGGCAACGGTCGGGAAGCCGCTGCGGCGTGCCGCGCCCAGGACATCGACGTCGCCCTGCTCGACATCCAGATGCCGAGCAGGAACGGAATCGCGGCCGCCGAGGACATCGCCCGGCTCTCGCCCCGCACCTGCTCGCGACCGACTACAGCATCGACCGCCATCTGTCGATGGCGTACCTCAGCGCGGCAGGCGACTTCGCGGTCTCCCAGGTCGTCGACGACGTTAAGGGCGGCGTGCACGCAAAGATCCGCAAGTCCGACTTCCGCGAGGTCGGCCAACCGCGTTGACGGCTCAGGTCGCGTTGGCCTGCTGGATGCTGTCGCCGCGGTTGTTGATCGTGATGTAGGTGCCGATGCGTCGGAAATCATTGATCACGCCGAACATGCTCTTGTTCGACGGCAGGAGGGCCCGGAGAGAAGTGTCCTCCGCCAACTGCTCGTGGAGCATTTCCTTGTAGGCGTTGTAGACCTTCGCCGTGTAGTTGGGCTCCTTCGCCGCGTTCATCCGGTTGTCGTTGGTGACGGCGATGGAGGCGAGGTCCATGAGGTAGCAGTCGAACAGGTCTGTGACGTCCTTGGACTTTGCGTTCTCTTCCCCGGTCTGCGTATCCCGTGCGAGTGTTTTGGCCATCTCCAGGACGATCTCGCGGTAGATCCGGTGCCTTGTGCTGCTGGGGAAGGCGGCCATGATGTGGTCGGCCTGACCCGCGCCCTCCGTGCTCATGGTGCGTGGAGTATTCAGGTCCGCCAAGCCCGGCACCGGCAGCGGAACATCCCGGAACATCAACTCCTCATCGGGGATTCCGGCATTCTGAGAAGCCAGCGGATGCAGACCGATCTCATGGGCGAGCATCCCCATCACGTGACCGATGTCGTACTTCTCGAAATAGTAGCTCGCGAGTTCGATGTCGACGCCCTCGCCGCCACGGTCCCGCACGTTGGCCGGAGTCTCCGTGGTCCGCACCAGCAGGGTGATATGGCACGGACGATTGTCGATGTAGCTCCGGATGGTGTCGTTCTTCTGCAGTGACTCGATGATGCGGACCGCCTTGTCCCGGTACCTCTCGTCCGTGTGCCTCAAGTTGGTGAATTCGAAGTTCCCGGACTTGAACGGTATGAAGGTCTGTGCTGGTACCGGCGCGGCGGGACCGCTCGGCCCGGTTTCCGTGTTCGAAGGCATCCGGGCGGGTACTTCGGTGACTGCCGCGGCGCCGGTGCTGTCCTGCCCCCCGGTCGCACGAGGAAGGGAGACCGGGTCCACCCACTGGGACTTTCGAGTGATCGGCTCAGCGGCGTCACGAGCCGCCTCCCAGCTCTGTTCCCTCTGTTCCCTCTGTTCTCCGTCCTGCTCGCTCTCGTGCGGATCGAGCTCGCCGATCAGGGCACCGAGCAGGGCCAGGTGCCGGCCACGAAGGCCGGCGGCGGAGAGGGAGGAGTCCTCGGGGCTTTCGCTCAGGTCTCCAAGGAGGCTGCCCGGGATGTGGGGGCGATGCGGAGAGTCCGTATCCCGGTACTCGTCGCGCAGACCGAGCTGATGGGTCAGCTCATGCACCAGCTGGACCGGATCGGCATCCGCCCACCACGTGTTCTGGTCCATCGCCCGGTCCCGGCCCGCCAGGTCCACCGTCAGGTGAGGAGAGTCCGAGGGATCGACGTGCTCGACGGTCACGTGCAGCCGGTCACCGTTGGGCAGACGGTAGCCGGGGTCGTTCAGGAACTCCCCTACACCTGCGCCGAGTTGGTCGCCTACATGTGCGACCTGGCCCTCCGGGCCCCGTATCGCCAGCCGAACCGTGAGGTCGGTGACCGGCTCGCCCTGGTACGAGAACCGCCGGGCGTCGAAGCCCGACCGCACCACGAACCGGGGGCGGCTGTCGCGCGGCCCCCGCGACTGCGGTGTGCCGGGCGGTGGGGTCTGCGGTGCCGTGTCGGTGCTGCCCTGCGGAAGCCGCGGGCGGGCCTCGCCTGTGTCGCTGCCGCTCGGCGTCGGCGTGCTGGTCTGAATGCTGTCGCCCTGGTTGTTGAACGCGACGCTGCTGCCCAGGCCCAGGAAGTTGCTCGTGACGTTGTACCAGCTCTTGTCGGCCGGCAGCAGGCTCCGTACGGGGCTGTCCTGCGCCAACTGCGCTGCGAACTGCGCCTTGTAGGCGTTGTAGACCTTGGCCGTGTACCGCGGTTCCCACGCCGCGTCCTTCCGCCTGTCGTTGGTGAGCGCGATCGTGGCCAGGTCCATGAGGTAGGTGTCGACCAGGTCCGTGACGTCCTTGGCCTTGGCGCCCTCCTCACCCGTTCGCGCGTCCTCCGCCAAAACACCGGCCATTTTCAGCACGATGTCGCGGTAGATCCGGTGCCTGGTGCTGCTGGGGAAGGCGGCCATGATGTGGTCGGCCTGACCGGCACCCTCGGTGTTCATCATCCGCGGTGTCTTCAGGTCCGTCAGCCCCGGAACCGTCAGCGGAACCCCCGCGAACATCCCCTCCTCGTCGGGGATGTTCGTGTCCCGCGAGGCCAAGGGGTGCAGACCGATCTCATGGGCCAGCATCCCCATGATGTAACCGATGTCGTACTTCTCGAAGTAGTAACTGGCGAGGTTGATGTCCACACCGGCATCACCACGGTCCGTCACATCGGCCGGAGTCTCCGTCGTCCGCAGGTGCAGGGTGATCCGGACAGGGCGGCCGCCGACGTAGTCACGGATCGTGTCGTGCTTCCGGAGCAGCTCGATGATGCGGACCGCCTTGTCGCGGTACCCCTCGTTCGTGTGCCTCAGGTTGGTGAACTCGAAGTTCCCCGACTTGAAGGGGATGAGGACCGGCTCCGGTGCTGCGGGCGTCGTGTTCGGGTCCTGCGGCATACGGGCCGGGACGCCGGTGGTCGCCGTGCGGTCGGTGCCGGTGTCGGTCTGGGGCAGTCTGGGGCGTGCCTCGCCGGTGTTGCCGCCGGTCCGGTCCGGAGCAACGGGTTGCTGGATGCTGTCGCCGCGGTTGTTGGTTCCGACGCTGGTGGCGAGCTGGGCGAAGTCTCCGAGGACACCGAACCTTCCCTTGTCGGAGGGCAGCAAGGGGCGGACGGGACTGTCCTGGGCGATGTGCTCGGCCAGCTGGGCTTTGTAGGTGTTGTAGACCTTTGCCGTGTAGTTGGGGTCTCTGATCGCCCTCGCCCGGTGGTCGTTGGTGACCGCGATGGAGGCGAGGTCCATCAGGTAGGTGTCAATCAGGTCGGTGACGTCCCGGGACTTGGCGCCCGTCACGCCGACCCGCGCGTGCTGCGCGAGCACCTTGGCCATTTCCAGGACGATGTCGCGGTAGATGCCGTGCCGGATGGTGTGGGGGAAGGCGGCCATGACGTGGTCTTCCTGGCCAGCGCCTTCGGTGTTCATGAAGCGCGGCGTCTTCAGGGTCTCCAGTCCCGGTACCAGCAGGGGCATGCCCCGGTACAGCTCCTCCTCCTCGGGGATCTTCGTGTTGCGGGAGGCGAGGGGGTGCAGGCCGATCTCGTGGGCCAGCATGCCCATGACGTAGCCGATGTCGTACTTCTCGAAGTAATAGCTGGCGAGGTTGATCTGGACGCCGTCGTCGCCCAGGTCACGCACATCGGCCGGAGTCTCCGTCGTGCGCACATGCAGGGTGATCCGGACAGGGCGGCCGTCGACGTAGTTCTTGATGGTGCTGTGCTCGTCCAGCAGCTCGATGATCCGGACCGCCTTGTCGACGTACTTCTCCGTCTGGTTCAAGTTGGTGAACTCGAAGTTCCCCAACTTGAAGGGAGGCAGGACCGGCTCCGGTGCGGCGGGCGCCGTGTCCGAGTCCTGCTGCATGTGAGCCGGAACCTCGGTGACTGGCGGGCCGTCGGCGGGTCGGGGCAGGGAGACCGGGTCGACCCAGATGGACTCACGGGTTTCCGCAGTGGCGGCGCTCCGGGCCGCCGGCCAGCTCTGGTCCGCCTGGTCGCCGTTCTGCTGAGGCGCTGGGGTCACGTCGCCGATGAGCGCTCCGAGCAGGGCCATGTGCCGGTCGCGCAGGCCGGCGGGGGCGAGGGAGGCGTCTTCGGTAGCTCCGTCGAAGTCGCCCAGCAGGCTGCCGAGGATGTGCGGGCGGTGCGGGGAGTCGGCGTCCCGGTACTCGTCGCGCAGGCCGAGCTGGTGGGTGAGCTCGTGCACCATCTGCACCGGGGCGGCATCGGACCACCAGGTGGTCTGGTTCATCGCCTGGTCCCGGCCCGCCAGGTTCACGGTCAGGTGCGGCGCATCGGTGGGATCGACGTGCTCGACGGTCACGTGCAGCCGGTCGCCGTTGGGCAGGCGGTAGCTGGGGTCGTTCAGGAACTCACGTACGCCTGCGCCGAGTTGGTCGCGTACATGTGCGACCTGGCCCTCCGGGCCCCGCATCGCGAGCCGTACCGTGAGGTCGGTGACCGGCTCGCCCTGGTACGAGAACCGCCGGGCGTCGAAGCCTGAACGCACCACGAACCGGGGTCGGCTGTCGCGCGGGCCACGCGTCGGCGAGGTGGCGGACGGCGCGGTCTGCGGCGCGGGGCCGGTGCCCGCCTCGGGAAGTCTGGGGCGTGCCTCGCCGGTGTTGCCTCCGGCCTGGTCCGGAGCAACGGGCTGTTGGATGCTGTCGCCGCGGTTGTTGGTCGCGATGCTGGTGCCGAGCTGGGTGAAGGACCGTGCGACGCCGAACAGGCTCTTGTTCGACGGCAGGAGGTCCCGAAGAGCGGTGTTCTCCGCCAACTGGGCGCGGAGCATCTCCTTGTAGGCGTTGTAGACCCTTGCCGTGTAGTTGGGCTCCTTGACCGCGTTCATCCGGTAGTCGCTGGTGACCGCGATGGAGGCGAGGTCCATCAGGTAGGTGTCGAAGAGGTCGGTGACGTCCTGCGACTTGGCGCCCGTCACGCCGACCCGCGCGTGCTGCGCGAGCACCTTGGCCATCTCTATGACGATGTCGCGGTAGATGCCGTGCCGGATGGTAGGGGGGTAGGCGGCCATGATGTGGTCGGCCTGGCCCGCCCCCTCGGTGTTCATGGTGCGCGGCGTCCTCAGGTCGGTCAGTCCCGGCACGGGCAGGGGCATACCCCGGTACGCCTCCTCCTGCTCCGGAATCTCCGTGTTGCGCGAGGCGAGGGGGTGCAGGCCGATCTCGTGGGCCAGCATCCCCATGACGTAGCCGATGTCGTACTTCTCGAAGTAGTAACTGGCGAGGTTGATGTCCACACCGGCATCACCGCGGTCCCTCACGTCCGCCGGAGTCTCCGTCGTCCGCAGGTGCAGGGTGATCCGGACAGGGCGGCCGCCGACGTAGTTCTTGATGGTGCTGTGCTCGTCCAGCAGCTCGATGATCCGGACCGCCTTGTCGACGTACCTCTCCGTCTGGTTCAAGTTGGTGAACTCGAAGTTCCCCAACTTGAAGGGACGGAGGACCGGCTCCGGTGCGGCGGGCGCCGTGTCCGAGTCCGTGGGGGCGTCGCCCGTGTCGGTGCCGGACAGCATGCTCAGCTCGTACGCCTCCTCCTCCAGGAGACCCGGGAGGTCGCTGCGCGTCGGTGACGGGGCCAGCGGAAGGGTGGCCGCGTCCTGGAGGAGCGCGTCCTGCGGGGTCGGGTCTTGCAGGGTCGAGTCCTGCGAGACCGGGTCCTGCAGGGCCGGGTCCTGCGAGGCCGGATCCGGCACGGGCGGGACCGGCGTAGCAGTGTCGACCGACGTCGTGACCTGTGCCTCGGGCCCCTTCAGCTCGGAACCCTCCAGCTCGGGCCCCTTCAGCTCGGAACCCTCCAGCACCGGGGCCTTCTGCTCCGGGCCCTTCGGCTCCGGCGCCTTCAAGCCTTTCGGTTCCGGTGCCTTCGACTCCGTGTCCTTGGGCACGGGAGCCTTCGGCGTGGGTGCAGGCGTGTACAGGCTCAAGGGGACGAAGTCCCCGCCCCGGCGGCGTAGCCGAAGGTGCGGACCGCTGTCGCCGGACGGGCCGGGGTAGGTGTGGGCGGTTCCGTTCTCCTCGATCAGGGTGACGGTGGTGCCGGTCGCGGCGGCGGCCCACCGGGCCACCGCACGGTCGGCCCCGGGACCCCACGGGGCCTCGGCGAGGTGGCGGCGCAGATGCCCCTCGCGGGCGTCCTGGCTCGGCGCGGGCTCGCCGGGGTGGGTCCGCATGGGTGGGGGTGTGAAGAGCGAGTCGCGTTCCGCCGAGTCGGCGGGCAGACCGTTCAGACGCATCAGCTGGGCGGGCGACGCCCCGGCGCGCATGCGCAGCCGTGCCGCCTCCTGGCGGTTCAGTCCGGGCTGCTCCGCTGCCTGTCGCAAGGCCGTGGAGAGCGCGCCGAAAAAGCCGTTGCCGCGGCCGGCGGGGGCGACCTGGGTGTAGGTGGCGCCGTCGGGGGCGGTGAGGACACCGTCGCGGTCGAGGCGGTAGCGCGGGCCGCTGCTGTCGGCGGGCGGCAGCCAGGGCGGGGTGGCGTGGCTGCGGTGCGCGGGCGGCTGCGCGGACCGCTGCTCCGACCCGGTGCTCGTCGTGGTGTCGGTACCCGAGGTCCCCACGGCCGATGTCCCGGTGTTCGCACCGGTACCGGCCGCGGTCGTCGCAGTTGCCGCGGTCGTACCGGTCGTCACCGTCGCCGGGGCCGGCAACGGGGTGGCGACCGGCGGCGAGGTCCCGGGCGGAAGCGTGGCGTGGAAGAAGCCGTCGGTGGTGAAGAGGACCGGATCGGTGGCCGGGTCGACGGCGGCCGGATCGGTGCCGTGCGGGAGGAAGAGCTGGTCGCGGCCCTCACCGGTCACCACGGTGAGCGGGGTGCCCAGGACGCGGGCGGCGAGGGCGGGCAGCAGGTCGGCTCCGCCGTGATCCCCGGCGCGGCGCTCGGGCCGGGCCGGTTCGCCGTCCGGGCGCTCCGTGCCGCCGTCCTGCAGCGGCTCGCTCGCGAACGGGCGGGACAGAGCCGCGGTGGCCAGCGCCACCCGCTGCGCGGGGGTCGGCCAGTAGGTCCCCGGGAGTCGGCCGAAGGCATCGAACTCGGTCTGCTGCGCCGGGGTCAACTGCACCCCCGCGGCGTCGAGTTCGTCCTGCGTGAAGGTGTCCTCGGCGTCCAGGGCGAGGGCGTCGAGCAGGTCCTCGTTGCCGTCCTCGCCCAGCTCCCAGGCGAGGCGGTCGCGGGCGGTGCCGATGGCCTCCGCGGTGACCGCCGGGTCGCCGGAGGCGCCCGTGAACCGGTCGGCGAGGTCGGTGCCGAGCAGGTGGGGCAGGCGGCCTCGGGCCTCGGCGGCAGCGAGCAGCGCGTGGAAGAACGAGGCGCCGTCGTGCGGCATGTCGTGCACCTCGCGCACCGTGGCGCCGTCCGGCGAGGTGAGGGTGCGTGGGGCGGAGTCCGTCCCGTCGGTGATGACGTACGGCTCGGGTGCCTCGGAGCGCCAGCCCGGCTCGGCGTACTCCTGCGGCCGGTCCGGCACCGGGACGGAGGCCGAACCCTGGTGGTGCGCGGTGAGGCGGGAGGCGGCCAGGTGCAGCCGGTGGTGGTCCCGGGCGGCGGCGTCGGTGTGCTGCTCCCACCGGTGGGCCTCCTGGCGGGCGGCCTGCCAGGCGACGACGGCCGGGGACCAGACCATGTCCTGCGGCAGATCGGTCGGCGGACCGGAGTTGTCGTCGCCGAGCGCGGCCTGTTCCGCCGGGCTCAGGTCGAGCCACGTCGCCCGGGCCCGCGCCCGTGCGTCGTAGTAGCCCTTCTCGGCCGCGGCGAGGTCGCCCGCCGCCTTGGACAGGTCGTCCCAGGCTGCGAGGACCTCGTCGGGAAACGTGGTGTCGTCCAGGAGGCCGTAGTCGCGGGCGATGTCCTCGCGCAGCCAGACCAGGGCGGCGGTCTCGGCCTCGGCGGCGCGCGGCCCGCGCTTGGCCTTGCCGAGCGCGTGCAGCGGGCGGCTGTCGGTGATGCGGTGGTCCGCCTCGGCCACGGACAGCCAGCTCACCGGCAGCGCAAAGAGCATGCTCCGGTCGGTGACGACCTTGAGGTGGGTGCCGAGGGTGGTGTCCGCGGTGCCCTTGAGCACGGTGCCGTCGTTCGAGCCACCGATCGGGACCGTGGCGCCCGGGTTGGTCACACCCGCGTTGCTGTTGCCCGCCAGCGGCGAGGTGCCCAGGGCGCCCTCGACGTTGTCGGTGATGCCGGCCTCCAGCGCGTCGGAGGCCTTCGCCCGTTGCATGGCCTCCATGCGCGGCCTGTTCTCCACAGCGAGCAGGCGGGCGCCGCGACGGTGCATCTTCGCGTAGAGGCGGGAGTCCGCGGTGTGGTACTGCCCGAAGAGGCGCGCGGAGGCCTGGGCGGGCAGCGGTGAGCCATTCGCGCCGAGCGCCTCGCGGAAACCGGCGGTCAGACCGCCCTGCGCGGTGGCCTCCTGCTGGGCCTGGGCGGGGGCAGTGCCGAGGCCGGTGAGCGGGGTCTGGCGGGCCATGCGCACGCGTGAGTCGAGGACCTTGCCTGTGTGCCGTTTGCCGAGGTCGCTGTCGCCGAGGCCGTCGGCGCGCGCGGTGGCGAGGGTCAGGGCGTCCTGCACGTTGGCCGCGCCTCGGATGTCCACGGCGAGGATGCCGGAGCCGATCCGGTCGTCGAAGGGCAGGACGTCCTGGTCGGCGCTGCCGGTGCCGTTCCCGGTGTCGTCCCCGGCGGCGGTGCGCCAGGCGGCGATGCCCTCCGGGCGGGCCTGGGCGGCGGTCAGCATCTTCACCGCGCGTTCGGGTTCCGGCACGTCCTGCTCGGTGAGCGCGCCGTCGGCGCCGTCGCCGTCCGGGGTCAGCAGGTTCGCCGGGAGGATCTCATTGAGGCTTCCGACCGGGGTGTTGACACCCGGGGTGAGCGGATCACCGGTCGCGTCCGTCATGGTGACAGTCAGCGTGTAGCTGGTGACGATCTCGGCGTGCGCCTGGGTGGTGGCGATGTTCGGCATCGCGGTGCTGCCGGCGGTCTGGGTCCGGACGCTCGACCGCTGCTTGGCCGCGGTGCCCTGGAGCGAGGGGTTGGCGATGAGGATGCCGCTGCTCGCGGCGCGCTCGCCGGCGCTGAGCGTCACGTCGGCGCCGCGGTCCTGGGAGGTGCCGTCGGCGTCGTCGCGGGCGATGGTGCGGTAGTCCTCCAGCTCGTAGCCGGTACGCAACCTGTCCACGGTGGTGGTGACCGGGGTCAGCTTGAATTGGACCTGTCCGGGGCTGCCGCCGACCGGCAGGTGGTGCGGGCTGGACCAGGCACGGTAGCGGACAGGCAGGGTCATTCCGTCGGTCGTCAGCTCGTGCAGGTGGGCGCGGAGAAAGTCCGGGGAGAGCCGCTGGAGGACCTGCTCCCGGTCGTGCGAGGGCACCCCGATCTTCTCCAGCTGCCCCATCAGCTGCTGTGCCGCAGGGCCGGCGTCGAGTTGGCCGCTGGGGTGGGTGGGGAAGCGGCGGTTGCGCAGGTAGGGGGGCACCCGGTAGCCACCGCCGAGGTTGTGCGGGGTGGTGGTGCCCAGGCCGTCCGGGGCGAGCCCGGCCTCGATGACGTCCTGCATCGGGAGGTGGAACATCACCGCGTCCCGGATGCGCTGGAGCGCGGCGGCGGCCCGGCGTGGGGCGAGACTGTCGCCGAGGCGCTCGGAGAGCCGACCGGCCGCGGAGCTGATACGGGCGCCGGCGCGGGTGCCCACCGTGCCCATCGCGGCCGTCCAGCGGTCCCGTACCGCGACGGTCTCGGCGGCGTCGGCGACCACCAGGTACATGCGCCCGGCGAAGGTGAGCGTGGTGTTGCGTCCCCGGGTGAGGGTCCCCGAGACGCTGCGTCCCTTGCCCCAGGCGTACTGCAGGGCGGTCGAGTAGGAGCCGACCACCGCCGGCTGGCCCGGGGCCTGCTGCAGCGGCATGTCGGCACCCTGGAGGCCGACGGTGGTACGGGAGACGGTGCTCGTGCTGCCGGCGACGCGGTGCTCGTTACCGATGGTGGCCTCGAGGCTGGCCGCCTTCGGGTCGCTCTTGACCCGGAAGTTGCCCAGTTCCCCGCGGACCGCCGCCTTGAGGTAATGCGTACGGAACGGTCCGGCGCCGTTGAGTCCGGCGACGCGGGAACCGAACGGGCCCAGATACTGGCCGAGTTGCCCGGCCACGCTGAGGTTGGCCATCGCCCGGCGCAGCGCGGTGCGCACCGGGGCGCCGGGTGCGCTGACGTGCCAGGAGGCGCCCGAGGCACGGTCGGCGGTGTCCTGCATGAGCCGCTGGCGCTGCGGGCCGCCCTCGGCGCTCAGCACCACGTGCGGAACGCTCAGCAGTTTCTTGGTGAGCTGCCGGTCGGGCGAGTCCGTCCTGGGAAGCGGGCGGGTGCCGTCGAGGAGTTGGTCCGCCTCGGTGGAGGAGAGCTGCTGCGGTACGGCCGCGGTCGCCGGTGCCGGCCCGGTGGGCGGCGGGTCGGCGGGGGCGTGGCGGTCGGAGCCGTGCGCGGCGGGCACGGCCAGCTCCACCCGGCCCACGGTCTCGTTGCCCCGAGTGAACAGTGGCCGTTCCTCGACGTTGCTGACGAAGACGCCCGCGCCGAGCAGGCCGACCGAGGCGAGCCGGGCCCAGCCGCGCGGGCGGCGGTGGCCCTCGAAGGAGGCACCCAGCTCCACCTGGTAGCTGTAGAGGTCGGCGCCGGTCTGGAACGTCAGCTGGTCGTGGGCCACCGCGACCGTGTTCCTGGTGGCCCTCTGGTCGGTCTTGGCGTAGCGGGCGCCGAGGGACACGTTGCCGGCCTGGCGCGGCAGCCCGACCTCGGGCACCTTGTCGTGGTCGCGCGGCGAGATGCCCAGCTCGACACCGGCGGAGAGGGTGCTGGACGCCTGCTGTCCCTGGCCCGAGACCTCGGTGCCGATCACCGCGTTGCGCAGCGAGCGCTCACTCATGGTGGTCTCGAACTGCCGGTCGGTGAGGCGTGCCCGGAGGATGAGCGTGTGGTGGCCGCGGCGCACCTTGCCGTCCTCGGTGAGGGTGACCGGCACCCCGGTGGTGGTCAGGTCGTCCAGGCTCTGCGCCAGGCTGGGCCGGTTCAGCGCCTCGCGCACCTGGCGGTCGTTGTGCAGCGCGGTCCGCATCCGCCCGTCGCCGTACCAGAACTTGGCCAGCCGCGGGTGCCGCAGCATCAACGGCGGGACGAATAGCGACGGGTAGGAGCGGTGCAGCGTGTCCAGGACGGCATCCGCGAAGGCCCGCATGGGGTCCTGGGGGGCGGGTTGCTGGTTCTGGCCCTGCGGCTGGGTCTGAGGCTGCTGGTTTTGCGACTGGGGCTGCGGCTGTACCTGGGTCTGAGGCTGGGGCTGCGGCTGTACCTGGGTCTGGTTCTGCCCCTGGGGCTGATTGCCCAACTGGTTCTGCGGGCGGCCGGGGCGGAAGCCCTCGGCGCGGACCTGACCGCTCAGGTGGACCGGGTCCTCTCGGGTGAGGTACCACGGCACCGGCGGCTCGGCGTCCGGGTTGGGGCCCGCCTGGCCGGGCGTGCGGCTGTCCCAGCCCGCGAGGCGTCGGGCGTCCTGGGTGGAGATCCAGTCCAGGCTGACCACCCGGACGGGGCGGGCGGCCGACTGCGGTTCGCCGGGCTTGCGCACCATCAGGGTGCGCTCCACCCGGTACAGGGCGATCGGGTGGTTGCGGACCCGGCCGGTCGTCTTCCGGGCCGCGTCGACGCCGAGGTAGTGGCCTCGCCCGGCGCTGAGGTCCGCGCGGACCAACGGGCCGCCCTGGAGGCGCACATCGGTCTCCGCGCCGACGAGGGTGTAGTTCGGCCCGGCGGTGACCTGGATGCCCAGGCGGGTGTCACGGACGTGGCCGCGCTCGTTCTGGTAGGTGGTCTGGGTGAGGTCGCGCAACTCCGCCTTGACCGATTCGGTGACCAGTGTGGCCCGGTGCGGCACCGAGCGCTCCACGATCAGGTGCCCCAGCGGGTGCTGTCCGCTGCCCCGGGTCAGCTCGGGCCCGGTGACCGGCCCGGAGAACCGGCCGAACAGGGCGAGCAGCCGCCCCGGACGAACGTACGAGACCAGGGTGCGGTGCGCCGAACTCCCTGGCCGCGCCCCGGAGATGGCCAGCGCCATGTCCTCCGGCGGATCCGTCAGGTGCAGCCCGGTGGTGTCGGTGATCCGCGGCTCGATCCCGTCCGGGAAGGTGAGCGTCTTCGGTGCCCGCTGCGGTCCCTTGTAGGGCACGGTGAGGTCGTCCGGCAGCCGCCAGCTCAGCCCGTCGCGCATCGCGAACTCCGCGGAGTGCACTTGCGTACGCTGCCAATGGGGTTTCGGCAGCGGCGAGTTGGGCTGGTTGCCCGGGGTACTGCCCCGGCCGGACGAAATATCGGGGCCGGTGGTCTTCGGTGCCTGGGTGACGCGGTCGACCCGCACCCGGTAGTGGACGTCGTCCAGGTGCAGGTGCGAGCCTTCCCAGGCGCGCCACTCGGACTGGTTGTACGCCTGGGTGCCCTGGGCGTAGTCGGTCCTCCGGGTCCAGCCCAGCGAAACACCGATCTTCAGCATCCAGTTGAGCGGCGGGCCCATGCTCAGCCCTCCGGCGATCCGGCGCCCGAAGCCGACGCTTCGCCCGCCGCCCGTACCGGCCTGGCCGCGTCGCATGGTGTCCAGCCGGACGGTGCCGCCGTTCACGTCGGAGAAGCGCTCCCAGCGGTGGTACGGGATGGCCTCGACCGTCATCTCGTGGCCGACGCCGGACTTCTCCCGGCCCACGAAGCGCGCGCCGCGAGGGGCTGTGAAGGCGCCGGGCTGATCGGTCAGCAGGCGCAGTAGCTCCGCCTCGTCGAACTGGGCGCGCAGCTTCTTCGGCAGCTTGCTCAGGATCTCCTGGGCCACCTGCTCGGGCGAGCGCAGGGTGGTCTTGCCGGGGCCGGTGAAGAGTCCGGTCGGGCGACTCCGCGTGGTCCCGTCCGTCCGCCCGCCAGGGGTGCCGTCGCCCGGATCGGCGTCCGGGCTGATCAGGACCGTGGGCAGTCGGCTGCCGTCCTCGAAGGTGACGGTGCGCGGTGCCGGGCCCGGCGGTCGGGCGTCCTCGCCGGTCAGCAGCCGGGCCGGGCGATGCCGTTCGAGCTGGGTCTCCAGCGGTACCGGGTCACCCCGGTCGGGGGCCTCGGTGTCGGGCCCGTCGAGGTCGGTGACCCCGCCCATGCTGCGCAGCCACTCCCCGAAGGGGTCGGAGCCGTCCGGGTCCGGAGTGGCCGGGTCCTGAGTGGTGGTCGGATCCTGTGTGATGGTCGTGTTCGGGTCCGGGGTGGTGTTCGGGTCCGGTACGGGGGTGAGCGGCGCCGAGGCCGGGACCAGGGCGTCGTAGTGGTCGGTGCCGTTGTAGGCCAGGTGCAGGGCGCCGCCCTGTCCGCCCGGGTTGAGGGTGTTGACGAAGGTGCTCCCCGGCGACCGCGGGTCGGGCTGGACGAGCCGCAGATCGAGGTCAAGGGTGTGTGCCAGTGCTTCCGGGAGCTGGTCGGCGAAGGGAGAAGCCCACAGTGCCGGGAGCTCGGCCGCCGCGCCGACGAGTTCCTTGGCGCCGAGCCGCCACGCGTCGGCGGGGGTGGGCGCCACGTCTGCGAGGCGCGGGTAGTCGCTCTCCCGGAGGATCCGCTGCCATTCGCCGGCGTCGCCGTCGGTGACGACATCCTGCGCGATCCGGTTCCAGAGCTGGGTGATCCGGCTCCGCTCGGCCGGGTCCTGCGCCCCGGCCACGGCACTCATCCGCAGGTCGTCCACCACGGAGAACACCGGGTCCGGGATCGCCAAGGCCACGGCGTCGCCCAATTCGGACTCGGTGATCCGGTCGCTCAACAGACGGCGCAGGCCGGCGACGTTCCGTGCGGCCCACGCGGGTGGTACGGCCTGGCCGCGCGCACTGTCGAGCGCCGCCCGGAAAAGGCAGTTTCCGCCGCCCGGGGTGTCCAGGCGCCGGAGGGACAGGCCGTCCGCGTTCACGGTGTCCGCAGTGCCGGGCGTGGCCTTGCTGAGGAGGGTCATGTCCTCGGCGAGGCTCTCCGGGCGGCTCGACGCGGGCGCCAGGTCGGGCCTGCGACGGGCGAGTTCGGCGGTGTCCTCGGAGCTCAGGCCCAGCTCGGACAGCGGCAGCGGGGTGCTGGAAAGTGACCAGGTGATCTGCGCGGAGGGCGCGTAGGCGAGACCACGTACGTCCTCCGGCGAAACAAGGGTGGTCGGCGGGAGCGCGGGCGGCGGCGGGGGCAGCAGGGCGTCGAGCGTGGTTTCGGGCCCGGCGGTGGAACGCAACTCGGCAGCGGCGCGCAGGAATTCGGTGTACTGCTCGGCAGTGGGGGCAGTGGGGTCGGCCGCCGGATCGGTGGTCGTGTCGCCCATCGCACCGCGCCGGTCGATGACCATCCGGCGCAGCAGGTCCGGGGTCATCCGGCCGTCGCTGTAGCGGGCCGCGGTGTCCGGGCTGAGCCAGCGCAGGCCGTCCACGAAGGCGAGCCCGGCGAGCAGTTCCCGGTTCTCCGGCCGCTGTTCGGCGTCCGGGCCGAGGGTGTCGCGCAGCGTGCGGATCTGCTGGAGGGTACGGGCCCGGGCGAAGGCATCGGCCGGTTCCGGGCCCGCGTGCAGGCCTGCGTCGCGCGCCAGCCCGTCCAGGTCGGCACCGCTGGGCTCCGGGGTGAAGAGCCGCCACCGTCCCGGCCCGTCCGGGCCCTCGGTGAGCACCGCGCGGACGTTGCCGTCCCGGTCCCGGGCCGTGCCCACCTCGGTGGTCGGCGCGTACACCGGCCGCCCGGTCCTGTTCGCCACATGCTGTGCCACCGGAAGTCCCGCCACCTCCGGCTGCCGCCCGGTCTCGCAGGAGAACAGCACGAGTGGCCGGTCCTGATCGCCGTCCCCCGCCCAGGAGTTGAGCACCTCACCGAGCTGCACACCGCTGACCTTCACGGTGGGGCGCGCGTCACCCTCGGTACCGAGAGTGACGGTACGGGAGGTGCCGTGCCCCGCGAAGTAGTCGGCGCCCCGCTCGGTGCCCGAGCCAGGGAGCGCGGTCGGCGGGCCGGTGAACACGGTACGGCGGGCGGGCGGGTCCGCGGCTGTCTCCGTAGCCGGGTGAGCGGAAGTGGTGCGCACGCCGCGGAAGGTGTCCTGGCCCAGCAGCGCGCGACGCCCCGCGCTGTGCGCCGTACCGTCCTCGGCCGGGCTCTGCGAGATGGTCAACGTCTGTACGGCACGACCCGGTTGGGGCTTCACGGTCACGTCCGGCACCCAGCGCCGTAGCTGCGCGACGGGCACCGTGTGGCCGTCCAGGGTGGTGACGACCGGCGCGCCCGCGGGCCGCGCGGGGCCGTTTCCGTCGTCGGCGGTGCTGCCGCTGTCCGGGGGTCGCACGATGATCCGCCCCGACGGCGGGAGTGCCACGGGGGGTGTGTCCGGGGAGTTGTCCGGCGCGGTAAACGGGGGCGGAGGCGGGGTGCCGCCGTTCCCGGACCCGCGCCCGCCGCCGAGGCCGGGGACGTGCCCGCCGGTTCCGTCGCGGTTGGCGTTGCCGTTGCCGCCGTTGCCCGACTCCAGGTGCAGGTCGGTGGCCGTCTCGGTCCAGGGGCGGGCCAGGGTGGCGAGCTTGGCCGCGGCGGGAGTGGTGGTGACCGTGGAGTCCGGGCCGACTCCGTTGCCGGGTACGGGAGTTGTCACCCCCGAGAGCACCTTCGGGAGCGCGGCCCGGGTAGTGACCGGCTCGCTGTCGGTGGTCGCGGTGCTCTGGGTGGCGGGGCGGGGTGCCGGGCCGAGGGCGTCGGCGAGCGGCAGCAGCACGTCCGCGCCGGGGAACGCGGTGTCCGTGGCGTCCGCGGTGCCGTCCGGCGTCGCGGCGGGCGGCGGGCCGGTGAGCGGGCGGACCCGGACCGGGGCGCCCGGCCCCTCGCGGGTCAGCTCGACGGCGGCGCGTACCGGGCGCCCCGCCCCGTCCGGCGCGACCGCCGGACCGAGTACGACAGCCCGGTCGGCCCCGGCCCCGTCCAGCAGCTCGGCCGCCTCCGGCGTCCCCTCACCCGGTGGCGGCACCGCCGAGACCACGATCGTCAGCGGCGGTGCCTGGGTGGGCGCGGGGTTACCGGCGGGGGTGGGACCGGCCTTCGCGTCGCTCAGGCCGCTGCTGGCGCGTTCATCGCGTACGTCGCCAGTGTCGGCATCGGCGTACGAGCCAGTGGTGCTCACCTTCGGCGGAGCCGTGGTGATGTCGACGTCCGGGGTGGGGGCGCTCTCGGTGGAGTCCGAAGTGACGGGGTTCTCGGACGAGTTGATGGTCTCCGGAGGCGTGATGGCCTCCGGGGAGGAAGTGGTCTCCGGAGAGGTGGCGGTCTCCGACGACGGTGCCGTCTCCGGCGACTGCGAGGTCTGCGGGGCGTCGTCGGACGTGGTCTGCGAGCCGTCCGCCGGGGCCGTGCCGTCCGGGTTACGGGTGCCCTGGGGCTGCGTGTCGGAGGGAGTCTGGGTGCCTCCGCCGTTGGGGACGCCACTCGGCCGTGCGCCGGTGCCCGTGCCGGGCGCGGCGGAGGTGGTGGGGCCGTTGGAGGCGACGGGACCGCCGCCCCCTTGCCCCGGCACCGCGGCCGTACGGTCGTTCTGCTCGGCCACCTCGTCCGGAGAGTTGCGGACGTTGCTCTCCGGGGAATCCACGACCGAGTTCTCCGGAGACGTCTCGGGCGCGGCACCGTCCCGGTCACCGGTGTTGTCGATCCCGGCGTCCGGATCCTGGTCCACCACCGAGTCGGCGGTGTCCCCGGCGGGACCTGGAACGGAGTTGGCCGTGGAGCCGTTACCGAAGGTGCCCGGCGTGGTGGTGAGCGGGGTGTCCACCATGATCGGGGTGTCCACCATGATCGGGGTGCCGAAGCCGTCGAGGGCGCGGCGGACCTCGTCGGTGTCGACCTCGGCGGCGGGGCCGTTCCCGGCGGGCACCACCCGGACCTCGGGCAGCTGCGACAGGTTGCTGTGCAGGCTGTCGCGGACGCCGATCTCGGTGCTGCCGGGCGGCTGGGAGCCGCGCAGGGAGGCGAGGTCGCGCAGTGCCTGCTCGCGGGCCTCGGCGGTGCCGTTGTGGACCTGTTGCCACAGCTCGTTCTCGGCGGCGGTCACGGGCAAGGAGCCCGGGGAGTACGGCGGCGGGTCCTGGGTGGTGTACGGCGGTGGGTTCTCGGCGAAGTAGGGCGGGGGTGGCTGGCTGCCGGTGAAGTCCCCCTGGCCGACGTTCTGTTGGGTGACGGGCGGAGGCGAGGCGAGCGCGGAGCCGTTGCCGCCCGAGGTGTCCGGACGCGAGGGACCGTCGGTAAGGCCGGGGCCGTCGCCGTCGCGAGAGCGCGTGGAGCCGTCGGAGTCCCGCGTGTCGGAGTCGGTGTTGCCGCCGGAGACGGTGGGCGGCTGGTTGCGCAACTTCTCGATGGCGTTGCGCAGTTCGGCGCCGCTGTTCAGGGCGGCGTCGGTGAGCGTGGCCTCGACCTGACTGCTGATGCCCGCGCCGACGAAGGTGGACCAGCTGGTGGACCAGTCGCCGTCGAAGGCGCCCTTGATCAGGATCTCCGCGAGCGCCTCGCCGGAGCCTGCGGCGAGGAAGTCGGCCGTCCCCTTGAGCCCGTAGTGCCCGGCAAGCGCGCCCGGCCGGTCGGCGTTGTTGCGCAGAAGCTGGTTGTTCCGCCACAGATTGGTGTTGTTCTTGAAGGACTGCGGGTTGAACCGGAACGTGAACGGGTTGTTGTTCGTGAGGGAGGGGCTGTTCACGTTCGGGTTGGGGCCGGGGCTGTTGTTCGGGGTGTTGTCTCGGTTGGGGCCGGGGCTGGAGTCGGGGCCGGGGTCGGGGTTCGGCTTGGGATTGGGATTGGGGTTGTTGTTCTTGAAGTCGGGGTTCGGGGTGTTGTTCAGGTTGGGGTTGTTCTTGAAGTCGAGGTCCGGGCCGTTCTTGAGGAAGTTGTTGTCGTAGCTCTTGACGATGTTCCTCGCCAAGTCGTCGAAGACGCTGGTGAGGAAGCCGGCGGCGGCACCGAACGCTGCGGACTTGAGGATGTCGTTCCAGTCGAAGCCGTCGGGGCGGCGGCCGTCCGGGGCGAAGTTCATCATCGCCAGCCGCACCGCGAACGTGGTGAACGCCTCGGCGAACGCCTCAGTCAGCGAGGGCGCCAGATGCAGCCGCTGGAGCAGGTGGCTGAGCGTGGTGAGGATCAGGAACCGGCTGCGCAGCTTGGCCATCATGATCTGGCTGGCCGAGGCGCCGCCGGTGAAGAAGGACATCGCCAGGTAGAGGGCGATCTCGATGAGCAGCCGGATGACCTCGGCGATGACCTGCCACTTGGACTCCATGATGTCCATGGAGGTCTTGCGCCGGCCCTCGGCGATCTTGTCGAGCTGCTCGGCGAACTCGCGCAGATAGTTCTTGCCGCCGTCGTCGATGAGCATGCCCATCGCCTTGGCGTACGACTTGGCCAGGTCGTCCGGCATGGACTCGGCGATGTCGTGGATCGACTTGTCGATCAGCGAGGACATCCTGTCGAGCTTCCGGCCCAGGCCGGAGTAGGGCGTGCGGCTGTCGTAGGCGAGGTCCTCGTCGGCGTCGATGAGCTTCTCCCCGGTGAGGATGAAGATCATCGCGTTGACCTCGGGCGATGCCATCATGCTCATCGTGGGCCGTCCTGGAGGTCGCGCGGGCAGGACGGAGCGGCCGCTCCCGGCATGGTGCGGGAGCGGCCGGCGGTGCGGAGGTCAGCGGCGGCCATGCCCGCCCGGGCCGCCGTCGCCGTTCAGCCCATGGGTGTTGAGGCGGCTGTTGCTCTGCTCGACGTTCTCGATGTTGCGGTCGCGGGTGTCCTTCATCAGCCGGACCTGGCTGACCGTGGCGTCGGTGATGCCCACCACCGCGTCACGGAAGGACATCATGGTGTCCTTGGTGGTCTGCCGCTCCTTCTGCTCCTGCGGCCTGGCCTTCTCGGCGAACTCGCCCTCGGTACCGGGCCAACTGACCGTGGGGGCCAGCTCGTCGAGGAACTCCTCGGTCATGCTCCTGGCCAGGGAGCCGATCTCCTCAAGCTGCCCCGCCAGCGCCTCGATGCGCTGCGGGTCGACGTAGTACCGCTGTCCCATCGTCAGTCCTCCCCGTCCTCGCCGAGCGCGTCCCGCCAGGCGGGGGTGGCCTGGTCGCCGCGCGCCTTGTCCTCGTCTTCCTCGTGCAGTACCTCGGGGCCGAAGATCCGCTCCCAGTCCACCTCGAAGCCCTTCAGCTCCGGCACGTTGCTGCTGGGCTCGGTGAAGGGTGCCATCGCCTTCATCACGTGCCGGTTCATCTTCAGGCGCGCCGCGTTCGCCGCCTCCAGGACGCTGGCGGCCAGCTCCTGGGGGGACATGTCGCGGTACTTGTTCTCCAGGAAATCGATCCCGGTCAGCTCACCCTGCGGGCCCACGGTGGCGCGGACCGCGCGGTCGGAGGAGAGCACCGCGAACGACGCCTGCCGCAGCTCGCGCTCGGTGCGCGCGACCGCCTCCTGGGCCGCCTGGAGTTCGGCCATCGCCTTCTCCAGGCGCTTCTCCAGCGGTTCTGTCACGCCCGCGCCGCCCTTCTCCATCGGTCTTTCCGTCGGTCTTTCCGTACATCCGGACGTCCGGTCCATGCCTGTGACCCTGGTCCGAAGTCCGTCAACTGCCCTGCTGATCTTGCCTGGTTGGGGCTCGGCCGCGGAAGCCGGGGCCGGGTGGGATTCGTCTCTCCGCGGTGGTCACGCCGGACCTTCACGGTGATCAACGCCCGATGACGGCCGGGGTGCCGCCTTCCTCGGTGCCCCACACATCCGCGTCCTCCTCCAGGTAGTCGGCGGAACTGGTGGACCCGCGGCCCGGCTCCGCCTCCTCCTCGGGGGAGTCGCCGCCGGTGGTCGCCACCCGGGAGGCCGGGGTCAGGAAGGTGTCGCTGTCCTCCTGGCGGTTCCACGGGCTGCGCCGTCGGCGGTTGCGGCGCTCGCTCTCCTCGGCCGCGTCGACCAGCACGGCGCGCACCCGCTCGCCGTTGCCCTTCTCGCCGCCCGCGCCCATGCCACCCATGCCGCCGCCCATCGGCATGCCGGGGCTGCCGGGCATGCCGGGGGCGCCGGGGGCGCCGGCCGTGGCAGCGGGACTGAGCGGGGTGGCCGTGCTGTCGGCGGCACTGTCCGAGAGCGGGGCGGCTCCGGCGGTGCTGAAGCCGTCCGGGGAGAAGGAGTCCGCCCCGGTCAGGCCGCCGCCGGAGCCGGAGGCGCTCACCCCGCCGCCGAGGCCCAGCTCGGAGGACGGCACGTCCCGGGTGGTGGTGCCGTCGCCGCCGGTCCCGTTGACGTTGCCGAGGCCGTCGAGTACGTCCGAACTGTCAATGTCTCCGGGCGAGTTGAGGTCGCGCAGGTCCACTGTCTCGGTGTTGCCCTGCGGGTCGGTGACGGTGGCGACGCCGGTGTCCGGGTCGATGACCTGAGTGCTGCCGTCCGGGAAGGTGGTGGTCAGCTGGCCGTTGTCCAGGACAGTGGTCGAGCCGTCCGGGTTGGTCACCTCCGCCCCGTGGGTGAGGTCGGTGGTCGTGGTGGTGCCATCCGGATTGGCGGTGGTCAGCATCCCGTTGTCCGGGTCGAACGTGGCCTTACTGCCGTCCGGGTACGTGGTGGTGAAGTCGCCGCCGTCGTCGAGCGCGGTGTGACCGCCGGTCGGGGTCTCCAGGCCGGACTGGTCGCTGTTGAGGTTCCCGAGGTCGCCCAGGTCGCCGATCGACTCGGTGGTCAGGTCGGAATTGATGTCGCCGAGATCGCCCAGGTCACCGAGGCCGTTCTGGCTGTTGAGGTTGCCCAGGTTGCCGAGGTTCTCGGTGGTGGTGGTGCCGTCCGGGTTGGTGGTCGTCGCCTGGCCCGTCGTGGGGTCGACGGTCTGGGTGGTGCCGTCGGGGAAGGTGGTGGTCAGCTTGCCGCCGTCACCGAGGGAAGTCACCGAACCGTCCGGGTTCGTCACCTTGGTGCCGTCGCCCAGGTCCTGCGTGGTAACCGTGCCGTCAGGGGCGGTAGTCGTGAGCATCCCGCTCTCCGGGTCGAAGGCGGTACTGCTGCCGTCCGGGAAGTCGGTGGTGAACTTGCCGTCGTTGAGCTGGGTGTTGCCGCCGGTCGGGGTCTTGAGGGAGTTGCCGGCACCGTTGTTCAGGCCGCCGAGGCCGCCAAGGTTGCCGAGGTTCTGGGTGATCGCCTCGTTGGCCGCGTCGTTGTTCGACCCGCCCGGACCGTTGTTGATTCCGTCGAGGTCGCCCAGGGTCTGGGTGACCGTCGCCGGGCTGAGTGGGTAACGCTGCTGGTCGCCACCGCCCTGGCTGTTCACATCGCCGAGGTTGCCCAGGCTCTCGGTGACCGGGATGTTCTGGTTCAGCAACTCGTCAATGTTGCCGAGGCTCTGCTCGTTGACCGCGTTGGGATCGTTGATGCCGCCGAGGCTCTCCTCCATGGCCTTGGCCTGCTCCTCGGCCGCCCGCTCGGCCTCCTCCTGCTCGCGCCGCTGCTCCTCGCGCAGCTCGTCCTGGTACTTCTTGTCCTCCTCCCGCTGCTTGTTCTGCTCCTCGCGCAGCTCATCCTGATACTTCTTGTCCTCCTCCCGCTGCTTGTTCTGCTCCTTCCGCAGCTCATCCTGATACTTCTTGTCCTCCTCCCGCTGCTTCTCCTGCTCCTTCCGCAGCTCCTCCTGGTACTTGCGGTTCTCCTCGTTCTGCTTGTTGATCTCGTTCTGCTCATCCTCCAGCTTCTTCTTCTCGTACTCCTCCGAGGCCGTGCTGGTCGACTTCGGCTTGGGTACGTTCTCCGAGAAGTCCTTGCCGAGGTCGAGGAAGTGGTTGTTCAGGTCGGACTGCACCTTGGCGGCGGGCTTGCCCAGGTACTCGTCGACGCCCTGGCTCCAGATCTTGACCGCCTTGTCGCCGACCTTCGCCCAGTTCGCGACGTCGGTTAGGTCGCCGTACTCCGGGTGCACCTGGGAGAAGCCGGCCTGCGGGCTGTGGCTGACGCTCGTGTTGTAGCGGGTGGTGTACGACTTGATGTCCGTCTTGGCGACGTTGTTCGCGTCCACCCACTGGGCAAGGTCGTCCAGGACGTAGCGCAGCACCTGATGCGGGTCGTAGTACGAGGACTTGGCCCAGTCCAGCCACGCATCCAGCAGCTTGTTGGCGGAGTCCTCCAGGTACTTGCGGCCCAGCGACAGTGCGCGCGAGTACACCGTGTTGCCGGTGCCGGTCTCATTGCCGGTCCCGGCCGTGGAGTTGAAGGTCTCGACGTAATTGTCGTAGTTCTCGCGGATCTTCTTCAGCAGGCTGCGGAAGACTTCCGCCGCCTCGCCCTTCCAGCTCGCGTCGTCCCGGCCGAAACGGTCCTCCCAGTCCTTCAGCACCACCGCGTGGTCCTTGAAGAACTTGGCGGCGAAGTCGAAGGAGTCTCCGGTGGTGTTGAAGGAGTTCAGGTCCACCACGTCGGCCCCGGGCACACCCAGGTTGCTGAACCGGGCGTCCTGGCTGCTGCCGCCCAGCAGGGCGAGGAGCGCCGCCCGCGGCCCGTTCATGTACTGGGCGAGCGGGACGGTGCTCATCTTGTCGTCGTTGTAGTCCGTGAACTCGTTGCCCTCACGGACCTGGGCGTCGCGGACGTTGTCGGAGCCGGGGCCGGCGAAGATGATCTCGTCGCCGGCCTTGACGCGACCCTCGAAGACGATCCGGGCCTGCATGATCGACCGCTTCTTGCCGCTGTCGAAGAACCAGATGTCGTAGTCCTCGCCCCTGTTCGTCAGGAAGCCGGAGTCCTTGACGAGCAGGCCGAGGCTGCGCTCCTCGATGTCCATCCGGAAGAGCTTGCCGCCGTGGTCGGATCGGAGCTTGTCGAAGACGGTGTTGCGGTCCGGCACGGGATAGCCGGTGATGTGGGTGACCAGGGCGGCCCAGGTGTCACTCGACGGGTCGCCGGCGTTGTCGAACTTGTCGAGGTTGGCGACGGAGTTGGGATCGTACCGATCGGCCACCGGGCGCCCTTTCTGGTCGGTTGTCGTCCGTGTCGGCGCACCGGGTCCTCGTACGGGTGTGCAGCCGTGTGTTTCTCACGCGGGCGCGCCGGGCGGCCGTGGCCTCTGCCGGCACGCGCGGCACGGGCTCAGCTTTCGTCGTCCGGATCGCCGGTGGTGCCGGCGGTGAGTGTGTCGACCTCGTCGAAGGTCTGCAGCAGCGTCTGCGCGTCGATCGCGTCGAGGTTCTTGTCCTTGGTCTTGTTGGCCTCGTCGATGGTCTCCGTGAGCGCCTCCTTCAACTCCTTGAAGAGGTCCATCTGGTCACCGAGCAGCTTGTCGATGGCCTCGGCCGCGGTGCGGACGCCCTCGATCAACTTCGGTCCCGAGACCAGGGGTTCGGTGACCATCTTGCCGATGCGCAGGAGCTGTTTGTCCTGGGCGAGGTTCTCCGGGGTGGTGTGCCCGTCGATGAGGTGGCCGAGCGGGCGGATGTGGGCCCCGTCGCCCTCCTCGCGGTGCTTCTTCGCGACGGTGTAGACCGGCTGTACCTCGTTGTCCCGGAAGCTCTCCATCTGCTTGAGGTCGAAATGCTTGACGTCGGCCTTCTCACCGGCCATGAGACGTTCTCCTGCTGCTTGGTGCCGGGCGGGGATACGAGGGCGGGCCGGACCGGGCCGGCCAGGCGATCGGATGCACGCCCGGCCGGTACTGAGCGGGTCCGGGGAAGTGCGGTGCGGTTCGGGTGCGCCCCGAAGGGGCGCGGGGCTGTGACACTTTGCGGCTCCTCCCCCACTCTCGGCTTCTCCCTCAGGAACCGGGGGGGGGACCCCATCGCGGGCGCGACCAGCCACGACGCACTCGCAGACGAAGACGCTGCTGTGGCGGCACTTCCCGCGGAGCGCTCAGCGGGCCCGCACACTCCCCCAGTTGTCGGCGCTCTTGCGCTCGTCGCGGGAGTGGTTGTCGTGGATGGTCCGGATCAACTCGCCGTTGTCGCCGAGGAGCTGGGCCATGTTCTTGGTGGCCTGGTCCCACTCCGCCTGGACCTCACGGTACTTCTCCTGGTCCGCACCCTCCCAGGAGGTGACGAGCGGCCTCAGCTCGTCCTCCAGGTTGTTGAGGGTCGTGATGATCTGCTGGGTCTGGCCCAGCAACTCCTCGATGGCCTGCTGGACCTTGGGGTACTGAACGTCGATGATGCCGTCGGCCATGACGTCTCCTCTCGAAGGGGGGCCGGGCGCCGGGGCCCGGGAAGTTCACGAAGTACGGCCTCGCCAAAGGGGGCCGGTGCCGCGGGGGTCAGCTCAGTGCTTCGAAGACGCCCTGGCTGGTCTTGCTGTTGAGAACCTCGGTCAGGTCCTGGTTCTCCTTCGCCAGACGGTTGGCGGAGGTCACGTTCTCCTGGAGTGCGTCGATCATCGTGCTGATCTGGACGACGACCTTCTGCGCCTCGGTGTTCCAGCTGCGGAAGAGCTTCAGCAGGGCCTGGCCCTCGTCGCCGCCGACGCCCGAACGCGCGGCGATCTCGGCGACGTTGTTCTGGATCTTCTCGACCTGGTCCCGGGCCGACTCCAGGGAGGAGACGCCCCCCAAGCCCTTGGCATAGTCCGCTTTCCTCGCGGCGCTGTCCGCCATGTCGCGCTCCCTTCGTTCAGGCGCGTCTCGTCGCACCGTTGCCCGCTGAGGCTAAATAGAAAACAGCGTTCCGCGCAACGCGTACCGGGAAGATGTGAACATCGGCCGACTCAACAGAATTCGCCTGTATGGCAACGGAGTTGTGCGAACGTTGCAGCGAGGTGAACCCGTGCGCCTGAACGACCGGGGAAGCATGACGTGAACCGTCCGCCGGGCGACAAACGAAGCGGGCGGAAAACGGGCACGCGAAGAGGTCGAGCGGTCATCGGGAGGAGTCCTTCCCGGAAACGCACGCGCACCCATGCCCGCACCCGCAGGATTCCACGAGTGCGCTCGGCCGAAATATTTGAGCTTCTTTTGAGGATTCACCTTCCTATCCGACACCGTGACGGTTCAGGCGATTTCGCGCCATCGGCGCCGAGTTCGGCTTGATGTTTTCCTGCGTCCGCCCTTTTCCTTTTCTTCGGCGCTGTATGTGTTCCTTGCCGGAATCAGCATGTGGTGTCAGCTGTGTGAGGCGGTGGCCGCCGTGTCCGCCTTGTCCGCTGTGCCGGCCTCGGCGTTCCTTTCGCGCTGCCCCGCCTGACCCACGGCACCGCACTCCGGAGCCGTGACCTTGGGCTCCGCGGCGCCAGTGGCGGCGGCCGGGGCAAGGTCCGCGCCGGTCGGGAAAGCCGCGAGCAGCGGCGCCGGGACCGAGTCGATGTCCGCGGCCTCGTACCCGAGTGCTGCCAGTGAGTCCTTGGCGGAGACGCGGTACTTCACGCCGTTCTCCGCCACCAGATAGGTGGTCCCGGCGTGCGCGGCGCCGCTCGCGTTCAGGGCCCGCACCAGGGCGCCGTGCCCGGGCCGTACCACCGTGGCGTCCGTCGGGACACAGGCCGGCTTCAGCGGCTGAGCGGTGCCCTCCGACACCGCGACCGGGGTGAGCAGGGTCAGAGGGACCAGCACTGACCTGATCCGGGCGCCGCCGTCGTCGCCGTCCACCTGCGCGCAGAGCGCGGTGCCGCGCGGCGCGGACTGCGGGACAGGCGGCGCGTCCGGCAGCTCCGCGGATCCGGCGGAGCCGGCGTCCTTCGCCGGGTGCTCGCGCAGCGCGTCCGCACCGACCGTGCGCACCTCGGGCGACCGCCCCTGGTAGGCGTCCTTCTGGGTGGCCGGGTCGCCCAGCACCAGGGCGGCGCCGAGCCGGGTCAGCGGCACCAGGCCGTCCTTGCGCAGCAGGTGATAGGTGCTGCCACCGCCGGGCACGCTGACCTTGAACAGCTGGCCGATCCGGCTGGCTTCACCGCCGAGCACGGGGCCTTTTTCGCCGCGCCCCGGCACCGCGGGCGGCTTCAGGGCAGGGCCGGGTGCCAGCGCGTCGAGGAAGGCCGCCGAGACCGGCATCGGCTGCTGGGAGCCGTAGCCGAGGGCGTTGCGGGCGTCGGAGGCGCGGTCCAGCGGCAGCCTGCTGCCCCGCCACACCAGGTACTCGGTGCCGTCCGTGCCGCGTACCAGCACACCGCGGTCGCGGCCGATGCCGCGGGAGTCCAGAGGCATCCCGGCCGCCACGGTGGTGGCCCCCGGCTTGTCCACTCCGGTGCTCGCGACGACACCGGAGGTGTTGGGCAGCGCCCCGTCCGGCCCGGTGACGCACATGTGCCAGGCGCCGTCGTCGAGTTGGCCGGGCCCGGGCACGACGTCCGGGGCGCCTGGGATGCCGACCGGGGCGCCCACCGGGACGTCTTGCAGAGAGGCGGTGCGGACGTCCGCGGTCGCCAGGTCGGAGCCGCCGATCAGCCGCGCCGAGGCGTAGTTGCGCACCGGGTGCAGTACGCCGTCGGTGCCGGTCCACAGGTATCGGGCGCCGGTGTCTCGGTTGACCACCAGGTGCTCACCGTCGCGCCAGCTGTCGTTCCCGCCAGGGCGCAGCAGACCGTAGACGGTGGCGCCCGCGCCGATCAGGACGGTTACCAGTACGCCGAAGACCACGCCGCGGGTGGTGCGCCCGAGCGGGCTCTCCGGGGCGTCCGGGTCGGCCGTCAGCAGGCCCGAGCTGAGCCTGCCCATCATGAAACTGTGGGCGTGTACCTGGTCTCGTTTGGACTGCACGGCCTCTCCTCAACTCCTTCTTCATGCCCCGGCGTGCGGGTACGCCCCGTCGTGCGGGTGTCAGCCGAACAGGCCGCGCAGCCAGCCGAAGAGCCCCGCCGCCCAGAGGCTGAGCGGCAGCAGCGCCACCGCGAAGCCGGTGTGCGCCACTTCCGCCGCACGGCCCCAGTACGGCAGCACCCGGCGGCCGGGCACCGTCCAGGCGGCGATCACGAGTGCGGCCGCGGCGGCGAGCAACACAGCGAAGACCACCACGCGTTCGTCGCTGGGGTAGTCCATCGCCCAGGCGCGGGCGAGCAGCAGCAGCCCCCAGACGCCGGGCACTGCCAGGGTCAGCCGCTGCCCGATGTGCACCAGGCCGCGGCAGTGCAGGAGCAGCAGCAGGCTCAGCCCGAGGGACGTCAGCACCTCGGGCAGGTTCGGGTGCTCGGTGAGGACGACCAGGGCAGCCGCGACGATGGTGCCGGTGGCGGCGAAGAGCGCGGTGACCCAGCGCCCGGCCAGCTCGGTGCGCTCGGCGACCTCGTCGCCCGCGTAGGGCTCGATGCCCTCCTGGAGCTGGCTGGCGGAGGACGGCAGCGCGGGCAGTCGCATCCCGGCCAGTTTGAAGGCGAACGGCGCCACCGCCCCGGCGGCGAGCGCCACGACCGTCGCCACCAGCGCCACTGCGGCCGGCACGTCCAGGCCGGTGTACCCGATCAGGGCCCCGGCGATGGCGGTCGCCACCGAGACCACCGCGGTGGCGAAGAGGGCCGGGGCGCCGACCGCGGTGGCGGCGAGCGCGAGGACCGCGCCGCCCGCGCCCGCCGCGCCTGCCGCGAGCAGCCGCGCGCCCGCGACCTGCGCCGCGTCCGGTCCGGTCAGGTCGCCGCCGGGCAGCAACCAGCCGGCCAGTGCCAGGCAGGGCGCGACCAGCAGGCCGAGCGCGGTCGCGGAGAGGCGGTCGCCGACCGCGCGGCTGGCCGAGCCCGCGCCCGCGAGCAGCAGCAGCCCGGTCACGGCCGCGTAGGCGACCCGTGAGGAGCCGGAGCCGGTCGTCCCGGGCCAGATCACCAGCGCGAGGGCGGCCACCACGGTCGCCACCACGGTGCCCACCAGAAGCCCACGGGCCGCTCCGGGGTGCCAGGTGTGCAGCCGTCGGCCCGCGGTGTCGGCTATCCCGTCCACCAGATCGTCGAGCCGGGCCTCGGGCAGCGCCTCGGTGTGCGGGCGCAGGTAGAGCACGGCACCGTCGGCGAGACCGGCGCGGGCGAGGGTGGTCTCCTCGTCGAGTGGGGCGTCACCGAGCCGTTGGAGCACCCAGCCGGCATGGTCGAGACCGGCCTCCTCGGCCTCCTCGCCGACATAACGCAGCAGCGTGGGCAGAAGATCGGCGACCGGCACGTCGGCGGGCACCGCCAGATCGACGGAGACGCTCGGCGCACGTACGGTCAGGCGGCACAGTTCGGCCACCGCGCTGTCGGTCATCAGCTGAACTCTCGTCTTCCGTGGGGGCTTTGACAGGAGGACTTCCCCGGGAGAGGGGACGTGCGAAGATTACGGAAGGCCCGCGCGGCCAGGAACGGCGGGTGCCGGTAGGGGAATTGTGTCCGCGCGGCCGGCGACGGCCTCTCCCGCGTGGACAGGTCGCGTTCCGTGAATGCAGACTACTGCCTACGCCCGCCGGATCGTGCTGCGGACCGGACTCAGTGTCCGGTATGGAGTTGTCCATCACGGGAGTTGACCGTTCCCCGCTATCCGCTCGAAACATGCACCCGGCGTTCACCGCGTCACGCGGGACCCGGAGAATCAACTCGGTACGGTCTTTCCCGCTACTGGGTGCGCCGGTATTCGGTGCGGGCCGGAAAGCCAGTGAAACCGGAGGTTCTGTTCCTTGAGTGTGGTGCTGTTTCGCCGGCCGGCCCGCAGACGCGGACCGGAGATGCCCGAGGGTCAATTGACCCTTCAGGAGCCACCGGTCCTCGCCGAGACGGTGCCCGACACCTCGGCGATATGGACCTATTTGCCGATGGCGCTGATGTCGGTGTCAATGATGCTGATGTTCCTGCGCCCCGGCGGTGGGAACGGCGTCTTCATGTATTTGGCGATGGGCGTCATGGCGCTCTCCGCCGGTGCCATGCTGCTGGGCCAGCTGATGCGCCGCTCCAGCGAGCGCAAGCAGCGCCTGAAGGGCGAACGCCGCGACTACCTCCGCTACCTGGCGCAGACCCGCAAGCGGGTCAGGGCCACCATCACGGAGCAGCAGCGGGCGCTCGCCTGGCGCCACCCGGAGCCCGCCTCACTGCGCTCACTGGCCCGCACCTCGCGGCTGTGGGAACGCCGCCCGGCCGACGAGGACTTCGGCGAGATCCGGCTCGCGGTCGGTGAACAGCAGCTCGCGCTCACCCTGCAACCGGTCTCCACCCGCCCGGTGGAGGACCTGGAACCGCTCACCGCGCACGCCCTGCGCCGCTTCATTCGCGCCTACTCCACCATCCCCGAACAGCCCCTCGGCCTCTATCTGCGTTCCTCGGCACGGGTCCTGGTGCGCCCCGAGGGGACTTCCGGCGAGGAGTCCGCCGAGCCGGGCGCCTGGCCGTACGAGGAGAACGGCGAGGCCCGGGCCGAGGGCGGCGCCCCGGCCGCGGACCCCGGCGCCGACGCCGTACGCGCCCTCGTGCGCGCCGCGCTCGGCCAGCTCGCGGTGTTCCACGCGCCCGAGGAGCTGTGGCTCGCGATCTGTGTCAGTGACGAGCGGCGGCCCGACTGGGAGTGGGTCAAGTGGCTGCCGCACGCGCTGCATCCGCACGAGGAGGACGGCGCCGGCCAGGTCCGCCGGATCACCGCCGACCTCACCGAGCTGGACGACCTGCTCGGCGCCGAGTTCGCCGAGCGCCCCGGCTTCGATCCGGAGGCCCGCCCGGGCCGCGACGAGCCCTACACCGTCGTCGTCCTGGACGGCGTCACCGTCCCCGAGGGCCACCGCTGGGAGGGTCACGGCTACCGCAACGCCGTGGTCCTCGACGTGTCCGGGGCGCTGCGCTGGCGGCCCGGCCGCAACACGCTGCGGCTGACCGTCGGTCCTGACCAGGTGAGCCTGGTGCGCACCGACCGCAGCCGCAAGGAGCGCTCCGTGCCGCTCGGCCGCCCGGACCGGCTCGGCCCGCTCGGCTCGGAGTCGCTGGCCCGGCTGCTCGCCTCCCGCCGGATCAGCCTGGGCACCGACATCGCGCAGCCGCTGGAGACCGATGTCGAACTGACCACCCTGCTCGGCATCCCCGACCTGCACCGGCACGACCCGGGGACCCTCTTCAGCCGGCACACCGGCTCCGCCCGGCTGCGGGTGCCGGTCGCGGTCGGCGTGGACGGCCGCCCGGTGGAACTCGACATCAAGGAGTCCGCGCAAGGAGGCATGGGCCCCCACGGCATGCTCATCGGCGCCACCGGCTCCGGCAAGAGCGAACTCCTGCGCACCCTCGTCCTCGGCCTCGCCCTGACCAACTCCTCCGAGACCCTCAACTTCGTCCTGGTCGACTTCAAGGGCGGCGCCACCTTCCTCGGCTTGGAGGAACTCCCGCACACCTCCGCCGTCATCACCAACCTCGCCGACGAAGTCGCCCTGGTGGAACGTATGCAGGACGCCCTGCACGGCGAACTCATGCGCCGCCAGGAGCTGTTGCGCTCCGCCGGTAACTACACCTCCGCCCTGGAGTACGAGCGGGCCCGCGCCGCTGGGGCCGAACTCACCCCGCTGCCCAGCCTGTTCGTGGTGGTCGACGAGTTCAGCGAACTCCTCTCCACACACAGGGAGTTCATGGACCTGTTCGTGATGATCGGCCGCCTCGGCCGCTCCCTCGGGGTGCACCTGCTGCTCGCCTCGCAGCGCCTGGACGAGGGCCGCATGCACCAGCTGGAGAGCCACCTCTCGTACCGCATCGGCCTGCGCACCTTCTCCGCCATGGAGAGCCGCGGTGTGCTCGGCGTACCGGACGCCTACGAGCTCCCGGCCCAGCCCGGCAACGGCTACGTGAAGTCCGGTGTGGAATCCCTGACCCGGTTCCGTGCCGCCTACTCCTCCGGCACCTACCGGCGCCGCACCGGCGCGGTGGTCCAGGCCCGGGTGGCCAGCCAGGTGGTGCCGTGGACCAGCGGCTGGGTGGTGCCGCGCACCCTGGAGCCCGCGCCCGAACCGGAGCCGGAGACCGAGGCCGCCGAGGACGAGGAGACTCTGCTCGCCGTGGCCCTCGACCGGCTGCGTGACTCCGGCCCCGCCGCCCACCAGGTGTGGCTGCCGCCGCTGGCCCAGCCCTCCCCGCTGGACGCCCTGCTGCCCGGCATCGCCGCCGACCCCGAGCGCGGCCTCACCGCCGCCGGCTGGTCCGGCACCGGCAGACTGCGGGTCCCGGTCGGCCTGGTGGACAAGCCCTTCGAGCAGCGCCGCGACCCGCTGATCGTGGACCTCTCCGGGGCCGGCGGCCACGTCGCCATCGCGGGCGGTTCACAGAGCGGCAAGTCCACCCTCACCCGCACCCTGATCGGCGCCCTCGCCCTCACCCACACCCCCTCCGAGATCCAGTTCTACTGCCTCGACTTCGGCGGCGGCGGCCTCTCGCAGCTCGACGGGCTTCCGCACGTCGGCGGCGTCGCGGCGCGGCTCAACCCGGAGCGGGTGCACAGGGCGGTCGCCGAGGTGATGACGCTGCTCGCCCGGCGTGAGCAGTTCTTCGTGGACCACACCATCGACTCGATGCAGTCCTACCGCCGCCGACGGGCCGCCGGGGAGTTCCCCGACGAGCCCTTCGGCGACGTGTTCATGGTGGTCGACGGCTGGTCCACGGTCCGCCAGGACTACGACGACCTGATCGCGAAGTTCAACGAACTCGCCGCCCGCGGCCTCAACTACGGCATCCACCTGCTCGTCACCACCACCCGCTGGGTGGAGCTGTCCGCCCAGGTCCGCGACCAGGCCGCCACCCGCCTCGAACTGCGGATGGGCGACCCGATGGACTCCGAGATCGACACCCGCAAGGCCCGCTCGGTGCCGCGCAGCGGCGGCCGCGGCATCACCGCCGACAGCAAGATGCACTTCCTCGCCGGCCTGCCCCGCCTGGACGGCAGCGGCTCCCTCGACGACCTCGGCGACGGCGTCGCCCACCTGGTCACCGAGGTCGCCCGGCACTGGTCGGGCGCACCCGCACCGCAGGTCCGGATGCTGCCGCACCGGCTCCCGGTCGCCGAACTCCCCGCGCCCGAGTCCACCGAGGGCGGCGGCATGCGTCTGCCTCTCGGCATCGACCAGGACGCCCTGGAACCGGTCTGGCACGACTTCAGCCGCACCCCGCACCTGGTCGTGGTCGGCGACACCGAGAGCGGCAAGACCAACCTGCTGCGCCACGTCACCGAGGGCATCACCGCCCGCTACTCCCCCACCGAGGCGAAGATCATCGTGGTCGACTACCGTCGCACTCTGGTGGACACCGTCCCCGAGGAGTACCGCATCGGGCACGTGATCTCCCTGGACAACCTCAAGGAGACCATCGAGGGCGCGGCCCGGGCGATGAAGACCCGCGTCCCCGGCGCCGACATCGCCCCCGGCCGCATGCGCAAGTGCGACTGGTGGACCGGCCCGCGTCTGTTCATCCTGATCGACGACTACGACATGGTCTCCGGCAGCTCCTTCCAGAGTCCCCTGGAGCCGCTCTTCGAGTACCTGACCCTCGGCTTCGAGATGGGTCTGCACCTGGTCGTCGCCCGCAGCGCCATGGGCGCCGGGCGCGGCCTCAGCGACGCCCTCATCCGCCGCCTCGACGAGGCCAACAATCCCGCTGTCCTCCTCTCCTGCCCGCCCACGGAAGGCCGTCTCTTCGGCAACGCGAAACCCCGCAACCTCCCTCCCGGCCGAGCGCTGCACATCGCCCGCCGCCGGGCGAGGCTGATGCAGACGGCACTCGTGGAGGAGAGCCAGGGGCAGGACGACTGAGAGAACGCGCGAGCGAAGAAGTACGTAGCGAAGAGCGCGTAGGGACAGCGGGGGCCACCTGGGGTGGCCCCCGCTGTCGGTTCTGGGGGGCCGTACGGCCCCAGGGGGTGTCTGGGGACGCGTCCGGCATCCTCAACCCTTGGTCCTCAGCTCATTGCTTCTTCTGATTCCTTCCTCGTTCCGTCTGCTCCCGCCGGCCGCCATCCC
>NZ_JBQQCG010000055.1:0-79334 GCF_052245575.1 Streptomyces sp. 2A115 | reverse complement strand
GTCAACCTCACCGGCCGCTTCTTCTGCGAACCCATGACAACAATCCCGTCTGACAGAGGGGAAGGAATCTGCCAGACACCAACCTCCCAACCAGACATGCCACAACTAAGCAGCGACACGCTACTAGGGACGGAACGCGCCCGGGTGGGTCTGCTCCCGCACCGACACGTACTGCTGTCGCACGGCCTGCCCCACCGGCAGCTCCTCGCCGGGCTCCAGGACCTGCGCGACCGCGCCCTGCCAGGCGGGCGGCTGCCCCGGGCTGAGCATGCCCTGCGAGACACCGAGCGCCCAGGCCGCCTGCCGGGCCGCGCCGATCGCCGCGTAGTCCCCGGGCTGCGGCACCACGACCTGCGTACCGAGCAGCGAGGGCGCGCAGGCCTGCACGGCGTTCAGCTCGGCGGCCTGGCCGAGCAGGAAGATCCGCCGCACCTCGACGCCCCGCTTGCGCAGCACGTCCAGCGCGTCCGCGAGCCCGCACAGCATGCCCTCGAACGCGGCCCGCGCCAGGTGCTCGGGCCGCATCGACTCCCGCCGCAGCCCGGCCAGCGTCCCCGCCGTGTGCGGCAGGTTCGGCGTCCGCTCGCCCTCCAGATACGGCAGCAGTACGAGCCCGTGGGCGCCCGGAGTGGACTTCATCGCCAGGTCGGACAGGCCCTCCAGGTCGGGTACGCCGAGGAGTTCGGCGGCCCCGCGCAGCGCTCGTACGGCGTTGAGCGTGGTGACGACGGGCAGGTGCATGCCGGTCGCGTCCGCCAGCGAGGTGATCATCCCGGATGAGTCGACCAGCGCCTCGTGGTGCACGGCCATCACGGAACCGGAGGCGCCGAGCGACACCACCGCGTCCCCGAGCCCGATACCGAGGCCGAACGCCGCGGCCATCGTCTCGCCCGTCCCCGCCGAGATCAGCAGCCCCTCGGGCGTCGTCCCCGCGGCCTCCCACGGCCCGAGCACGTCGGGCAGCAGCGCCTGGTGGCCGAGCGCGAGCTCGACGAGATCGGGCCGGTACGCACCGGTCGCCGCCGACCAGTAGCCGGTGCTCGAGGCCCCGCCCCGGTCGGTGGTGCGGCGGGCCGGCCGGCCGAGCAGCTGCCACACCAGCCAGTCGTGCGCCTGGAGCAGCACGGTGGTGCGCAGCGCGGCCTCGGGTTCGTTCCTGGCGAGCCAGCGCAGCTTCGTCACGGGCTGCGCCGCCTGCGGGACGGACCCCACGGCCTGGGCCCACGCTTCCCGCCCACCGAGCCCGTCGACCAGATCGGCGGCCGCGACCTGCGCCCGCTTGTCCCCGCCGACCATCGCCGGACGCACCGTGTTGCCCTGGGTGTCCACCGGCACGAGCCCGTTCTGCTGCGCGGACACGCCGATGGCCTGGACGCCTTCGAGGAGCCCGCCGCCCGCGGCTTCACCCAGGGACAGCAGCCAGGCCTGCGGGTCGATGTCCGAGGGCCGGCCGCCCTCCGAGACGCTGTCGAGCGGATGCGGGGCGTACCCCTGCCTGAGCACGGCTCCGCTGTCCGCGTCGCAGACGACGATGCGAGTGAAATCGGGCGAACTGTCCAGCCCGGCGACTATCCCCATGGCAGAAATTCTGCCGTACTGCCGGAGCCGGTCGTACCGGTCCGCCGGAGGCACCCGTACCGGTTACGTATTGCTGGTACCCCAGTCGTCCTCCGCACGCGTGCCGTTCGTGTTGCGCCCGCGAAGGGAGCGGACGCGCTCGGTCACCGAGTCCGGGACCCGGTCACCGACCTTCTCGCTCACCACGTGGTACGCCTTGCCTGCGAACTCCCGCCCCTGATGGGCCGCGGACTCGGCGGTGTTGCGCACCGCCGGGTTCTGCGCGACCTGCTGGGCGGTCTTCCGCAGCTGCTCGTACCGCTCGCGCCCGGCGCGTGTGCCGAGCACGTAACCCAGGGCCAGTCCGGCGAAGAACGTGAGCCGGTAGCGCATGGCGGCCACCCTTCCCTTACGTCGGCGTCGGTGCGGGGGAACCGATTGGCGGAGCACCCCCCTGCTTGCGCTAATGTATGTGTCGCAGCGAGCGCACGCCCCCTGGCAAGTACCCAGGTAGGTACGATCGATGCGACGAGACAATCCTCCGTAGCTCAATTGGCAGAGCAGCCGGCTGTTAACCGGCAGGTTACTGGTTCGAGTCCAGTCGGGGGAGCTCGATCTCCTGTAGCTCAATTGGCAGAGCAGCCGGCTGTTAACCGGCAGGTTACTGGTTCGAGTCCAGTCGGGAGAGCAGAGTGAACGAGGACCCCGTTGGGGTCCTTTTTCATGCCCGGCGGAACCATGCGAGCGGCAGCGCGGTCCTCATGGTCATGCGTGGTCGACCATCCGAAGCAGGAGATCGTATGAGCGGCTATGCTGCGGCAGACGGCGCGCACAAATGTGCGCGACGCGCCGTAATGGGGCGGTAGCTCAGCCGGTTAGAGCAGCGGACTCATAATCCGTCGGCCGTGGGTTCGAGTCCCACCCGCCCCACTTGAAACATGCCCTGATCTGCGGAAACGGTGCTGGGGCGTCAATTCAGGCTGGACGGACCGAAATCCACTGCTCGTAAGTTTGTGCAGGGTGGTCCGCATTGGTTGATGTTGCCTGACCTGCGCGGATACCAGATGCGTAGCTCGCGATAGCTGCGTCCGGCGGACCGTGCGGCGACAGAGCGCGCAGTGGGGGCCCTGCGGGGACATCGGTGACCGGGGAAAGTGCCGGCGAGAGGTCCGCGCTCTGGGTTGTCGCCGGCTGGCTGAGTGGCGTTTGTCCGGGATTGCTGGGCACGGCCCGGGCAGGTCCCGATCCCGCGGCCTTCGGGGCGCTTACGGACGCGGTGACGATGTCAAGGACGCCGACCATGGCGAGTGCCGATCAGCGATGTCGGCCGATGGTCAGCGAGGGACACTGCTCAGCCGTGCGGCCCGCAGGGCTATGTGGAGCTCCGCGGAGGAGGCCGCGTCGGTCGTCCGTCGGCCGGTCAGCTCGGTGATCCTGTTGAGCCGGTACAGAACGTGCTGCTGGCGAACCGCCTGTTCGGAACGGCCCCGCACGACGTCCATCTGCTCGCGCTGCCGCTCTTCCACTCCTTCGGCGTCGGCAGGCGCGACGCAGACGGCTACCTCTACATCGTGGATCGCACCAAGGACCTCCATCATCCGCGGAGGTTTCAATGTCTGTCCCCGGGAGATCGAAGAGGTCCTGCTCACCCACCCGAGCGTCAGCCTCGCCGCCGTCGTCGGCGAGGCTGACGAAAGCCACGGAGAGGAGTCAAAGCCTTCATCATCCGCAAGCCCGGAGCCATGGTCGCCGAAAGGGACATCGTGGCCTGGTGCAAGCGGAACATGGCAGGCCACAAATATCCTCGGACCGTCGAATTCCGGGAAACCCTGCCGATGACCGCGACGGGAAAGATCCTCAAGCGGGAACTCGCCGCGGGATCGCCGGCTTGACCGGCAGCGGTCCGCCAGAACAAGGGCCGGGCGTTCAACCGCCCGGCCACGGCCATGAATGGTCAGACACCTCGCTGATCCGCGGCGGCTGCCACGCCGCCAACTCCCGAACTCTTGCGGATCGGGGACCACTTCGGGGTACGCGACCGGGCGGACCGCCCCACAGTCCTGAGCGACCCCCGAGGCGAGTGCCCCGGCTGCGGCACCTGCGAGGACACCGAGGCCCGTAAGTACAAACCGAGGCCCGTAAGTACAAGAGGACCGTAAGTACAAGAAGGAGAAGCCGACCTCGGACGATCGGGTGATCTTCAACCGCATGGCCAACGTCTCCCGTCGGCTCCCGTCGTCTCCCGGCGCATTCGGAACCGTCCAGGGTCTTGTCACCGGTGCGGGCGTCGTGCCAGTGTCCGGCCATGGTTACGTAACCATGGCCGGTTTACGCGGGTCCGAGCTTCTGTATCCGGACCCTGGTTCATCACTGCCTCGACTCAGGTGGCGAACCCGCACTCCGCCCTCCGCGATTCCCGTCACTGGAGACGACATGACCAAGACCCCGACGAGGGCGAGAAGACTGGCCGGTGTGCTCATGGCCGGCTTCGGTGCGACACTCATGTTCCTGACCGCCCCCGCCTCCGCCCTCGCCCAGTCGGCCGCCGAGACGTCAGCCTCCTCGTACGCGCCGGTGAAGCCCGCGTCGAAGGGCGGTACCAGTGACTTCCGCGGGGTGAACTGGGCAGATCCGCGGGACAACTACGCCAGTGACGCCGTGGTGCCCAGCGGGCTGTCGGTGAGCGACGACTACCGCACCGTGTACCGCACCACGGATCACATGGTGCGCGGTTTCAAGAAGAACCTGGGCGCCAACACGCTGCGACTGCCGATCAACCCGGCAAGCGTGGGCACCACCTGGTGGAAGTCGTACCGGGCGACGATCGACGCGGCCACGGCCTACGGTGACAAGGTCATAGTCAGCTACTGGGAGGCCAACACCAGCAAGGACGGCCTGGTCGACGACACGGCCGCCTGGCAGAAGATGTGGAACACCGTGGTGCGGGAGTACAAGTACAACCCACGGGTCTACTTCGAGCCGATGAACGAGCCGCACGGCTACACCCTGGACCAGTGGGTGTCCGTCACCAGTGGTTGGCTGGCCCAGCACAGGGACGTCCCGCGCGGCCGTGTCGTGATCAGCGGTACCGGCTACAACGACAACGTCACCGGTGTCGGCGCGGCACCCGAACTGCGGGGAACGCTGCTGTCGCTGCACTTCTACGGCTTCTGGGCCAGCCACACCCAGCAGGCGGACTGGGTCGCCGACCTCGAAGCCCGGATCGGCACGTACGCCGGCCGGACCATCATCGACGAGGCAGGCTCCCCGATGACCACCGGTCTGAACTACGGCGCGTGGAACGGCAACATCTACACGTCGTATCTCGCGGCCGTCACCAACACCGCCCGCAGCAAGGGGATGGGACTGGTGTACTGGCCGGGGCTGAGGTTCGGCGACGCCTACTCGATCGAGTCGTTGGACTCCGAGGGCAACCTGGTGGACAACAACGCCAGCGGAGTCGCGCAGCTGCGCTGGGGCTACGGCTTCGGCAAGACCCCGCCCGTCAACGACCTGCCGCCCGCGCCTCCCGGCGAGGTCCTGCGCGGAGTGGGTTCCAACCGCTGCGTCGACGTGCCCGGCTTCAGTACGACCAACGGCACCCAGCTCGACCTCTGGGACTGCAACGACGGCGGTAACCAGTCCTGGAACTGGACCGCGGACAAGCAACTCACCGTCTACGGCAACAAGTGCATGGCGGTGGGAGGCACCGGATCCACGGCGGGAGACCCCGTAATCATCTCCGACTGCACCGGCGCGGCGGCACAGCAGTGGAACCTGAACGCGGACCTCACTGTGACCAGCGTCGCGAACCCGGAGCTCTGCCTGGACGCGGCCGGAGCAGGCACCGGCAACGGCACGGCGGTCGATGTCTGGTACTGCAACGGAAGCAGCAACCAGCAGTGGGCCAGAAGCTGACGCCCGCACCTCTTCTCCTCGACCACTGATCCAACCCGTACGGGCCCGGCGAGTACCCTCGCCGGGCCCGTACGGGTCAGCGCCGCCGTGCTTCGCCTTCCGGTGAGGGCGGCGGCGCTCCGGTGCTCGCGCGGACCACCAGCCGGGTCGGGACCAAGGTCTTGTCGATCATGTCAGGCCCGGTGCGGCCGATCTTGCTCAGCAGCTTCTGAAGACTGAGCCGGCCGACCGCGGCGAAGTCCTGCCGCACGGTGGTCAGCGGTGGCCAGAAGGCATGGCTCTCCTCCATGTCATCGAACCCCACCACGCTGACGTCGTCGGGAATCCGGCGGCCGAGCTCGTGCAGGGCACGCATGACACCGAGCGCCATGTGGTCGTTCGCGGCGAAGATCGCCGTGACCTCCGGTCTTCGCCCCAGAGCCAACCCGTGCTGATATCCGGATCGGGTGGTCCAGTCGCCGTACAGCACCGGGGGCGGGACGATGCCGGCAGACTGCAGCGTGCGCCGCCAGGACTCGACCCGATGGGCCGCGGAGAACGAGGTCGGGGGTCCGGCGATGTGCCACACCTGCTGGTGGCCGAGTTCCAGCAGGTGTTCCGTCGCCTGACGCGCGCCCTGTGCCTGATCGGTGTCCACCACGGTGTAACCAGGGCCGGTGTCGGAGTCGACAACCACCATCGGAACCCCTGGTGGGAGGCTGAACTCCGCATCGTCCAGGAGATGCGCCTCGAAGACGAGGATCACTCCGTCGACGGCTGCCTCGCTGAGCCGGTCGTAGGCACCGGAAACCCTGCCCATGGTCGGGTCCGCCACGGGGATGAGGGTGACGGCGTACTTGGCGCGTGCGGCTTCCTTGGCTATGGCGTCGAGCGTGCGCGTGTTTCCGAACGTCTTGAGCGTGAAGGTGATGACACCGATCGTGTTGAACCGCCCGCTCTTGAGCGCGCGTGCGGCTCCGTTCGGCCGGTAGCCCAGCGCCTGCATCGACTCGACGACCCGCTGCCTGGTCGCCGGGTCGACGTTGGTGTGGCCGTTGGACACGCGCGAAACCGTCTGCGGCGCGACACCGGCGTGGCGGGCGACATCCGCCATCGACGGCCGGGGCCGTCCGGACACGGGCTTGTCCCCAATCGCCATGATCTCTTGTTTCCCCTGTTTCTCGGGCCCTGACAACAGCCTAGGCCCACTCCCCGGGCGTCTGCGGGGCGAGATACCTCGGCGATGAGTCTCCACGGCGGCGGCGGACGGTGTACGCGGCCTGGCCGCGGCTCCCGGTGACCCGGCGGTCCAACTCGGACTGCGTACCGCATCCCCAGCCGGCCGACCGGTTCTCCCTCGGGTACCGGTTCCAGGCCATGGCGGCACACCCCGCCGGGGGCCCGCTGACCTAGTTCGGGGACAGGACTCGGGCGAGCCAGTCGGTGCGGGTCCGGCGGGCTGTGACCGAGATGTCTGCCCGTGGGTACAGCGCGTCGAAGCCGTGGAAGCCGCCCGCCCAGACGTGGAGTTCGGCCTGGCCGCCGGCCGCCCAGATGCGGGTGGCGTACGCGGCGTCCTCGTCGCGGAAGACCTCGGCGGAGCCGGTGTCGATGTAGGTGGTCGGCAGGCGCGAGAGGTCGTCGGCCAGCGCGGGTGAGACGTACTCGGGTACCTCGTCGTCGGTGAGGTCACCGAGGACCGAGCGCCATCCGAACTCGTTCATCTCGCGGGTCCAGACGCCGGGTCCGTTCGAGTACTGGCGGCTGGAGGTGCTGGTGTTGCGGTGGTCGAGCATGGGGCAGATCAGCATCTGCGCGGCGATCGCCGGGGTGCCGAGGTCGCGGGCCAGCAGGGTGACGCCCGCGGCGAGGCCGCCGCCCGCGCTGGCGCCGGCGACGATGATCCGGGCCGGGTCGATGCCCAGTTCGGCGGAGTGCTCCGCGACCCAGAGCAGTCCCTGGTAGCAGTCGTCGACCAGGGCGGTGCCGGTGGCCTCCGGTGCGAGCCGGTGGTCCACGGAGACCACGACCGCGCCGAACCGGTCGAGCCACTCCAGCGGGATGTCGATCTGCGAGAAGCGGTCGCCCATGACCATCCCGCCGCCGTGCATCCAGTAGACGCAGGGTGCGGCGGTGGTGCGATCGGTTTGCGCGGGACTGAAGACCGACAGGGGGATCGGGGCACCGTCCTTGGCGGGCACGGTGACCTCCTGCCGGTCGACCTGCCGGTGGGCGAGGAGGGACTCGACGGGCGTCGACGGGAGCCGGCGTAGTTGCGCGAGTACTTCCGGGCCGAGCCGGGACATGAGGGGCATGTCGGCGAGCAGCTCACGCAGTTCGGGGTCAAGGGCAGGTCGCGCCATGGTCATGGTGCTGCCTTTCGTGGGTGGTGGTGGACGGTCGGGCATGGGTGGTGGCGGACGGTCGGGCGTGGACAGGGACGCTTCGGCGGGGACTGAGGCGGCGGGAAGGACCAGGGGATCGATCGGCGGGTCAGAAGGCGGCCTTGCCGCGGACCGGCACGTAGTCGGTGTACTCGGACTCCCCGGCCAGCAGTCCGTCGATCTGCGCCACGATGGCCTGGGCGGCCTCGCCGGCGAAGATCCGGTGGTGGTCCTCCTCGCTGGTCCAGCCCTCGGTGACGTGGACGACGTCGGGGTCGGACGCGGAACGGGAGACGAGGTAGACGACGCAGTGTTCGCTCGCGCCCGGGCTGCCCTCGTTCAGGCCGGTCAGCAGCAGGTCGACCAGCCGGTCGCCCATTCCGGGCCTGGCGGTCAGGGTGGCGTTGAAGCCGTAGTTGGAGATCACGGATGCCTTCTTTCTGCGGTGATGGAATGAAGTGATTTCGAGGTGATTCCATTCAACCGACGTGACCTGCGGAAACGTTAGAACGATGCTCGCTCGTACTTGCACGATCCTCTCCGGCGCGGCAGCCATGGGTGCCGAATGGTGCTGCAATGGAGGCATGTACATCGAGGAGCTCCGCACCCTGCTGGCCCGGCATGCCCGCCCCGACTGGACCACGGCCATCGACGGTGTCCTGATCTCGAAGGTCGACCGGCCGGATCCGCCGGCGCCCTCGATGTCGGGCACGGTGCTGGCGGTCATCGCCCAGGGCGCCAAACGCCTCGCCCTGGGCGACAGGGTGTACGAGTACGGCGCCGGCCAGTACCTGGTGGCGTCGGTCGACCTGCCCGTCACCGGGCAGTTCACCCAGGCCGACCCCGAGCAGCCGGCGCTGGGGTTCGGTCTCGTGCTGGAACCGTCCGCCGTCGCCGAGTTGCTGTTGCAGGCCGGGCCCGGAGACGCTCCCCGCGCCGGCGGAGGCGCGCCGTCGGGGATCGCCGTCAGCGACGCTTCGGCCCCGTTGCTCGACGCGGTGGTCCGACTTCTGCGCCTGCTGGAGGAGCCCCGTGACCGGGCGGTGCTGGCCCCGCTGGTCAAGCGCGAGATCCTGTGGCGCGTGATCATCGGCGAGCAGGGTGCGACGGTTCGCCAGCTCGGCCTGGCCGACAGCAGCCTCAGCCACGTCTCCCGGGCGGTGCGCTGGATCCGCGAGCACTACGCGCAGCCCTTCCGGGTCGAGGACGTGGCACGCCTGTCCGGCATGAGCGTCTCCGCGTTCTACCGCAACTTCCAGGCGGTGACCGCGATGAGCCCCATCCAGTTCCAGAAGCAGATCCGGCTGCAGGAGGCCCGGCTGCTGCTCGCGACCCACCCGGGCGACGTCACCGGAGTCGGCCATCGCGTCGGCTATGACAACCCGTCACAGTTCAGCCGGGAATACCGCCGCCAGTTCGGAGCGCCCCCCAGCCAGGACGCCGCACGCCTGCGGAACACCGTGCGCACCCCCGAGGGTGCCCTCCCCTGAGCCGGCTTGACCGCGGGGGAGGAGCGTGCGAGGAGCAGTCCGGATTGTTCTACGGTTTCCGCAGGTCAGGGCGGCTCAATGGGGTCACCGGAACCTGACGCCGCCGAGCGAGCCCAGTAGCGAGCCCTGAGGCGACGCACGGTGCCTGATCCAGGCGAGAGTCCGGAACGTATGCTGCCCCGACCAGTGCCCCGGGGGGAGCAGGAGGCGGGGAACGTGTACGTGAACTCGCGCATGATCAAGGTCAACCTGGCGCTCGCAGTGCTGCTGCTCCTGTTCATCTCCGTCGTCGTCGCACGCGCCGCGTTCGGGCCGGACTTGACCTGGAAATACGACAAGGTCCTCAAGGGCGAGGACGGGAGGACGCCCGCACTGTCCGGCGTGATAGCACCCGCCGCCGACGACCTCTGGGTGGTGGGCCAGTCCGACCTCGGCCACGACGGGGGCGCTTCGGTCGACGACGGCTTCCTCATGCACTACGACGGCACCGACTGGCAGCGCCGTCCCATGCCGGCATCGTTCGGTGGCAGCGTCTACAACGCCCGTTTCGACGCCTTTGACTCAGGCTCAGACGGATTCCTGCTGACCGCAGGCCGGCAGAGCCTGAACTCGCTGCGGATGGCCCACTGGGACGGCATCCGCTGGACCGCACTGCCCGAACTCCCCGACGACCCCCGGGCCTCCGACGTCAAGGCCTTCGCCTCGAACGACATCTGGGTCCTCGACGGCCAATCGGGCGCGTACCACTGGGACGGCAGCCGCTGGACCACCATGGACCTGCCCACCTCCGTCAGCGCACTCGACGGTGTCGCGCCGGACGACCTGTGGGCGGTCGGCGACCGCGGGCCGTATGTCGGGGGCACCGACCCGGTCCTGGGGCACACCCAGCCGGCCGCCGTGCACTGGGACGGCCGCACCTGGGAACTCGTGGAGATGCCGGAGTACCACTACACGGTCCCCGCGCCCGAGGCCTATGCCCAGCTCACGGAGGTCGTCGCGTCGGCGAAGGACGACGTACGCGCCTATGGCGTCCTCAGCTCCTACAGCGAGGACGACGAGTCCGACCCGCCCGCTCAGGACATCCGGCTGCGCTGGAACGGCACCCGCTGGACCAAGCTGCCGAACGCGGAGGGCGCGTGTGCCGACCGCGGCCGCTCCGTCCGCGACGGTGAGGGCGGGCTGGTCGTCGGCGCCGGCCGGTACCGCACCGCGGACGGCGACTGCGAGGGGATCGCGAAGCCGGAGCTGCCGAGCGGTGACGGGATCAGGTCCAGCGCGAAACAGTCGCTCCGGCTGAACGCCATCGTGGCGGTCCCGGGCACTGACAAGGTCTTCGGCGTCGGCTCGGTCGGAATCTCCCAAGGCGGCGATTCCACGTACAGGTTGGTGATCGCCAGCCTGAAGCACTGAGGTTGCACAGATGGGTGGGTCGACACCGGAGGAACGCTCCAGTCCCACGCCCAACAGCCCTTCGACCAGCCCACTACTCGTGCTGCCCCCAGCAGTGGCGTCAGGACAAGGGTCGCGACGGTCCCTCGAATCTCACCAGTCCTGCTATTTCTCGCAGTTGCTCGCGGGGCTCAAACGGGCCCGGCCAGTACCCTCGCCGTGCCCGTACCGCCCCCCCCAAGGGGCGGCAGCTCAGGCGTCGTTCGGCAGCTGGAATCTTTGGAATCAGAAGGCCGGCCCTGACGCCTTCATCGCACCGAGGCCGGAGGCCCATGGGCGCTCTACCTTGATCGTGGATCAACTATTCTTGTTCCTGTGCGGCATGGGGGATACGAGGGGGACAGGGATGGAGCCGCTGAGCCGATAGACGGGCCCGGGTCCAGTGAGCGCCTGTTGATCCTGACCCTCGAGCGGTACGGGGTGTGGCTCCGGTCCAGCGTGGTCTGTCTGTGCGGTGCGCTGGGCGTCGTGCTGGCGGACGGGGCGGAGATTCCTCTGGCGATGTCTCTGCTGGTGCCCGCCGTCCTGGCCTGCGGTGTGCGCCTCTACGCGCTGCGCCACCCGCTCCCGTTCGCCCTGCTGTGGACGTTGGACGCGGCCGTGCTCGTGCTCACGGGGCTGTCTCAGCCGGTGCTCGGTGGCGAGGGCGCGGATGTGATGGTGGAGGCGATTGTCGGCATCTGCGTCGTCGCTTTCCAATACGAGTGGGCGACGCGCCCAGTGGCCGGGTTCGGCCTGGCCGCGTTGGGGACTGCCGTCTGCGTGCTCGGTGACGTCCTCTCCTCGCCCGGGCACGGCCCCGACGTGGTACCCCTGGTGCGCATGTTTGTTCAGGTGGGCCTGTCGAGGGCTGCCTACCTCATGGTGCGGGCGCGGGCCCGGGCGGCCGACCGGTCGGCCGCGGCCCGGGCGGCGTCGCGCCGGGAGGCCGCTGTCGCCGCCGCGCGGAGGGCAACCGAGCGCGAGTACCTGGCGACCCTGCACGACACGGCGAGCGCGACGCTGCTGATGGTCTCCCAGGGCGACGGCCGGGACTGGTCGTGGCTGCCGCCGCGGGCCAGACAGGATCTGGAGGCGTTGTCCGCCATGCCCGGATTCGAGACGGGAAGCGTCGACCTCGCGGTGCTTCTCGGCTGTGTGCCCGAGGGAGAGGGACCGGCCAGGGTGCAGCTCAAAACGCGCATCGACGGCCCGCTCGTGATTCCGTCCGGCCCTGGGCTCGCGATATTCAACGGGGTCCGGGAGGCCGTGACCAATGTGGCACGCCATGCCGGGGTGCGGGAAGCGGAGCTCAGGGCATGGGCTGAGGGGGACGGTGTCGTCGTCGAACTGGCCGACGCGGGACGGGGCTTCGACCCGCAGTCCGTCCCCGCACGGCGCCGGGGCGTCTCCGGTTCCATCATCGGCAGGATGCACACGGTCGGAGGCTCCGCTTCCGTTACCTCCCATCCGGGTACCGGGACCCGCGTGCAGTGGCGCTGGCACGGCCGGGCCCGGGCCGCACAGGCAGTGGACGAAGCACAGGTGACTGCCGGCGTACCGCGCACGCCCCGCGTCCAGGCACAGCACACCGCTGCCGTGCGCCTCATTCGCGGGCAGCTCCTTTACGGGGCCCAACTGGCCGTGCTGCTGATCAGCCTGGTGTGGCAGTTCGCCGTCTCGCTGCGCCGGCTCATGGTCCACCAGGACGTGTTCCGCCCCGCGTGGGCACAGACAGCCGCCTTCGTCTGCCTCGCCGCCGTCGCGGTGGCCGGGGGCGCCTATCTGCTGCGTGGCAGGCAGATCCCGCCGAGGGTGCGCGGGTGGAGCCTGGGCTCGGTGCTGGCCGTTTCGGCGGTATGCGCGTTCACGCTCCCGCCGGAGCAGTCGACAGGTCCGGCGGACTGGGCGTTCGGACTGGTCGGCTGGCATGCGCTGTTCCTGCTGGCAGACCTGCGGGTCAGGTTCTTCGCGGCGTTCCTCGGTGCGCATATGGGGCTCAACGCGACCGCTGTGTTCTTGTCGGGGGCGCCCACCGCCGCCGAGTCGGCCGTCATGGGGATCTCCACGATTTCCGCCTGCGGCTTCCAGCTCTCCGTCGGTGTACTGGTGACGCGCCTGCTCCACGGTACGGCGCCGGCAGCGGGGACCGCGGCCGCACGAGAGGAAGAAATGCGTACCCGGGAACGTATCCACGAGGACATGCAGCGTGATCACAAAGAGCGCTACCGCGCCCTGACGGCGACGACAGTGCCGCTGCTCGTGGGCCTTGGCCACGGTGTGCTGAGCCCGCACGACGAGGAGGTCAGGCTGCGGTGCGGTGTGGAAGCCACCCGTATGCGCCGCCTGTTCGCCGAGGGCGATGCCGTCTCCGACCCGCTGCTGAACGAGTTGCGGGCATGCGTCGAGGTGGCCGAGCACCAGGGGGTGACGGTGAGCCTGGCCGTACGAGGCCAGTCGGGTGAGGTGCCTGTGGAGGTGCGCAGGGAGCTGATCGACCCGGTGGCGGTGATTCTGGGCCGCACCCGCTCGACCGCGCGGGTGACGGTCGCGTGGACCCCCCGCGCGGTCCGGGTGAGCGTGGTCAGCGAGGACTGCGCCGGCGGCCGTGGCACGGGGGAGGCCGCTCAAGCGCACGGCCGTGCCACGGACGCGAAGGTGACCGTGGCACGAACGACGCGCGGCGGAAGTGTGTGGGTGGAGGCCGGCTGGAGAAGACCGGCGGCCTCCGGAGTTGAGCTGACAGCGGCCTCCGGAGTTGAGCTGACATGAGTGACAACGCACCAGTCAGCGTGGTCGTCGTGGACGACCATCCCGCCATCCTCGCGGGCGTAGAAGCGTGGTACGCCGCATCGCGGCGGACCATCACCGTGGTCGCGGCCGGCGGCTCCGTACAGGAAGCCTGGACCGCGCCGGGCAGCACGGCCGATGTCGTTGTCCTCGATCTGCAACTGGGCGAGGGCGGCCCCGCCTTCGGCGGCCTTCGAAGGCTCGTCGACGCCGGGCGGCAGGTGGTCGTCTACTCGATGCGGGATGACGAGAAGACAGCGCTCAACTGCCTGGATCTGGGAGCCGCGACCTTCCTGACCAAGAGCGAGGGCCGGGAGCACCTGGTCGAGGCGACGTTGGCAGCGGCCGATGAGCGGCCCTACATGCCGCCCGCGCTGGCCGGCGCGCTGGGAACGAACACCCGCGCCGACCGCCCCCAGCTCTCCGTACGCGAGGAGAACGTGCTCATCGAATGGTTCCAGTCGGAGTCGAAGGACCTGGTCGCGCAGCGTCTCGGCATCTCCGTACGGACCGTCAACTCGTACCTGGACCGGGTGCGGATCAAGTACGCGAACGTCGGCCGCCCCGCGCGGACCAAGGCGAGCCTGGTGGCCCGGGCCATCCAGGACGGGCTGGTCGACGTGGACGATCTCTGAGCGCGGGCTAAGGGGACGGACAACCTCGAGATCTCTCCTGGCCTGCTGGGGGACTCTCCGACGTGAGCGGGGCCCGAGCCGGCGCGGCCCGCCGACGGACCGTCTGCCGACGGTCCAGGACGGCGGCCGGGCGCTCGCGACGGCCCTTGGCAACCTGCCGGGGCGACGGGCGTGGTGCGCGGCGCCCGGCGCGCGCACGGGCAGGGCGCCGCGCTCCACGCCGCGCCTCTCGCGGCCCGACCCATGACGCCCTGCCCTGCCCTGTCCCGTCTGCCCTGTCCCTGCGACCGACGCCGGCCGTGGTCAGGCTCCCGCCACCGCGCTACCCGCCAGCCTCCGTCGGCTCAGACGGCCGGCAGCGCGTACAGCCGCTTGGCGTGCATCGCGGCCAGCCGCTTGCCCGCCGGGACCACGTACCACTTCTGGCTCTCACCGGTGTTGTCGTTGTACGTCCAGCGCAACTTCCCGGTCGCCGCGTCGAAGGCGTGCACGCCGCCGTTCTTGTCGTGCTCGGTCGCGCCGTACACCGTGCCGCCCACCTTGGCGAACTGCCACGCCTCCGCGGCCTTGCCCACCAGGTCCTTGTTGTGCCAGATCTGCTTGCCGGTTCCGGGGTCCACCGCCCACATGCCGAACGCGCTGTCGGAGGCGTAGAGAACCCCGTCCAGGACCTGCGGATCGTTGAACCAGGTGGCCTTCTCATTCGCCAGCGACCAGCGCTCCGTGCCCGAGGCCAGCGCGAACGCCCGCAACCGCTGCCCGTCCGGCACGATCAACAGGTCCTCGTGCACGGCGAAGCGGTAGTAGTTGGACCTGCCGATCTTCTTCGTCCAGAGCTGCCGGCCCGTCGTCGTGTCGCGGACGGTCACGTTCTTCCGGAAATCGGTGTACGCGAGGCGCCCGCCGACGACCGCGGCGGTGATGCCGAACTCCTCGGTCCCCGTGTCCCGCTTCTCACGCCAGGTGATCTTGCCGGAGGTGGTGTCGATCGCGGCGATCACGTTGGTCGGCGACGAGAGGTCCTCCTCCAGGATTCCGGCGAGGACGTAGACGTGGCGGTCGTCGGCCGCGATGGGGCGCGGCTGCTCGTACTCCTTGCCCAGGCGGCTGCGCCAGGTCTCCTTGCCCGTGGCCGGATCGAGGCCCACCACGTCGCCGTCGTACTCGGCGCCGGCGAGATAGAGCGTCCCGCCGCCGATGATCAGCTTGGCGCCTGGAATGGTGACGCCCGGCCGTGACCACTTCTCCTTGCCGCTGACGGCGTCACGCCCCACCAGCGGGTCGCCCGACACCACGACTGTGTCGCCGATGACCGCGAGCGCGTGGATCCCGGCCAGGTTGTCGTTGGCTGTCTTCTGCTGCCACAGCGGCTTGGGCGCGGTGCCCGGGGGCGGGGTGCTGAAGGTGTCGCCGCCCTTGTCGGCGTCACCACCCTTGCCTCCGCCGGGAGTTGGGCCGCCGGCCGACGCGCCCGTTTCCTCTTCGGGGGTGCACCCCCATGCGCCTGCCCCCAGCACGGCCAGCCCCAGCCCCGTCCCGGCCAGCCTGAGCGCCCGCCTGCGTGACACCGCGTGCCCGTCACGTCTGCCCATGTCGGTTCCCCGTCCCCGTTTTCGCCCGAATGTCGCCGACGCCCCCTGGGGACGTCTTGATCGCGGTCAGGCTAGCCGTCGGATTTCGGCCAGTCGTCGGGCGGTACGCAACCGGGACCCGTCCGTGAAACTCCTGTCACACAAGATCAGCGACTCCTGGCAGTCGCGTGAGCGCTGGTGATCTGCCGCGCTTGGTCGCACTCGCGGTCGGCGCCCAGGCGATGGTCACCGGTGCGCGTGTTCCGGCTCCTCCGCCGTCATCCCGGCCTCGCTGCGCCATGTGGTCCTGCCGACCCTCGGCATCGTCGTGCCGCGCCCTCACCACAGTCCGGCGACATCGCAGTCATGCTCGGCCCACCGCTTGGCGATGCGACGTCTGCACACCCTCGGTATGGTTGACGAGACGGCGAAATATGCCAAAACGCATCGCCGACAGCTTCCTGGTCGGCGATGGAACGGATGGCAACCATGCCCGCATCAACTGTCACCCCAGCAGGACGCCCACCGCCTCCAGGGCGGTGCCCCGGGCGCGGACGCGAAGACGCCAAGTGGGGCAGCTGAACGCGCTGTTACCCACCACACCGTGCCTCTCGGCCTGTTCGGCACGCGTGTTGAACTGCTCCCTCCCGAACAGCTCCCGTTTCTCGGGGGTGTTGGCGTACTGACCGCTTTCGAGGGCCTCGACCGCTTTCGAGATCCTCGAGTGGCCGGTGGCGCTGGTCCCGAGGGTCGGACACCAGCTCTCCCACAGCCAGCACAGCCTGGTGCCGCGCGAGTTCGGTGAGGCTCTGGAAGAAGCCTGAGGCCGTCCTCCCCACCTCCCCACTTACCAGGCCGTCGCCGAAGACGCGGACAGCAGCGCCGCGGATCGCAGCGCGGCCGGGTGTTCGCGGAGGCAGCGAAGTATCTGAAGACGCGCTGAGGCCGCCGCGTCGGCGGATGCCCTGCACTGCTGCCTCCCTCCTCCTCCGCGCTCACGTCCTCCCGCCGCCGCCGATCCGACCCAACGGGCACCACGAACCGGGGCCACCGGCCGGACCATGGCGCGCCACGGTCTGGGCACCGGCGCGGCCGGCCGCTGGCTGGGCACACAAGGCAGTTGGACCACCGGCCTAGTCATCGCCGGCGGCGGGCTCGCCGCCCTGGTGCTGTGGAACTGCTCCACTCCCGGGGCCGTGGCACTGGTCCTCGGCATTGTCGTTCTGGTGCCGGCCCTTCTCGGAATCCTCGCCGCGGCCACCGACACAGCGCAGCGGCCGCCCGTCGGCGATCGGCCAGACGTCCGCCCCGGCTGATGCGCACGGCGCGCGCCGGGGCTCTCCTCAGGACGTACGTCACACCAACCGCCAGGAAAGGAGCCTGAGATGGGGCTGACCAAGAGACAGGGGCGGGCGGCGGAACCTCCCGGCGAAGAACAGTGGTAGCGGTCGGCCCGGCGTGGGCCGCACCGACAAACGGACGACACCAGATGGAGAAGCAATGGGCAGCTATGTGAACCTGGCCTACGACTACCCGGTCCTGGGGGCCTTCTGGACGGTCATGTGGATCTTCCTGTGGGTGATGTGGGTCTTCCTGCTCTTCCGTGTGATCGTCGACCTCTTCCGCGACGACTCCCTGAGCGGATGGGCCAAGACGGGATGGCTGGTCTTCACGATCGTCCTTCCGTTCCTGGGCGTGTTCGTCTATGTCATCGCCAGGGGCAAGGGCATGGGCAGGCGTGAACAAGAGCACGTCAGGGCCAAGCTGGAGGCGACGGACCGGTATGTCCGCGAGGCCGTCGGTGCCGCCGGCCCCGCCAGCGAGGCGGACCAACTGGCCAAGCTCTCGGAGGTCAGGGCCCGGGGCGACATCTCCGATGAGGAGTTCCGCCGGGCCAAGGAGAGGGTCCTCCTCCACCACTGACTCCGTCCGACGCGGAGAAAACGGCCGGCCTGCGGGTTCAGCTGTGCCGGGGGAGGAGAACGGTCCCACGGCCGCTCGTGTTCCTCTCTCGGGACGGCGATCTCGTCCCGCACCGCGTTCTTCCACCTGGCCACCGGTGACACGCGCAGAGGCTCCGGCCCGGAAGGGGGCAGAGCCTCTGTGGGCGCGTTCACGGGCCGTGCGGTCCTGATCGCCAACCGGTCATGTTCCGGACGAGACCTCAGTCTTCTCCTCCGAGGTCAGGTCTTTCCGCTCGGCCGCCTCGAGTGCCTTGTTGCGGCGGACGGACGACAGGAAGGATGCCGCGATCAGGATGACGCCGACCAGGCCGGTGATGATCTCGCTGATCTCGTACTGGATGGTGATCAGCAGGATCGAGGCGAGGGCACCGATCGCGTAGTGCGCGCCGTGCTCCAGGTAGACGTAGTCGTCGAGGGTGCCCTGGCGGACCAGATAGACGGTCAGGGACCGGACGTACATGGCGCCGATACCCAGGCCGAGCGCCATCCAGAAGATGTGGTTGGTGATGGCGAAGGCGCCGATCACACCGTCGAAGGAGAAGGACGCGTCCAGGACCTCCAGGTAGAGGAAGAGGAAGAACGCCGCCTTGCCGGCGAGGGCGGCCACCGAGACCGGCTTGCCCTCGGCCTTGGCCCTTTCTTCCTCCTCGTGTTCATGCTCCTCCTCCTCTTCGAGCTTGTCCTCGAAGTATCCGGAGAGGCCGCCCACGACCAGATACGTGATGAGGCCGGCGATTCCGGAGAGCAGCACCGTGGCGGCTTTGTCCGCATGGCCCGTGCTGACATGCGCGTGGGTGGCGAAGGTCAGCGCCGAGGCCAGCAACACGCTGAGCGCGATGCAGGCCGACAGCATGTCGACCTTGCCGAGCCTGGCCAGCGGGCGCTCCAGCCGGCCGAGCCACTTGATGTCGCGGTCCTCGAAGATGAAATCGAGGAAGATCATCAGCAGGAACATCCCGCCGAACGCCGCGATGGCGGGGTGGGCGTCGGTGACCAGGTCCTCGTACCGGCCCGGTTCGTCGATGGCGAGCTCGACCGCCTCGATGGGACCGACCTTCGCGCTGATGGCGACGATCACGACCGGGAAGACCAGCCGCATGCCGAACACCGCGATCAGAATGCCGACGGTGAGGAAGAGCCTCTGCCAGAAGGCGTTCATCTTCTTCAGGATTCCGGCGTTGACCACCGCGTTGTCGAAGGACAGCGAGATCTCCAGGATCGACAGGATCAGTACGATCCCGAACGCCTCCCACCCCCACTGCCACGCGGCGAAGGCGAGGCCGACCGCCGTGACGGCGAACGACCAGCCGAATGTCCTGAAGATCATCCTTGGGCCTTCACGGCGAGGACCGGACAACCGACTCCCAGCAGGATCTGCTGCGCGGCTGAGCCCATGATCAGCTTGCCGACCGCGCTTCGGCGCCGCAGACCGATCACCACCAGGGACACGTCCGCCTGCTCCGCCAGCTCGATGATCTCCTCGGCGGCATCCCCCGCGCCGAGCACCTGGCGGATGTCGAACTCGATCCCCAACGCGGCCAGGTCCTCGCGGACATGAGCGAGATCGGGCTCCTGCGCGAAGCGCGGATCCACATAGGCGTCACCCCGCGTGGTGTTCACCACCAGCATCTTCTCGCCGCGCAGGCGGGCCTCGTCGATTCCCGCGCGCAGCGCGGCCTCACCCTCGGGCGTGGGTACGTATCCGACCAGTACGGTCATGTCTGCTCTCCCTCCCAGGCACTCTCAGGCACTTCGCTCACCTCTCAGGCACTTCGCTCACGCAATGGACGTACGACGAACCGCCGCACCAGCGGCCAGACGAGCACCAGCACGATCACCGTGTAGACCGCGTAGGACACCGGTCCGCCCACCAGCCCCGACAGTTCGCCGCCCGACAGCTGCAGGGAGCGCCGTCCCTGCAGTTCGGCCCGCGGGCCGAGGATGACGCCGATGATCAGCGGCAGTATCGGCAGTCCGAACCGCCGCATGGCGAAGCCGAGGAGTCCCAGCAACAGCAGCAGGAACAGGTCCAGGGGCTGTGCGTTGACGGCGTACGCACCCATGGACGCGAAGAACAGGATTCCCGCGTACAGATAGGGGCGCTGAATCTGCAGCAGTTTCGCCCAGGTCGGCGCCAGCGGAAGGTTCAGCAGGAGCAACATCAGGTTGCCGATGAACAGGCTGGCGATCAGCACCCAGACCAGGCTCGCCTCCCGCTCGAACAGCAGCGGGCCGGGCTGGATGCCGTACGACTGGAACGCCGCCAGCATGACCGCGGCGGTCGCGTTCGTCGGCAGCCCGATGGCCAGCATCGGGACCAGCGTGCCCGCCGCGGAGGCGTTGTTCGCCGCCTCCGGACCGGCCACACCCTCGATCGCGCCCTTGCCGAACTCCTCCGGGTGCTTGGTCAGCCGCTTCTCCGTCGCGTACGACAGGAAGGTCGGGATCTCCGCACCGCCGGCCGGGAGCGCACCGAACGGGAAACCGAACGCCGTACCCCGCAGCCAGGGCTTCCAGGACCGCTTCCAGTCCTTCTTGCCCATCCACGGCCTGCCGACCGGGATGACCTCGACGGGCTTGCGCCGCAGATGCGCGGCCACCCACAGCGCCTCGCCGACGGCGAAGATGGCGACGGCGACGACGACCACGTCGATCCCGTCGGCCAGCTGGGGGATGCCCAGGGTGAGCCGCTGCTGTCCGGACACCGTGTCGATGCCGACCAGGCCGATCGTCAGACCCAGCAGCAGCGATATCAGGCCCCGGATGCGTGACGCGCCCAGCACCGACGTGACCGCGATGAAGGAGAGCAGCATCAGGGCGAAGTAGTCCGGCGCACCCAGGCTGATCGCGAAGTCCACCACGATCGGGGTGACGAGCACCAGCAGCAGCGTGCCGATCGTGCCCGCCACGAAGGAACCGATCGCGGCGGTGGCGAGCGCCTGCGCCGCCCGGCCGGCCTTGGCCATCTTGTTGCCCTCGATGGCCGTCACCACCGAGGAGGACTCCCCGGGGGTGTTCAGCAGGATGGAGGTGGTCGATCCGCCGTACATGCCGCCGTAGAAGATGCCGGCGAACATGATGAACGCCTGTACCGGCTCCATCCCGTAGGTGATCGGCAGCAGCAGTGCCACGGTCATCGCCGGGCCGATGCCCGGCAGCACACCCACCGCGGTGCCGACCAGGACGCCGATCAGCGCCAGCAGCAGGTTCATCGGGGCGATGACGTCCTCGAAGCCCTGCATGAGGTTGTTCAGGTTGTCCATCACAGGATTCCTTGCAGCACACCGGCCGGGAGGTTCACACCGAGCCCGATCGCGAAGGCGTAGAACGTGGTGAGGGACATCGTCACCGCGATCAGCAGATTGCGTATGTAGTGCCGGTTGCCGAGGGCGAAGGCCGTTCCCCAGAACAGCAGTGCGCCGCTTATCACCCAGCCGAGCCGTTCGATCAGCACCGCGTTCACCACGAACGCGCCGATCAGCAACAGGACCGTGCGCCAGTCGGTGCCCTGCGACAGGTCGACGTCCTCGCCGGCCTCCGGCTCACCGTGGCCGCCCCGGGCCACATCGACCGCGTACAGCACCGCGACCACCAGGAGCAGTACGCCCAGGAGTACGGGCACCGCGCGCGGTCCCACCGGGTCGGTGCTGCTGGTGATGTCCGGGATCCCGAGCCCGTCCACGATCACCGCGGTGCCCAGCAGGGCGAGGAACGCGCACACACCGTACTGTGCGCGGTCCTTGCCCTGCTGCGGACGGGCGTCCTCGACGCTCCGTTCGTCGATCCCGGAGCTCATGCCAGCCCGAGCTCTGCCAGCAGGTCGGCGACGGACTTGTCCTGCTCCTCCAGGTAGGAGCCGAACTCGTCACCGGTGACGAAGGCGTCCGCCCAGCCGCGCTTGGTCAGCTCGGCCTTCCACTGCTCCGAGTCGTGCATCTTGGTCAGGCTGTCGATCCAGGTCTTCTTCTGCGCGTCGGTGATCCCGGGAGGAGCGACGATGCCGCGCCAGTTGGTGAAGACCAGGTCGATCCCGGAGTCCTTCAGCGTGGGGGCGTCCTTCACCGCGTCGATCGGCTTCTCGCTGGTCACCGCCAGCACTCGCACCTGTCCCGCCTCGATCTGGTCGAGGAACTCGCCGAATCCGCTGGCACCGAAGGCGACCTTGTTGCCCAGGATGGCGGGCAGCAGCTCGCCGCCGCCGTCGTAGCCGACGTAGTTGACCTTCTTCGGTTCGATGCCGACGGCCTCGGCCAGCTGCATCGGAAGCAGATGGTCCGGGCCACCCGGCGACGAGCCACCGCCCACGGCCACCTTCTTGGGGTCCTTCTTCCACGCGGTGACGAGGTCGTCGATCGTCTTGTACGGGGAGTCCTTCGACACGACGATCGCGCCGGCCTCCTCGATCAGCTTGGCGATCGGCGTGGTGTCGGTCAGCGTCGCCGCCGACTTCGAGGTGTACGCGGCACCGACCACGCCCAGCCCCATCTGCATGGCGAGCTTGCCGTTGCCCTTCTCGTTCACCAGACGCTGCAGGCCCACGGTGCCGCCGGCGCCGGGCAGGTTGTACACCTGGACCCCGGACGCGACCTTGCTGTCCTGCATCACCTGGGCGACGGTCCGGGCGGTGACGTCGTAGCCGCTGCCCGGGGTGTTGGGCACCATCATCCGAAGACCGGTGACGGGCTTGTCGCCTCCGCTTCCGCCCCCCGATTCCTCCTTCTCCGCGGTGGCGCCGCAGGCGCTCACGGCGACCATCGACACAGTGGCAAGAGCTCCGAGAAGTGCGGCTCTGCGAGTTCTCATGGCTCATCTCTTTCGCTTGGGCGAGTCCGGCGCCATGATTGTGCGGTTCCGCGGACAGCCCGTCTGCCTTGTGTGAGCATTGAAGGTTGAGTTCATAGTGGTCGTTACGTCACGCCGCCACACACTCGCCGGTGAGCTGCTGGTATTGCAGCTCGCCGTCGTTGTGCTGGTGCTGGTCGCGGTCGCCGCGGTCTCGCTGGCGCAGTCGGGTGCGACGTTCGATCGGGTCGAGGGACGCCGGGTCACCGCCCTCGCCGAGGAGATGGCCGGAAACCCACTGTTGCGCAGCCAGCTCCGCCATCCCGCGCCCGCCGAGACCCTCGCGCCGCTGTTGCAGACCAAGCTGACCCAGTCGAACGTCACCTCCGTCACGGTCGCCGACGCCGCCGGTGAGATCGTCGCCGCCACCAATCCCACCCTGGTCGGGACGCGGCTGCCGGTCGACGGGCCCAGCGTCGCGCTGGCGCGCGGCTGGTCGGGGGAGCTGCCGGTGGACGGGGTCCGTGAACTGGTGGCCCAGGTCCCGGTGCTCGCGGACAACGACAACCACGTCGGCGAGCACATCGGCACGGTCATGATCGGACGGGTCTCGCCTACCGTCTGGCAGCGGCTGAACGGCGCCTCGTCGTATCTGCTCGCCTACCTCGGCATCGCGAGCGTGCTGGGGGGCGCCGGATCCTGGCTGCTGGCCCGGCGGATCAAACGCCAGACCTTCGGGCTGGAACCCCGTGAGATCGCGGGCCTCGCCGAGCACCGCGAGGCGATGCTGTTCGGGATCGCCGAGGGCGTGATCGCGCTCGACCCGCAGCTGCGGCTCACGCTGGTGAACGAGGTCGGCCGCAAACTGCTCGACCTTCCCGAGGACTGCGTCGGGATGAGCCTGGCCGACCTTGGGATCGGGGGCAGGCTGTACGACGTACTGGCCGCGACCGGCGGTGAGCACGGCGCCGAACACGGAGCTGAGCGCGGAGCCGAATTCGGTACGGAGCGGCGCGACGAGGTGGTCGTACGCCGGGGCCGGGTGCTGGTGATGAACCGGATGGACGTCACCAAGGACGGCCGCCGGCTGGGCTCGGTGACCACCCTGCGGGACCGTACCGAGCTGGCCCAACTCGAACGCGAACTGGGCTCGTTCCGCAGCAGCACCGAACTGCTGCGGGCGCAGGCCCACGAGTTCTCCAACCAGCTGCACACCATCTCCGGGCTCATCCAGATCGGCGAGCACGACGAGGTCGTACGCTACGTCCGTGCCCTGCGGAAACACCGTGAGTCGCTCGATCTGACCCTCACCAGCCGGGTCCGCGACCGGGCCGTCGCCGCGCTGCTCATGGCCAAGTCCGCGCTCGCGGCGGAGCGCAGGGTCCAGCTGCGCATCTCGGAGCTCACGGCCCTGGACCGCCTGGAGCCGATGGACTCCGCGGACGTGGCGACGGTGCTCGGCAATCTCGTCGACAATGCCCTCGACGCCGCTGCGGCCGCCGACCACGAAAACGATGCCTGGGTGGAGGTCGAGCTGCGCCAGGACGCATCAAGTGTGGAGATCGTGGTGCGTGACTCGGGCCCGGGCGTGGCTCCCGAGCTCGCGCAGGAGGTGTTCTCCCGCGGCTTCACCACAAAGGCCGCGCAGGGCGGCGACCGGGGCATCGGCCTGGCGCTCACCCGGCTGGTCTGCACACGCAGAGGTGGCGAGGTGTCGGTGTCCAACACACAGCCGGGCGCCATGTTCACCGCCCGGATGTCCGTAGGTCAGCTCACCGATCGGGAGACGGAGGAAGTCCGATGATCGACGTACTGGTTGTCGAGGACGACTTCATGGTGGCGCGGATCCACCGCGGATTCGTCGACGGTGTCGAGGGTTTCCGCGTGGTCGGTTCGGCGGACTGTGGGGAGAAGGCGCTCGCCGCCGCCGCCGAGCTGCAGCCCGACCTGGTTCTGCTCGACCTCTATCTGCCCGACATGTTCGGTCTGGATGTCATACCCCGGCTGCGGACGGCGGCCCATGACTGCGATGTGCTGGTGATCAGTGCCGCCCGCGAGGCAGAGGCGGTCCGGGGTGCCGTCCGCCAGGGCGTGGTCGACTACCTTCTGAAGCCCTTCGACGCCGACGATCTAAAGGACCGGCTGGAGCGGTACAGCGCCCGGCGAGACAATCTGCACGCCGCCACGGTCAGCGGGCAGGCCGATGTGGACCGCGCACTGGGACGGGCGGCGGCACCGACCGTGACGTCCACTCTGCCGAAGGGCATGAGTGTGGAGACCGCGGAACTGGTCCAACGCGCACTGCGCTCGGCTGACGGAACCCTGTCCGCGGCCGAGTGCGCGACGAGGGTCGGCGTCTCGCGCGTCAGCGCGCGCCGCTACCTCGAATACCTGACTGTTACGGGCCAGGCCGAGGTATCGCTGCGCTACGGGCAGGCGGGCCGTCCCGAGCGCCGCTACCACTGGAACGCCTGATGGGTGCTGACGGGCCTCCGGCGAGGTCTTCGTGATTCACCGGCAGTGAGCGGCGGACGCGTGCGTCGGCACGGACTGGTCAATCCGGCTGACCGCCGGCGGGATCGCGCCGCGGCCGGATGTCGTGCGGCCGACCCGCGTGCGGCCGACCCGCGTGCAGCGCGGTCTCACCGCCACCGCCGAGACCTCCGCCTGACGCCGGGCCGGGGACATCAGTCCGAGCTGCGCAGCGCGACCCAGGTCTCGCGGTCCACAACGCCGTCGGCGTTGAGCCCCTTGGCGCTCTGGAAGCTCCGCACCGCGGACTCCGTTTCGGGGCGGAAGGTGCCGTCCACGCCCGAGTTCCCCACTCCGTAGCCGCGCTTCGTCAGCATGCACTGCACTTGCAGCACGCGTTTGCCGCTGTCGCCCTGGCTTGTGCGTCCGTTGCCCGAGTAGTGCGTGCAGTCGGAGATCCAGGGCTGGGCCGCGGGCTCGTCGGAGGGCGGGCTGCTCGGGGACGGAGTGGCGTCGGCGGGGTCGCTGGGCTCGATGCCAGGAGGAGAGGGATCGTTTCCTCGGACGTCGTCCGCGGCGGCGGGGCGGGAGTCCTCAGGGCGTGAGGCGTCGTCGTCGGGGCCGGTGCCGCCGTCGGCGGTCTTGCCGGACGTGTGCGGGGCAGACAGCCCTTCCGAGGTCCCGGGCACCGGTGAGAGGGTGGCATCGCCGGGGACGGTGCCGGTGGCGGTCGACGTCGCACCGGCCTCCGGGGAGGCAGCGCTCGCGGGGGCGTCCTGACGAGCGAGCACGAAGACCACCGCGGCCACCGCGCAGACGGTGATGCCCGCGCTGACGGCCAGCACCGGCTTCTTCCGCGCCCAGGTGCGGCCTCCCGCCGGGCGCGACCGCGCCGGCGGTGTGACGGCGGAAGGGCTTGCCGCCTCCACCGGTGGTCCGAAACCGGGCGGAGCGGGCCGGCTCACCTGCCGGGGCGGGGCCGGTGGCACCGCCTCCGGCCGGTCGTCCGGGGGCCCGTTGTCCGCAGACTGGGCGCCTGTGGACCAGTCGTCCGGAGACTGGTCGTCCGCAGACCGGTCGCCCGGAGACTGGGCGTTCGAGGACGGGCTGTCCGGAGACTGGGCGTTCGAGGACGGGCTGTCCGGAAGCTGGCCGTTCGGGAACTGGGCGTTCGAGGACGGGCTGTCCGGAAACTGGCCGTTCGGGAACTGGGCGTTCGAGGACGGGCTGTCCGGAAACCGGGCGCCCGGAAACTGGCCGTTCGGAAACCGGGCGTCCGAGGGCGGTCCGTCCGGAGACTGGGCGTTCGGAAACCGGGCGTCCGAGGACGGTCCGTCCGGAGACTGGCGGTCCGGAAAGCGGGCGTCCGAGGACTGGCCCTCGGGAGGCCGGAAGCGAGCCCTGCGTTCGACGGGGAGGCGGTGCAGCACCTCGTACGCCCGCTGCCGGGCCAGTACCCTGCCGCCGAGCGGCTCCGGCCAGCTCGACGTCCCGGTGTGGGCCCCGGCCGCGTCGATCAGGTCCTGTGCGGTGGGCCGCCGCTCGGGCTCCTTGGTCAGGCAGGCGGACAGCAGGGAGCCAAGCGCCGCGTCCGCCGCCGAGATCTCACCGAGCAGCTCCGGATCCGGCTCCTCGAACGCCACCCGGTGCATCACGTCGACACCCGTGCCGTCGCCGAACGGAGCACTTCCCGCCGCCGCGTAGACCAGCGTCCCGGCCAGCGAGAACACATCCGACGCCGTGTCGGACTTGCCTGTCCTCAGGTGCTCCGGCGACATGTAGGCCGGAGTTCCCACCCGGTTGCCCGTGCCGGTGATCGCGCTCGCGTCAGCGGCCTTGGAGATGCCGAAGTCGATCACATGCGCGCCCCGGGCGGACAGCAGAACATTGGACGGCTTCAGATCCCGGTGCACGATCCCCGCGGCGGCGAGGTCGGCAAGCGCCCGCCCCAGCTCCGCCACCAGCCGCCAGACCGCGGCGACCTCCAGAGCGCCGTCCTCACGTACGGCAGCCGCCAGATCGAGCCCCGGGAGGTACTCGGTGGCCATCCACAGCAATTCGTCCTGGAACCCCGTGCCGCACAATCTCGGCGTCTGCGGCGTACGGATCCGGGCGTGCACCGACGCCTCACGCTCGAACCGGCGCCGGAACGTGGCGTCGTCCGCGTACTCCGGCCTGATCACCTTCGCCGCGACCAGACCAGGGCTGTCGTCCGCGGGACGTGCCAGAAAGACCCGCCCCATACCGCCGCTGCCGAGCAGTGCGAGCGGTACATAGGGGCCCACGCGGCTCGGGTCGCCGGTGCGCAGGGGCGAGGTGCCGGTCTGCCGCAGCGCGGCAGCCTCACTCTTCGCTAAGTCCGGTGGCACCGGCCGCTGTTCTGACACGGATCCCCCGAAGTGATTTTCGCCGTACGCCAGTTCGCAGTAACGGGAAGACGAGGCTAACCCAGCCCTGGCGCGCGGTCAGGGTTTCGGTCACTTCCGTCACGCGAGTCATTCGGGATGGCTTGTTCCGGTGGTGCGGGAATTCGCGTCGCCGGGCGGCACGCGGGGAACTTCAGCCGACGTACTGCCGTACTTCCTCTGGCGCATGGACAGTTGACGTCCCTTTGTACGCAAGCCTTCCCACGCACTACCGGCAGGTTCCCGACAGCCCCCGACTGTCCCGACGTCCTGTGCCCAAAACCGTTCGGGGCACGCGGCTGAACATGGGTTCTGGCAACAGGACTCACTTCTCAGTCTTTAGAAACGGTAGAAAACGGCTCTGACGGGGCACGATTCTCATACCACTAGGTGCCACCCCGGACCCCGGTGGTGACCGGTGCCGCCGCCGTCCGCGGTCGCACCACCCGCCTTGTCGTCGCCCCCTGGGGAGGAGATCACTGGGGTGGGCCATGAGCATCCAACACCGCACTTTCGAGCTGAATCACCGAGCAGTGGGCCCGACTCTCGTCATCGAGCCGCTGGGCGAACTCGACGCCTGGGCGGAGCTGGAGCTCTGGCCGGGCATCGCGGCACTCCTCGACCGGCCGGCCCCGGACGTCGTCGTCGACCTGCGCCGTGTGACCTTCCTGGACGCCGGCGGCCTGCGGCTCCTCATCAGGATTCAGAAACGGGTCACGAACCACCGGGGCACCCTGCGGCTCGTCCGCTGCGCCCCGGGCGTGTGGCGCGTCCTGCGCATCACCCACCTCGAGGGCGACTTCAGCGTCCTCGACACCCTGCCCGCCCCGCTCGACACGCAGGGGGACCAGAGCGGCGCGGCCTGAGCGCGACCGGCCGACCGAGGAGGAGTGCCGCGAGGTCCTCGCCCGCGCCCTGACCGTGCTGCGGCGGCACCATCCCGGAAGTGACCGTGGCACCTCGCGCACCGGCCTGACCGCCCGCCAGTCGGCCCGCCGCCCGTGCGCGCCTGAATACCGCCTGCGTACGGGCCGCTCAGGCGCCCAGCGGGTCGAGGACCAGCGGCTCGACCTTGCCCTCCAGCATGGCGCCCAGGCCGAGTACCGCACACACCTCGGGCCGCTCGGCGATGTGCACCGGCATGCCGGTCGCCTGCCGCAGCATCTGGTCGAGCCCGGGCAGCAGGGCGCTGCCGCCGACCATCATGATCCCGCGGTCGGCGAGGTCGGCCACGAGGTCCGGCGGGCAGACGCGCAGCACCTTGCCGATGCCGTCGAGCACGGCCGTCAGGGGCGTCTGGATGGCATCGCGCACGGCGGCCGTGTCGACCCGCACGGAACGGGCGAGGCCGGTGGCCACGTCCCGGCCGTGGATCTCGGTGGAGGCGGGGCCGTGCGCGGTGAGCCCGTTCCCGGAGAGGGCGAGCTGCAGCGGCCGTACGTTCTGCGACGGAAGCATCAACTCGTGCTGGTGGCGCAGGTGTTGGACGATCGCGTGGTCGACGGCCTCGCCGCCCACCGGGATGCGTTCGGCGGTGACGATCGAGCCGAGGGACAGCACCGCGACCTGGGTGGCGGCCGCCCCGCACACCATGATCATTGTGGCCTCGGGCTGCTGCACGGGCAGTCCGCAGCCGACGCCGGCGGCGATGAGCGTGTCGACGAGTTCGACGCGCCGCGCCCCCAGTCCCACGAGCGTCTCGATCGCGGCGCGCTGCGCGAGCGGGTCGGCGTCGTGCGGGGTGCAGGCGGCGGCCCGCAGCCGGGGCTTGCGGCGCAGGGTTCGGCGGATCCTGTCGCCGAGCAGTTGGCGCAGCATGCGCTGGGCCATCTCGATGTCGACGACCGTGCCGCCGGAGACGGGCCTCATGACGCGGATGTAGTGGGGCGTACGGCCCGTCATCTTCTCGGCGAACTCGCCGACCGCGATCAGGGCGCCGGTCTTCGTGTTCACCGCGGCGACGCTCGGCTGATCCACGACCAGCCCGGCCCCCTTCACGTACACGCGCGTCCTAGCCGCTCCCAGATCCACGGCGAAGTGACAGCGGCGCAACTGCTCCAGACTGGCGGTCATGGCAGGTCCTCCCGAGAGCGCAGACCGTGGGCCCGCCGGGTGGCGGTCCTCCCTCGCATCGTGCGGGAGCTGACAGGGTGTCGCCTTTTGTGGTGGGCCGGGTGGGGTGCCGCTGGACGGGTGGTCTTGGGCGTCGGGCAGGGCGCGGATGGTCTTGGGCGTCGGGCAGGGCGCGGATGGTCTTGGGCGTCGGGCAGGGCGCGGACGGTCTCGGACGTTGGGCGGGGCCTGGAGCGGCGGAGCCCACGACGTCGTCGTCAGCTCGCGGCCCGCGCACCAGGTGCCGAACTTCGCCGGAGCGGTCCGCTAAAGGGACTTCGCGTCCACGATGCCGCGTACGACACCCAGTTCCACCAAGTCCTGGGGGCGGATGCGGAGTTGGTCGGCCGTGGCGCGTACCTCGTCCGCCGGTCGCTTGAGGATCGCGGCCGCTAGCTCCGGGGCGATGACGGAGAAGTAACTGTCCGGCGTGGCCCAGGTGTTGTCGGGCGCGGCCAGCGCGAGCGCGCCGCCCGAGCCACCCTCGCCGATCAGCAGGGTGGTGATCGGAGTACGGGCGGCGGCCACGGCACCGAACAGCTCCGCGATCGCCGCGCCCGCGCCCTGCCGCTCCGCCTCCGCGTCGTTCGCGGCACCCGGGGTGTCCACCAACGTCAGCACGGGGATGCGGAGTTGGTCGGCAAGGCGGATCAGGCGGGCGGCGGTGCGGTAGCCGGCGGGGCGGGTGGCGGTGCCGGTCTGGGCGGCGTAGGCGATCGTACGGCCGTCGCCGTTGCCGTCGGCGCTCGATCGCTCCCCGAAACCGCAGAGCATTCCGTCGTCGGTGCCGCCGGCGCGGTCGCCGCTGAGGGGTGCGCGATGGGCGAAGTAGGTGTTCAAGTAGGCCTGGGCACACGGCCGTTGGGGAGCACGGGCGTGCTGGACCGCGTCCCAGCCGGTGGTGGGAAGGCTCGTGTCGCCCAGGGCGGGCGGCGGCGGGGCCTCCGCCGTGGAGGGCCGGGTCAGCAGGCGCAGCCAGAGTTCCAGCGCCCCCGGCAACTCCTCCGGAGGAACCACCGCGTCGATCGCGCCCGCCGCGAGCTGGGCCTCCGCCGTGTACGCCGCCGGGTCCGCGTCGGGTGGGCGGACCCGGGAGCCCGCGAAACCCACCTGCGCGCCCGGGAGCGCCAGGATCACGTCGGCGCCCGCCCCGAGGGTGGCCCAGCCGCCGCCCGTCGTCGGGTCCCGCAGTACGGCGATCTGGGGCAGCCCGGCCTCCCGGGTCAGCGTCGACTGCCGTGCGACGCGCTGGAGTTGGACCAGCGCGAGCATGCCCTCCTGCATGCGGCTGCCGCCCGTCGCGACGAGGGAGACGACCGGGAGGCGGTGCTCGCGCGCGTAGGTGTACGCCGCCTCCAGGCGGTCCCCGGTGCGCTCGCCAAGCGACCCGCCGAGGAAGCCGAACTCGAACGAGATCAGCACGGCAGCGGTCCCACCGACGGCCGCCGTGCCGCAGACGACGGACTCCTCCTCGCCGGTGCGGGCGGCGGCGCGGGCGCGTGAGGCGTCGTAACCCTGCCAGGAGAGGCGGCCGTCCGGCCCGTACTCGCCGACGGGGGCGGGGAGTTCGGAGAAGTCCTGGGCGATCAGGCCGATGGCCTCGCGCGCCGTGAGCCGCCGAACGTCAGCCATGGGGCGTCGGTCGTCAGCCATGGGCCGTCGGTCGTCAGTCATGGGCCAGCGCGCGCTTCATGATCTTGCCCATGTCGTTGCGGGGCAGGACGTCGAGGTAGTGGACGACGCGGGGCCGCTTGTGGGGCGCGAGGCTGCGTGCCACGTGATCCGCCAACTGTTCGGCGGGTGGCGGGGATTGGGGATCGGCGGGCACGATCCACGCCACGATCCGCTCACCGAGGTCGGCGTCCGGCTCTCCGGTGACCGCGGCCTCGCGAACGCCGGGGTGTTCCAAAAGCGCGTTCTCGATCTCGCCCGCGCCGATCTTGTAACCGCCGCTCTTGATGAGGTCGGTGGCCTTGCGGCCGACGATGCGCACGTAGCCGTCGGGGTCCCGCACCGCCATGTCGCCGGTGCGGAACCAGCCGTCCTCGGTGAAGGCCGCCGCCGTCGCGTCGGGACGGTTCAGGTACTCGGTGAAGAGGTTCGGGCCCCGGACCTGGATCTCGCCCACACTCTCACCGTCGTACGCCTCGATCGTCGCCCCGTCCTCCTCCGTCAGCCGCACCTCGACGCCCGGCAACGGGACGCCGACCGTCCCCGCGCGCGCCTCCCCGTCCGCCCGGACGCTCGTGTTCATCAGGGTCTCCGTCATCCCGTACCGCTCGATGACCCGCCGCCCGGTCGCCGCCGCGATCCGCTCGTGGTCGTGCACGGGGAGCGCCGCCGAGCCCGACACCAGCAGCCGCGCCCGCGCCAGGGCCTTCGCCAGCGCGGGGTCGTCGGGCAACGCCTCGGCGATCCGGTGGTACATCGTCGGCACCCCGAACAGCATCGTGGCGCCCTCGCTCAACTCCCTTGCCACGCCCGCCGTTTCGAACCGTCCGAGATGCCGGACCGAGCCGCCGCGCCGCAGCGGGCCGAGGATGCCGAGGATCAGGCCGTGCACGTGGAAGAGGGGGAGGGCGTGCACGAGTACGTCCTCGCCGGTCCACTGCCAGGCGTCCGCGAGGGCGTCCAGGGTGGTGGCGATGGCCCGGCGGGGGAGGACGGCGCCCTTCGGGGGGCCGGTGGTGCCGGAGGTGTAGACGACGAGGGCGGGGGCTTCGGGGGCGGGCTCGGTGGGCAGTGTGGGGGCGGTGGCCGCGCGGGGCGCGCTCGTGGCGCGTACGTCGATGTCGACGCGCTCCAACCTGCTGAGGCCGGGCGGGAGTTGAACGCCCGGCGCCGTGAGTACGAGCGACGGCGCGCTGTCCGCCACGATGTGTCCCAGCTCGCTCTCGCCCGACTTCGGGTTGAGCGGTACGGCGGGCACGCCGGCCAGCAGCGCGGCGACCACGGCGACGGCGGTCTCCAGAGTGGGGGTGGCCCAGACGGCGACCCGGCCCGCTCCTGTGACGCGCTCGGAGAGTGGGGCGGCCGCGGCCGCGAGTTCGCCGTAGGTCAGGGAGCGGTCGCCGAAGCGCAGGGCGGGCCGGTGCGCAGTGGTGCTGTCCGGGTTCGCCAGGGCCTCGGTCAGGGCCGGGAAGAGAGGGGACACGCGTCGTACTCCTTAGTTGTTCGTCGACGGTCGTTCGCCAACGGTCGTTTGCCAACGGTCGTTTGCCAACGGTCGTTTGCCAACGGTTGTTCGTCGACGGTCGTTTGCCAACGGTTGTTCGCCAACGATTGTTGGCCAACGGCCGTTCGTCGGTCCGGGTGGCGCGGCCGGTGTCACCCCCAGTCGGGTACCACCAGCGCGAGCCACACCACGGCCGGGACCACTGCCACCACGATCCCTCCGTACACCATCAGCTGCCGGAAGAAGCGTTCCCGGTCGACGTCGGGCGCGGCCGCCAGCACCAGCGCGCCGTTCGTCGAGAACGGGCTCACGTCCACCACGGTCGCCGACACCGCGAGCGCCGCGACCATGCCGACCGCCCCGATCTCGCCCTGCGCCAGGAAGGGCATCGCCAGCGGAATCAGTGCCCCCATGATGCCGACGGAGGAGGCGAACGCGGAGACCAGCGCGCCGATGTAGCAGAGCAGTACGGCGGAGAGCAGCGGGACGCCGATGTCGCTGACGCCCTCTCCTGCCCAGTCGATCGTGCCCATCTCGTCCAGGACACCGACGTACGTCAGAACACCGCAGATCAGCAGGACCGTCGGCCAGGCGATCTGGGAGACGGCGTTGCGGCTGTCCTCCGGCCAGCAGGCGCTGAGGAGCACGGCGAGCGTGATGGAGGTGAGCCCGGCGTCCAGGTCGAAGGCGAGCACCGCGACGACCAGGGCCGCGAGGGCGGTGAGGGTGGCGATCCGGGCGGGGTTGAGGCGGGCGGCTTCTGCGCTGGGACCTTGGCTGCGGGGATCTTGGCCGCGGAGATCCTTTTCCTGGGCTGTCCCGGTGCGGGCCGCCTCGGTCTCGGACGACGTGCCTTCGCCGGCCGCGGCCCCGGGAGACGTCGAGCCGACTGCCGCCGTGGCCGTGGCCGTGGACTTCGCCTTCGCCTCCGCGACGACCTCGTCGCGACTCAGCTTCAGCCCTCCGAACAGCACGAACACCACACCCGCGATCACGACGTTGACGACGAGCGAGGCGAGGAAGAGCGCCACCTCGTTGCCGGGCAGGTTCTCGCGCTCGACGATGCCGTTGACGATCGACCCGTAGATGCTGATCGGGGAGAAGCCGCCGCCCTGGGCGCCGTGCACCACCATCGCGCCCATCAGCAGCGGGCTGATCGAGTACCGCGCGGCGAAACTCAGCGCGATCGGCGCCACGATGGCGACGGCGGCGGGACTGACCGCGCCGATGGCGGTGAGCGCCCCCGTCAGCACGAACATCACCCACGGGATCAGCACGACCCGCCCGCGCACCAGCCGGATCGAGGCGTGCACCAGCCAGTCGGTGGTGCCGTTGGCCCGGGCGATCGCGAACAGGTACGTCACGCCGACGAGCACGACGAAGAGGTCTCCGGGGAAACCGGCGAAGATCTTGTCGGCGTCGAGGTCCGCGACGAGTTCGCCGACCCCGAACGCGGCGGCGAAGGCGAGCGCGCCCATGTTGATGGAGCGGGTGGTGGCGATCACGAACACCACGATGAGCACGAGGATCGATATCAGTTCGGCGGACATGCGGGCTCCCGTCTTTGGGTCCCTTGTCGAGTGGATGAGCGGGTGTGTGGACGAGCTGTTGAGTGGCTGATTGGCCAAGTGGCTGAACCACATTGGGTGCCGACGGAAGCGACCGTCAAGGGATGTGACGCAAATTGGTTCAGCCACTTGGCCACTCGACCACTTGTCCACAGAGCCAGTCAGCCGGTCACCCCCCGGTGTTACGCTGCCGCCGCGGGGGACAAACCACGCGAAGAGCGGGCCGAGAAGCGAGTAAGAGCAGGCAAGGGGGACGGGCATGAGCGACGCACTGCGCCCGATGGAGTCCAAACCGCGCCTGTACGAGCAGGTCCTCGACCGCCTGCGCAGGTACGTCGCCGAGGGCGGCCTGGGAGCCGGCGACCGCCTCCCGCCCGAGCGCGACCTGGCGGCCCGCCTCGGTGTCAGCCGCGCCTCAGTGAAGCAGGCCATCGTCGTCCTGGAGGTCCAGGGCCTGGTCGAGGCCCGCCACGGCGGCGGCACCTACCTGGTCCGCGACACCCTCGACGTCGAGCCCGTGGACCAACTCGTCGAACGCCGCCGCCGGCTCCCCGACGTGCTCGACGCGCGCGAGGCGCTTGAGACCAAGCTCGCCGAACTGGCCGCCGAGCGCCGCACCGACGAGGACATCGCCGCCATGGACTCCGCCCTCGCCCGCATGCAGGCCGAGATCGCGGCGGGCGAACACGGAGTGGAGGGTGACCGCCTCTTCCACGCGGCGGTCACGGCGGCGGCCCACAGCGGCATCCTCGCCGAGTTCATGCGCTCCATCGCCGAGCAGATCACCGAGAGCCGCCACGAGTCCCTGCGTCAGCCGAGCCGTCCCACCCGCTCCTTTACCCAGCACCGCGCGATCCTCAACGCGATCGTCGCCCAGCAGCCCCGCCAGGCGGCCGCCGCGATGCGCCGGCACGTACAGACGGTGGCGAAGGTCCGGCTGCTGGACTGGGACCCGGAGGAGAACGACTCGCCGTCGGCCTGACAGGGCCCGTCAGGATCCCCTGCCATGACCGCCGCACCCGCCACCACCCCTTCTCTATCGCCGTCTGTGACTCCGTCTCCCGCGAACGGACGGGAACTGACTCGGCTCCACAGAGCGGTTGGCGCGGTGGCCCCACGGGTGTTGAGTCCGACAGCGTGAGCACTTCGTCCCGTCGTGTTCACGCATCGCTCGCTTGAGCGTCTGAAGGACAACCTCCCTCTGCCCGTTCACGTTCTGCGCGACAGGGGTCGAGAGCCCGCGATGCGCTCGTACGTCCTGGGAGTCACCGCCCGTCGGAGCGAACTGGACGTCCTCGCCGAGGAGTTGACCAAGCAGCTTCAGGAGGTCCAGGTCGAGCGGGACGAACTGGCGATCGCGGAGCGGGTGTTGAACCGCTTGGCCGAGCAGGTCCAGGCCGACGCCGAGGCTGTCGCTTCCGGTATCGGTGAAGGTGGCCGGTCGGGCAGTCCTGCTCATCCCGCACCGCAGCGACGCGGCCGACGAGGGCGCGCTGCCCGGCGACTACCGCAAGATCCTGGCGATCATGCGGGAGGCCCACGGCCCGGTGCGGGTGAGGGCGGTCGGCGAGCGGCTGGGTCTGAACGCCTCGGTGCGCGGCAAGCTGGAGCCGCTGCGGGCGAAGATGACCAAGCTCGCCGATCGCGGCCGGCCGCACAAACGCCCCGACGAGAAGTTCACCGCACGCTCGTAGCCACGCCGCCGAGGGGTGCCTTGAGGACCGTAACCGGCGGGTCCCCGGCGGCAGTCGAGTTTGGTGTGAAGAAAAACAACCCTCTCGCCGGGGGCCCTGACGGCCTTGTTTACACCGCACGCCTGCCGCTGTCGCGTGCGACCCTGAACTGGCTCGCCGGCCTGGTACGCGGCCACCTGAAGAAGATCGGCTCGCGGTGGCCGGCCCTGCCCGCGGGGAAGATCGTCGCCATCGTGCTCGCGGTGCTGCGCTGTGACCAGCGGCCCGGGCGACCTGGCCCTGCGGCAACGGGATACACCGCACCACCGTGACCCGGTGGGTCAGGGAGGTCGCCGTCCTGCTGGCCGCCCGCGCCCCGCGCCTGGACCGCGCCCTGAAGAGATGCCGACCCACTCGGCGATCTCGTGGAGCCGCCGTAGCCACGCCACCAGACGCGCCTGCTCAAGCTGCTCGGGCGCGTAATAGCGGTACCCGGTCTCCGGGTCCACCCGCGCCGGCCGCAGCAACTCCAGCTCGTCGTACAACCGAAGCGCCTTCGGCGACAGTCGGCTCGCCTTGGCGAACGCCCCGATCGTCAGCGTGTCCATGCGATCCCCCTGCGCCCATCTCGCGAGTCGGTCGTTCCTCGTCGTGCCACCGATGCTGGGGCCTCCCCAAAGGGGAAGGTCAATTCCAGGTGGTTCGGTTCCGGTCCGATTGTTAGCCTGCGGGCCGAACCCCTGGAATCGACGTACGGACGAGGAGCCCTTCGTGACACGCAGCACCCGCATCGCGCTCGTCACCTGCCGGGAGGTGCGGGAGACCGGTTACGACCGCGATCTGCCGGTTCTCGCGAAGGCGGTGGAGAAGGCCGGGGCGGAAGCCGTCGTCGTGTGCTGGGACGACCCGGACGTCGAGTGGGGCGGCTTCGATCTCGCCGTCATCCGCTCCACCTGGGACTACAGCTGGCGGGCCGCCGAGTTCGTGGCGTGGGCCGAGCGATGCGGGGCCGCGACGACGTTGGCGAATCCGGCGGAGGTCGTGCGGTGGAACACCGACAAGCGGTACCTGGGGGATCTCGCGGCCGCCGGGGTGCCCGTCGTCGACACGCGCTACCTCGCTCCGGGTGACCCGGTCGACCCGGCGGCCGGTCTGCCCGCCGACCACGAGTACGTCGTCAAGCCCACCTCGGGGGCGGGAGCCCGGTACGCCGCCCGCTACACACCCGATGAGCACGACACGGCCGTACGGCACCTTGAGCGGATGCACGCGGAAGGGCTGACCGCGATGGTCCAGCCGTACATACGGAGCATCGACACGGCGGGCGAACGGGCCCTCCAGTTCGTCGGTGGGCGGTTGCTGCATGCCATACGCAAGGGCGCCGTCCTGGAGCCCGGAACCGCGTACGACGAGGACAAGGTGCCCCATCCGCAGCTCCAGGTCTGGGAGCCGACGCCCGCCGAACTCGCCGTCGCCGAACGGGCGTTGGCCGCCGTGCCGGATGCTCCAGAGCTGCTCTACGCCCGCGTGGACCTGGTGGACGGCGACGACGGGGCACCCCGCGTCATGGAGCTGGAACTGGTCGAGCCGAACCTCTTCCTCTTCCTGCACCCGGCCTCGGCGCCGGTCGTCGCGGAGGCGATCGTCAAGGCCGCCGCCCGGTAAGCATTCAGGCCCGCTCGGTAAGCATCCAGGCCTACCCGGTGAGCTCCAGGCCCGCCCGGAATCATCAAGGCCTGCCGGTAAGCGTCACGGTTGCCCGGTAATGGCCACCCGCTGCAGCAGCCCCCACGTGAACTCCGCCACGCACTCGCGCCGTACGCCCGACCCGTCCGGCCCCGTGAACTTCAGCCCCCACCGCGTCGGCGCCGTCCCCTCCAGGGGCCGGACGGGGGCGAAGGCGCGGGCCGCCTCGTCGACCGTGCAGGACCAGGGGCGGAGGTCGTCCAGGGTGCGCAGCGAAGGGCCCGGGGCGCCCGGTGCCCGTACCAGCCACTCGTTCCAGGCCGCGCCGTTCGGAGCCACCAGCACCTCGAAGCGGAGGTCCGGCCAGAGGGGGACCGGCCACAGGAGCGCCTCGCAGGACAGGTCGCCGATCTGCCGGTCAGTGACCGACTCCGGCGTGCCCAGGATCGACCGGTATCGGGAGACCGCTCCCCGACTCCGTGGAGCATGCCGCATCGCCTGCCAGCGGCGGTTGGCCTCGCGCATGTCGGCGACCGAGACGCCCAGCTCGTGGCGGGCGTCCTCCACGAGGTCCGGGTTGTGGTCGGCCATGCGGCGCAGCAGGACGAGCTGGAAGTCGAGCGGAGTGAACCGGGCGGGCGGGTTGGACGCGTTGGACGGGCTACCGGGTCGTTTGGCGGGAGGCATGCGTCCCATCGTCGCGTACCTGCCCGGTGTGCCCGACGCGCCCGGCGTGCCGGGTGTCGCCCGGGCGGCGGCCGTCCGGGAGGAACAGGACCGAGTTCACGTACCGGACGTACCCACGGCCGCGGAAGGGCAGCACCCGGCGCAGCAGGCCCTGGGACACGACGTGCGAGGCGTGCGCCTGGTGGGCCTCCAGGTCGAAGGAGGAGAGGGGGAGCCAGGTGTCGCCGGGCAGGACCCAGCCCTCGTATCCGCGCTCGGCGAGGTGGGAGACGACCGGGGTGATCGGCTGGATACGGGCCTCCAGTTCGATGAACAGGGCCGGGCGGTCGCGGGTGAGGAGGGTGGTGGCGCCGTGCAGGACCGCGAGTTCGTTGCCGTCCACGTCGATCTTGATGAAGCCGACGTCGTGGAGGTTCAGGCTGTCGAGGGTGAGGCAGGGGACGTCGAGAGCGCGGGCGTGGATGTCCCGGCGGACGAGTGAGGAGACGCCCCGGTCGCCCTGGTCGCCGGGTGGCAGCCAGAGGCGGGCGGTGCCCCGGCGGTCGCTCGCGGCGGCCTGGACCACCTGGACGTTGCCGGGCGTGGCGGAGGTCAGGAGCCGGGCCAGGTGCGGGACCGGCTCGACGGTCACCACGTGGCGTGCCTGGTCCGACAGGCGGCGCGTCCAGGGGCCGTACCAGCCGCCGACGTCCACCGCCGTGCCGCAGCCGGGCGGGCAGAGGTCGGCGAGCCGGGCCAGTTCGGGTTCGAAGCGCGGGTAGACGAACCGGGCGGCCGCGGCGACCACCCGCACCGGCACGAAGGGGGCCAAGCGGGCTGCCAGGGTCATGGGCTCATCATCCGTTTCAGCAGTTCCTCGTGTTGGTCCTCCGTCACCTGTTCGCCAGAGGAGGGGAGGAGCTGCGGGATGCCGTCGACTATCGGGTAACGGCGGTGCAAGCGTGGGTTGTAGAGCGCCTCGTCCTCGGGCACCTCGGGCGCGAGAAGGTGCAGCGGTCCCTTGTCGAGCGGGCACGCCAGAATTCTCAGCAGCGGGTCGTCAGGGTTCATGACTGGGTCAACTCCCTAGTCGGGGCGGGGGGTTGGGGCTTCGAAGGTGGGTCGTGCTTCGGCATCGCGAGGAGTACGGAGACCGCCAGCGCCGTACCGCCGAGCCGCAGCGCGAGCCGCAGTGGATCCTCGGGCAGCGCCTCGCCGAACGCGAGTGTGCCGAGGATCGCGGTGAACAGGCAGGTCACCGTCGTGCAGACCGGCACGATCAGCGAGGCCCGGCAGCGTTGCAGTGCCGCCTGCGACATGACGAGGCCGAACGGGCCGGTGAAGAGCAGGAGATAGGGGTACGGCGAGCTGAGCAGGTCGAGTACCGCACCGCCCAGGCCACTTGTGGTGAGGTAGCTCGACACGCCCTTGATGGCCAGCGAGCTCACCCCGTACAGCAGGCCCACCGCCACGCCGTACTCGACGCCGGTCGTCGGCATGCGGTGCCGGTGGCGGGCGCGGCGCTCGGCGGACCCGTACAGCCAGACGCCCAGCGCGAGCGACGGCACGCAGACCAGCAGGATCAGCGGGGCGGGCGCGCTGCGACTGACCGTGTCGGAGCCCTCCTTCAGGGACAGCACCACCATGAGCAGGGCGGCGAGGATGGCGCCGATCGCGTACCGCTCGCGGCCCGAGGTCTCCTCGCCGAGCAGTACCGAGGAGAACAGCACGAGGAGCACCAGGCCGGAGACGAAGATGCCCTGCGCGGCAGCGATGGGGAGGGTTCGGTAGACGGCCAGCTGCGCGCCGAAGCCGGACGCCAGGGCGAGGGAGCCGCCGATCCAGAGCGGGCTGGCGAAGACCAGCCGCAGGAGACGGGCGGGGCGGCGGATGTTCACCTCGGGCATCGTCGCCAACGCCCGCTTCTCCAGGACGAATCCGATGCTGTACAGAAGGTTCGCCAGCAGGGCCGCGGCCACTCCCCACCACATGGTCTACGTCCTTCGCGCGTGCAGGAGCAGGATCGAGGCCGCCGACGGGACGTGGCACGCCAGTCGGTCCAGCGGGCGCAGCGGGCGCGGCACACCGTGGAAGGGCGCACCCCGCAGCCGTACGACCTCGAAGCCCGACGCGGTCACGAACTCCCTCAGCGCGCGGGCCGTGTAGAGCCGCAGATGGCCCACGACCTCCGTGCCGGGGCGGCCGTGGATCGCGCGCAGGCTCACCTCGGAGAAGACGGGCTGGACGCCGGCGAGGAGCAGGGCGCGGTTGTACCAGGCGGCCAGGTTCGGTGTGGAGAGCATGAGATGACCTCCGGGGCGGAGGATCCGGTGGATCTCGTCGAGCGCCGAGTCCGGGTCCACGAGGTGCTCGACGACCTCGCTGAACAGGACGGCGTCGGCGGAGGCGGACCTGAACGGCAGTCCGCCGTCGGTGAGTTCGCCGCGCACCGCGTACGGGAGGTGGGCGTGGGCGCGTCTGAGGGCGTCCTGGGACCAGTCGACGCCGATGACGCGGTGGCCGGCGAGCAGGGGCGCCGCCGTGGCGGCCGCGGTGCCGTCGCCGCAGCCGATGTCGAGGACCGTCCGGGGGCCCGCGTCCGTGGCCGGGCCCAGCGCGGCGGCGAGCATCCGGGCCTGGCGGAGGCTCCGGGAGGGGCCCGAGGCGACCGGGACGGCCGGGTCCTCGTAGAAGTCCCGTAGCCCGTGCGGGGGTTGGCGGGGCGGGGCCGTGGTCATGGGGCACTCTCCGTGGCGTGTTCCGTCGCGTGCAGGTAGTGCTCGAAGAGGTCGCGGAGGTGGCAGCCGTCGCCGTGGCTGAGCAGAGTGCGCGACCAGCGCAGCGCCAGGTGCAGGCGGCCCGCCGTGGACGCCGTCGTGACCGTCAGCCCGCGCGGCATGCGGGCCGGGGCGGAGAACCACACCGCGTGCGCGCGGCCCGCGTCCTCGCCGAAGTCGAGGGAGTACGGGATGCGGCCGATGTTGCTCAACAGGGTGGTCGACGTCCACGGCCCGGCGGCTCGCCGCAGGCCCCTGGTGAGCGCGGCCCGCCAGGCCACGGGGACGACAGGCGCCGTCAACAGGGCCGCGCCGTGGCCGAGTTGGGGGCGCGACTGTGCCTTGAGCGCGCGCGTGCGGTCCGCCGTGCGACGCAGCAGGGCGGTCATCTCCGAGGCGTCCAACTCCTCGGGCGCGAAGGGGACTTCGACGAGTCGCGTGCCGTTGCCGATGGGCATGTCCGTGTCGCGGGTGCGGTCGTCCACCGGCATGGTGATGCGCAGGGGGCGCGGGTGGGCGCCGTGCTCCCGGTTCCAGTGGCTGATCATCAGGGCGGTGGCCACCATGAGCTGGTCGTTCACGGTGTACGGGGCGCCCTTGGGCCGGTGCGGGACGCTCAGCTCGGCGACGAGCATGCCGTTGCCGGGGGAGGGCTCGGGGGTGCCGTGGGCGACTCGGGCGGGCGGGGCCCAGCCGGAGGGGGTGTCCCCGACGGGGGGAGCCTCGGACGTCGACCGCATCGGGGGTGCCGTGGGGGAGTTGTCCTGGCCGCCGTACAGCTCCGCCGCGGTCGCGAGGATGCGTAGGCAGGCCGGTCCGTCGAGCGCGGTGTGGTTGATGGTGAGGAAGAGGACGGTGTTGTCGGCCTCCGGATCCCGGACGACCTCCAGGCGGATCGGCGGCGAGGCCGACAGTGGCGGTGCGTCGGCCAGTGCCCTGTCGCGGGCGTGCTTCAGCGCGTCCCGGTCCGGGGGCGGGAACAGGACCACCTCCACGTCCGGGTCGGGCGTCAGCTCCCACTCGTACCGCCGCCGGTACCAGGGGCCCGCCGCCTCGCGCATCAGGATGCGGGGATGGCGGCGCAGGGCATCGGTGAACGCCGTCTTCAGCCGGGCCGGGTCGAGGCGGCCCGGGAGATGGACCTCGATGTGGACGGTCTCCGGTTCCTCCTCCTGGAGGCAGTGGCGGGCGACCTCGTCCACGACGGGGAACGGGATCCGGGCGGTCGGCCGTGCGGGGCCGTCCGTGCCGTCGCGTGCCGGGTGGTCCAGCGTGGTCATGTGGGTTCGCCTTCCCCCGTCTCTCCTGGCTGTGTCGGCCTCGAGTCTTCGGGCTGCGCCGGCTTCGCCCTTTCGGGCGGTAGCACGCTCGTCTCTTCGGGCCGTTCGGCCCTGGTGTCTTCAGGGCGTGCCGTCCTGGTGTCTTCGGGCTGGGCCGCCGTTGTCTCTTCTGGCCGCGTCGCCTTCGTCCCCTCGGGCCGTGCCGCACTCGACTGTTCGGGCTGTGCCGCCTTCGTGGCTTCGGGCCGGGGCTCCCTCGTCCCTTCGGCCCGTAGCGCACTGGTCTCTTCGGGCGGTGTCGGCTTGGACTTCGGCTTCCGGAAGGGGATCCGGACGGTGGGCGGGTCGGGCTCCGGTTGCGCGGATCCCGGCCCGCGGGCGGAGACGGTGGGTCCCGACTCCGATGTCAGGCCAGGCCTCTGCGGTGTTCCTGCCGGCGGCGGAATCCCGGGCAGCCCAGGCCCCGGCGGAAGCGGTGCTCCGGGTGGCGGCGACTCGGGCGACCCGGGTGACTCAAGCAGCCCAGAAGGCCCAGAAGCACCAGGCGCACCAGGCGATCCAAGCAGCCCTGGCGCCCCGGACGACCCGAGCAACCCCGTGGTCTCCGATCCAGCACCCTCCCCCCGCTGCCGCTGAGGCAACGGCGCGGTCGGCGCCTCGGATCCCGGCGCCGGAGGCGGCAGCGTCCTCGCGCCCCGAGCCGCGGGCTCGCGGGCCCCGTACGAAGCCTCTCCCACCGTCACCAACCCCGCGAACAGCCCGATCAGCGCCAGCAGTTGGGCCGTGGGCCCGAACGCTCCCGCCCCCTCCGAAGCCGGCTCCCCGGCCCCCGTGGCGGCGGCGATCCCGGCCCCCGCGAGGGCGAGAAGCGCGACCGGCACCAGCAGTGCGTGCCGCCGCCAGGCGAGCAGCGCCAGCACCGGCACCAGCAGCGCGAAGAACCCGGCGATCACGACCCCCACCAGTGTGAGCACCACCGTGCCCAGGATCAGCCCGGGCGGCGGCGGCACCGGCGAGGGTTCGTCGAGGTTGGGCGACCGCCGCCGGTACAGCACGAGCCCCGCGAGCGCGAGGACCGCGACCCCACCGCCGATCAGCCCGGCCTCGTACATCACGGACGGCTCGTACGAGAGCTTGACCGTGCCGCCCTCGCCCGCCGGGATCCGCCAGCCCTGCTGCCAGCCGTCGAGGCGTACCGGGTTGAGCTCCTTGCCGCCCAGTGTGGCCTTCCAGCCGTCGTTGAAGTTCTCGTACGTCGTCAGATATGAAGCCGCGCCCGAGCCGACGGTCACCTCGCGGCGGTCGCCCAGCCAGTCACGTATGCCCAGTTCACGGTCGAGCGCGGTCGGAGTCGTGACCGTGCCGCGCGTCAGCGTCACATCGGTGACGGCCAGCGGCCCCGCGTCGCCCGCCTCGACCCGGTGCGAGCCCGAGTCGAGGGACAACCCGGCGTCCGCGCGGCCCTCCTGGCAGAGCGTCAGCTCGATGGGGCGGCGCTCCACGAGATCCAGCACCGTGCCCCTCGCGCTCGTCTGGTACAGCTCGTCGTCGACGGCGAGGTCCGGTCCCTCCCCGCACGGCAGGCGGAAGGAGCGGCGGTCCGAGGGCTGGGGTGTGCGGTACTCGTCGGCGAGCGCGGGGACGTACGCCTCGGTCAGGCCGACCGGCAGTTGCAGCTCCTCGTCGGCGAGCGGGTTGTGGACGGTCATCGGGGCCGTGTCGGTGATGGTGATGTCGAGCTGGTCCGTGGTGATCGGGTCGAAGCGGACCCAGCCGTTCTCGTCGACGCCGGCGATGGCCGCGCCGTCCGGCGAGCTGATGCTGACCTCGGTGGGCCGGGTGGACAGACCGCCGGCCGGAGCCAGGACGACCTCGTCGACGGCCTGTTTGCCGGGCCAGCGCAGGTGGATGGTCGGGTTGTCCCCGGCGATCCACGCGCTGGTCAGGTCGCCGTCGGTGAGGTTGCGCGGCGACAGGCCGGTGCCGAGGAGGGCTGTCGAGTCGGCGGTCGCGGTGATACGGCTCTGCTGGTCGGGCGCGACCTCGTACAGCAGCCGGTCGAGCGCGTCACTCGGTACCGGGACCGCGCTCGCCTTCACCTCGTACGTGCCTGCCGACTCCGAACTCCAGCGGCGGTGCAGCCCCACCTCCGTGCCCGTCGGGGAGAACCCGCCCGGGTCGGTGGCGCGGTGCAGCGAGACGACCTCGGCGGCCGCGTCGGTGCGCTCGGCGTCCGTCGGCAGCCGCAGCATGCGGGTCACCTGGACGTCGGGAATGCTGATCTCGGAGAAGCCCGCGCCGGACAGACCGGAGTGCCGGGCCACCGAGTCGACGATGGTGATCTTCAGCCAACTCGTCTCGCCGGCAGGGGCCTTGATGCGCTGCCGGGAGCCGTCGGCCTGGAGGTAACTCGTCTCGGAGCCGCGCTCCGTCTCCACGCGCACCCGGGTCGGCGCCGACCGCACACTGTCCTGCGGCAGCGGCGTGACCCGGAACGACGACGGGATGTCCGTCTTGTCCGTGAAGCCGATCCGTAGCCACTGCCCGTCCGCCGAACCGGCCGCGCCCTCGGCCCAGGCGGTGTTCGGATTGCCGTCGAAGGCGTTCACCGGGTCGTACTGCGGCAGATAGAACATCCAGTTGCCGCTCGACGACGCGCTCACCGAGCGGGCGCCGCGCAGTTCCGCCACCGTCTGGTGTTCGATGCCCTTCGTCGGCAGGATCTGGTGCGGTTTCTCCCCGGCGTCCTGGAAGCTGTCGGAGTGATTGCGTTCGTCACGGGTGTACGTGTACGAGGTGTTGGCGTTGACCAGGCCGAACCGGGTGTCGGCACGCCGCAGCCCGTCGCCCAGCACCTGGAGTTCGGGGGAGCCGAGCCCGGGATGGTTGTCGCCGGTCAGCACGGCGGCCCGGTCCCGCATCGTCGGGTCGGCGGACATCGGCAGCAGCGCCTCGGGCCCGCCGGACACGACGGCCGTGTCGGCGACCGCCTGCAGCCCGGCCTGCCCGGGCCGTGGCACGCCCTCGCTCGCCGGCTCGTAGATCTCGACGGCCCGCTGCCGCGGATACAGGCCCTCGATCTGCAGCGGCGTGCCCTCCGGGATGCGTCCGCCCGTCATCTCCGGGCCGAAGCCGGTCACGCGCCGGTAGCCCGACTCCTCGAGGGTGCGCTTCACGGTCGTGGTCGGTACGTAGCCGAGCTGGTCCGGGTCGAGATCGTTGCGCACGACGACGTAGTAGAGGCCGGACCGGCTCAAGTAGTCGGCCAGGCCCGGGACTTGGCCGCCCGTCAGCAGGGCCTGCTCGACCGCGTCCATCGCGCGCCTGTTGCCCGCGGTGCCGAACGGCACGTAGTCCCGCTGGGCCCAGCGGGACTCGGCGAGCACGTCGAGGGGCTGGTCGATGGGGGAGCCCCAGGTGTAGATGCCGTGGGCGGTGGCGGGCACGACGAGGGAACGGGAGTCCGGCGAGTACCGCTCCAGCCAGTTCGCCGTGGACTGCCAGTACTTGGGGAGCTCCTGGAACGAACCCGGCTGCAGGATCGACCCGTTGAGATAGGGGAAGGCAAGGCCGGGGAGTATGAGGACCGCCGCGATCAGCGGGGCGAGCCGGCGGCCGGGCACGGGACGGGCGCCCTGAGTCTGGGAGGCGACGCCGACCAGGTGCGTCAGCCCGAGGACGAGCGCGAGGGCCAGCCCCGTCTGGAACTTGTAGATGTTGCGGAAGGGGACGAGACCGTCGTCCAGCAGGCCCTGGACGAATCCGTGGAAGGGCGCTCCGAACGAACCGCCGTACCCGGCAAGGGTGATGAGCGCGACCGACAGCACGGTCAGCACCAGCCAGCGCCGCTCGGGCATGTCCCGGCGGGCCAGTCCGGCCAGCCCGAGCCCCGCCGCGAGCGCCGAGGAGAGGATGACGATCACCGAGGTCGCCACGGTCCAGCCGGCGGGCAGCCAGGCGTCGCCGAAGTGCAGATACGCGACCCAGTTGCCGGCGCCGCGCAGCGTCTCCGTCGCCGACATGGTGTCCGTCGTGGTCTGCGAACTCTCCACGTACGGAAGGAAGTTCTCGCCGTAGATGCCCAGCATCAGCAGCGGGACCACCCACCAGGCCGTCGCCAGGATCACGCCCGGGATCCACCAGGCGATCAGCTTGCGCTGCCGGGGGCCACGCGGACGGGACAGCAGGTACAGCCCAACGGGCAGCAGCGCGGCCAGGGTTGAGGCCGCGTTCACACCGCCCATGAAGGGAATGATCAGCGCCGAGCGCAGGGCGGCGACCCGGGCGGTGTACCGCTCGTTCGTCAGCGGCAGCAGCACCCAGGGCAGGAAGGCGCCGGGGAGCGCCGCCGCCGAGGTGGAGCCGACGACGATGGTGAACACCGGCCACAGCGCGTACGCCACCGCGCCGAGCAGCCGGGACGGGCCGCTGCCGATGTCCAGCCGCTCGGCCAGCCGCAGCGCGCCCCAGAAGGCGACGGACACGATCAGCGACAGCCACAGCCGCTCGGCCAGCCACACCGGGAGGTTGATCGCGTCGCACAGCGCGTAGTACGGCAGCATCGGGAAGGCGTAGCCGACGTACTGGTCCGCGATGCCGCCGAAACCGCCCCGGTCGTGCCACAACTGCCCGAGGTCGGCGAGGAACTGCCAGGGGTCGAGCACGACACCGAGTTTGGTGTCGAAGGTCGTTCGGCCGGGACGTACGGCCAGGAACAGCACGAACACCACGGCCCAGAACCCCAGCAGCCACCGCCGCGACCGCGGCCCCTCAGGGGGGCCGGGCGCGGGGGTGACCGGGCGAGTGGTCGCCGGGGGAGGGACCTGGACCGTGCTGGTCATGGACACCGCCGGAGGATTAGGAGGAGATTCCAGGTGGCGAACTCACGCAGCCCCGGCGCCTTCGCGACGGTCTCCGCGAGGAACGGCCAGTAGCGGGAGCGCGCCGAGACGACCATGACGTCGTCGCGGGCGCGCACCTGCCGCAGGGTGGAGCCGATGTGTACGGCGAAGAGGTTCTCGCCGAGGGTGTGCTTGGCGGGCTTTCCCGCACGTCTCTGATAGCGGGCGCGGGCCCGCTCGGCTCCCAGGTAGTGCCAGGGCGCCCATTCGTGGCCGCCCCACGGGGACAGCCAGTTGGTGAACGACACGTAGATCAGCCCGCCGGGCCTGGTGACCCGCACCATCTCGCTGAGGAAGGTCTGCGGGTCGGCGACGTGCTCGAGGACGTTGGAGGAGAAGGACACGTCGGCGACGCCGTCCGACAGGGGCAGCAGATATCCGTCCGCGACGACGGCGCCCTCGGGCGGCTTCGCCCCCAACTCCCCTGCATCCGGCTCGAAGAGGTACGCGAACGCCCCCCGCCGCCGGAACTCCTCGGTGAAGTAGCCGCCCCCGCCGCCGATGTCCACGACGGTCCGGCCCTTCACCGGACCGTCGTACGCCTCCACCTGGTCGGCGGCGTCCCGGGCGAGCAGTGAGTAGCACGCCTCCGGGTCGTCCTGCTCATGGCGGAAGGCCCGGAAGAGAGCGAGGGAGCGGCGCAGCGAAGGGTCCTTGAGGCCCGTACCGGGACCCGGACCCGTGGCTCTGCCTCGGTCCCTGCCCTTGCCGACGGTCGAAGTCATGGAGTCCAGATCCTCACAGCTTCTGTCGCCACCGCTCTGAACTGGCGGATCGTATGGTCCCAGCGGTACTGGGCGGCCCGTTCCCGGGCCGCCTTCCCCATGAGGGTGCGTCGGTGGGTGGACAGGGCGAGGGTGCACCAGGCCGCGGCGAACGAGGACTCGCCGCGGGCCAGCAGACCGGTCTCGCCGTCGACGATCGAGTCGCGCAGCCCGGGGACGTCGAAGGCGATGGTCGGGGTCTCGCGGGCCGCCGCCTCCGTCACCACCAGGCCCCAGCCCTCGACCGCCGAGGGGTGCAGCATCAGCCAGGCTTCGCACAGCAGCCTGTGCTTCTCGGCCTCGGAGACATGACCCTTGAACTCGACTCCCGGACCCGCGAGTTGTTCGAGACGCTCCCGCTCCGGTCCGTCGCCGACGATCACAAGGCGGCCGCCGGTGACCGGGCGGACCCGCTCCCACAGCCGCAGCAGCAGATCGATCCGTTTGTACTCGACGAGCCGGCCCATCGCCAGGAACAGCGGTTCCGAAGAGCGGTCGGCCGGCGGGCCGGGCTCCTCGACGCCGTTGTGCACGACCCGGATGCGCTCGCGTTCGACGCCGATCGAGCGCAGTGCGTGTGCCGTCGAGGGGGAGACGGCGACCAGCAGACCGCGGCGCTGCGGTGCGCCGGCCAGCGCCCAGTGTTCGAGTCTTCGGCCGAGCCGGGCGGCGGGCGCCAGCGGTCCGCCGAACCGCATCCCCCACAGGTCGGTGTGCACATGGTTGACCAGGCAGAGCGTTGGCCCGCGGTGCCACAGCGGAGCCAGGTAGGGCATGCCGTTGCAGACCTCGACGAGCAGGTCGCAGTCGCCGACCTGGCGTTGGAACGCCGAGCGGGCGCGCAGATAGTGGCCGAGGTCGCCGCCGGCCGACACGACGCGGTAGTCGCGGTACGCGGCCGGGCCGCCGCACAGCAGGGTGACCTGGTGGCCCAGGTGGGTCAGGCCCTCGGCGAGTCTGTCGACGAGGAGTTCGGAACCGCCCGCGGCTTCGTTGCTGAAGTCACGACGGGCGAGGAAGACGATTCGGCGCGGCTGTGGGGGAAGCGCCGGGTGTCGCTGCGCGGAGCGGGGGAAGGCGGCGCGCAACGACGAAGGCACGTGCTGGGGCATAGGTGCTCCAACTCGTCTCGGGGTGCGGAACCAGCGTGGGGGGCAGGGCACAGGCATGGTGCGGTTCTGTTGAGGTACTCGCCGTGCGGGTTACCTGAAGTTCCCGCAGGGCGAGTCCGGATGGATCTGGACGGATCTGGATGGATCAGTTCGGTTCAGGGTGGATCTGTGAGGGATGTGGGTGTCGGCTGTGGCGGGGATGTGGTCGAGCTGTGTTCGGGTGGGGATGGATAGTTTTCGCTCGCTGGTTCATTGCGGCTACTCACCGAAGTGACAAGTTCGATGCTTTATCCAGCTGACGTCTCATCACATTGTGAGCAACTGCTGGGAGTTCTCGGACGAATCGGGACGCTGACGCCCGCGTGCGACCAAAACGACACCGGCGACGGCGAGGGCGAATCCCACCGCACCCGCACCGATCGGCACCGTCTGACCCACGGCGCGCAGCAGCCCGCTGTCGGTCTCGGCCTGATCCACCGCGCTCTTCTGCGTGGCGGTGGTGAAGGCCAGCTTCTCGGCGTCCAGCAGCACCGCGGCGTCCTTCTCGCCGCCGGGAGCGCGCAGCGTCCGGCGCGGGCCGGTCTGCGCGTAGAGCACCCGGCCGGTGGCCTGGTCGACGACGAGCTCGACGCCGTGGTTGGCGTACCACTCCTCGGCGAGCACCTCGCCACGGTCGGGTTCACCGATGATCGCGCCCGGCACCAGCCGGGTCCCGGTCTTGGCGGCGGGGACGGTTCCGGTGAAGCGGTAACCCTCGTACCCCTGGATCTTCTTGACGCCACGGTAACGCAGGGTGACCGTGTTCCCGAGGGTGTTGTCCCACCAGCGGTACGAGCGTTTCTGCACGTCGAAGGGGAACTTGAGGTAGGCCTCGCCCTCGATGTAGGGCTTCTCCTCGCAGCAGTGCGCCGGCCGGTTTGTTTTACGGTCGGTGACATACCGGTGCGGTGTGAAGTCCAGTGCGTCGTGCGGGTCGGCCGCGGGCAGCGACTTGTTCGTGTCGACCGTGGTCGTCACGTCCCAGACCGCCTTCCCGCTGCGTTCGCTGTCGGAGACGTCGCCGCGCACCCGCTGGGTGATGGTGATCGGCGTGTCGGGCACGGTCTCGACCTTGTCGACGTCGAAGACGCTGCCTGTGCCCTTGTAGATCGCGGTCGTGTCGATGTCGATGGGGTTCACGGCGGCACGCGGCTGTACGTACCACGCCAGCATCGGAGCCAGTACGAGCAGAAAGATGCCGAGGCCCAGCAGGATCAGTGAGAGAGGTGAGGCTTTCCGGCGCATCCGGGCACTCCAGGGGCTCGTGGTGACGCGACACGGGGTGTGCCGGCACAGTGTGGGGAGGGTGCACGTGCGGTATGGGCCGGGAACCGTAGGCGCACCCTTGACGAAGTGTCAATGTGTTGTCGAGACTGGGGGCTCGCCGGACGGGGCGAGGTGGGACCGGTGACGAAGGGGATGTGCCGTGCCCCGAAGGGGTGCGGGGAACTGCGCGATCAGCCACGGACGGCCCGCAGATTTCGGACCGCGCTCCCAGCGGAGCGCTTGGGTGGGGACGACCTCCGACAGAGAGGCTGACCCGCGATGCCAAGACTCTTGGCTGCCATGCTGACCGTCGTTGCCGCCGCCGTACTAGCCGTGGGCGCCGCCCTCGGTATCGTCGCGCTGCTCGAGGCGACGCCCGACCAGCCCAACACGCCGCTCATCACCTATGAGACGGCCGGCCAGGAGCGCTGAACCCATGGCCCTACGCCAGGGACCCGTCACCGTGCGCTCGGCCTGGCACGACGTACCGCACCTCCAGGTGCGGCAGTTCGCGGCGCTGGCCATGGCCGAGGCACCCGCGCTCGCCGAGGAGATCCTCCACGAGATACGCCGCGAATACCCCCACCTGCCCGTCATCCTCGACGACACCGGCGAGCCGATGGCGCTCATCGGAATCAGGCGGGCCATCGAGGTGTTCGTCCAGCATCTGGAGACCGCCGAGGGCCGCCCGCGCGTCCACCCCGAGGTCTTCCAGGAGTTCGGCCGCGGCGAGGGCCTGCACGGCCGCAGCCTCGACTCGCTCCAGGCGATGTACCGGCTGGGCGTACGTCTCGCCTGGCGCCGCTTCGCCGAGATAGGGCAGCGCGTGGAGATCCCGCCGCCCGCGATGTACGAGCTGGTCGACGCCGGCTACGAGTACCTGGACGGTCTCGTCGACCAGTCCGTACGCGGCTATGCCGAGGCCGCCGCCCGGCAGGCCGGGGAGCGCCTGCGCCTGCAACGCCGGCTGATGGAGCTGCTGCTCGCCGAACACCACCGCGGCGATCCGGCCGACGCGTTCGCCGAACGGGCCGCGCGGATCGGCTGGCCGCTGCCGGACAAGGTCGCGGTGGGTGTGCTGCTGCGGCCCGCCCGGGAGGCCGTCGCCCCCGCCGTCGGGCAGGAGGTGCTCCTTGACATGGAGTGCGAGCAGCCCCGGATGATCGTGCCCGACCCGGACGCCGCCGGGCGCCCGGAGCTGCTGCACCGGGCGCTGACGGGATGGGCGGGCGCGATCGGGCCACCGGTGCCGATGGCCGACGCGGCCAAGTCGCTGCGCTGGGCCGAGGCCGCGGTACGGCTCATGGAGCGGGGCCTGCTGCCGCCGGGGGAGGTGCTGTACTGCACGGAGCACACGGAGGCGCTGGTGCTGCTCCAGCCCGAGGAACTGATCGACGACCTGGCGCTGCGTTGCCTGGAGCCGCTCGCCCACTGCGGTCCCGCGCACGGGCGACGACTCGCCGAGACGCTGCTGGCCTGGCTGGAGACCCGGGGAGGCGCCCCTGAGGTGGCCACCCGCCTGGGCGTCCACCCGCAGACCGTCCGGTACCGCCTCCGGCAGATCAGGGAACTGTGGGGAGACGAGATCGACGACCCGGACCGCCGCTTCGAGCTGGAGCTGGTGTTGCGGGCGCAGCGGCTGCGCGGGGAACTCGGAGACCCTCGTACCCGGCGGTGACCGCCATGGCCGATACCTGGCGTGACGTGTGGGACATTGCACGCCCATTGCCCGTGCGTAACCACTATGAGTAGCCTGTGTTCGCTATGCCGATCGACTGTTGAAATTTCGAACACAGAGAGGGGGCCGATTGTGGGACGCCTCGTACCTGCCGTGACTCGGGCTCTCGACATACTCGAGCTCTTCCTCGACGGGGACGGCACGCTCTCCGCCCCCGACATCGTGCGCCGGCTCCAGCTGCCGCGCACCACCGTGCACGAACTGGTGACCACGCTCGCCGCCCGCCAGTACATCGCACCCGTGCCCGGCCAGCCCGGACGCTACCGGCTGGGCGTGCGGCCGTACCAGCTCGGCAGCCGCTACGCCGAGCAGCTGGACCTCGCCGCCGAGGGCCAGCAGGTCGCCCGGTCCGTCGCGGAGACCTGCGACGAGACCGTGCACGTGGCGATCCTGGAGGGCACGGACGTCATCTACATCGCGAAGGTCGACTCCACGCACGCCGTCCGCATGGTCTCGGCCGCGGGCCGCCGGCTTCCCGCTCACTGCACCTCCGTGGGCAAGATGCTGCTCGCCTCGCTCTCCGAGCCCGAGCTGACCTCGCGGATCCCCGAGGACGCCGACCTCCTCAGGATGACGCCCAACAGCATCACCGACCCGGCCGCCCTGCGCGAGGCCCTCACCGAGATCCGCGCCCGCGGCGTCGCGGTGGAGAGCCGCGAGTCGAACCCCGACGTCAGCTGCGTGGCCGCGCCGGTGCGCGACCGTACGGGCCAGGTCGTCGCCGCGCTCTCCATCTCCGTACCGATGATCCGCTGGAGCGACGACCGCCGCGGCGAGCTGGAACAGCTCGCCATGAAGGGCGCCGCCCAGCTTTCCGAGCGGCTCGGACACAGGAGCGTGGGATGACCGGGACGACGTACACGTACGAGGTGGCCGTGCGCGCGGAGGCGGCCCTCGGCGAAGGCCCCACATGGGACGCCGACGCCCAGCGACTGATCTGGATCGACATCCTCGGATCCAGGATCTACACGTACGACCCGGCCTCCGGCCGACGCACGGTCATGGCCACCGAACAGCACGTGGGCGCCGCCAAGCCGCGCGCGGGCGGCGGCCTGGTCGTCAACCTCCGTGACGGCGTGGGGCTCTACGGCCCCAGCCTCGGCGATTTCCGCTGGCTGCACCGCGATCCGGTGCCGGGACGCCGCGCCAACGACGCGGCGGTCGCACCCGACGGCTCCCTGTGGGCGGGCACGATGCGCTACGACGAGGCACCGGGCGGCGGGACGCTCTCCCGCTTCACGCCCGACGGCACCGTGGACGTCGTCCTCGACGACGTCGCCGTCAGCAACGGCACGGGCTGGAGCCCCGACGGACGGCTGATGTACTACATCGACTCGCCGACCCGCCGCGTCGACGTCTTCGACTTCGACGGCCAACGGGTCACCAACAGGCGGCAGTTGGCAGGCATCGAGGAGGGCGCGGGCTTCCCCGACGGCCTCACCGTGGACGCCGAGGGCTGCGTATGGGTCGCGCTCTGGGACGGCGGCGCGGTCCGCCGCTACACGCCGTCCGGTGAGCTGGACCAGGTCGTGCAACTCCCCGTTCTCCGGCCCACGGCCTGCACGTTCGGCGGCCCGGACCTGGCGGACCTGTACATCACGACGGCTCGTACGGGCCTGGACGCGCCGCATCCGCTCTCGGGCTCGGTACTGGTGGTACCCGGCGCGGGGAAGGGGCTCGCGCAGCCGGCGTTCGCGGGGTAGCGCCCGGTCTTCAGCGCCTCGCCGAACACGGCGACGGTGGTGGCCGAAACGGCTCATCGAATTCGTGGAGGTTCAGGCCCGGCGGGCGGCGCCCGCCGGCCACACCACGTCCACGGGGACGCCCGCCTCGCGCGCCTCGATGACGGTGTCCGCGGTGCCGCCGCCCTTGCCTGTCGGCGGCTCGCCGTTCCACACCGCGACCAGGCGGTCGGCACGCTTCACAAGTTCGCGGTTGGCGTCTTCGTACGCCTGCCGGTTCGCGGTCTCGTTGGGGAGGACCCGCACCTCGACTGCGCCGGCGACGAGCCGGTCGAAGGCCGCGGCGTGGTCGGGCCCGACCTGTTTCTGTCGGTAGTCCTTGGCGGGGATCACCGCGACAAGACGGCCCCCGAGCTCCAGCACGACCTCGGCGAAGAGGGCGTCGGCGCCCTCGGCGATGCACGAGACGCCGGTGAGGTCGCCGTCGGCGTAGGGCTTCAGAACTTGCCGTAGAGCGTCCCGTATCAGGGGGGCGCTGCCGTCGGTCAGGTCGATGTGGCCGGTCACGGCGATGGTGGTCACGGCTCTCCCTCAGCTGGACAGCAGGTCGCGGATCCTGGGCTCGGGCTTGGCCACCGCCCCGCCTCCGAAAGTCTCGGATTCTTGCGTAACCCATTGACGCGCAAGCGCTTCAATTTTACGGTCCCGTTCGAAGTTACGAGCGTTATCCGAGATGCCGAACAGTGAGGGTTGGCGTGGGGCGACCGGGGGCAGGGCAAGCGGGGCGGGCGCGCTCGCCCAGGGCGCGACCGGCCCTCACCGACCCGCACCCGCCCACGAAACAGGACCACCCCCAACGCACGTGTCCCGAAAGGAAAACATGCGCGCCACCGCCCGGTTCACCCTCGACCCCGCCTTCACCGTCGGCGAGGTCAACCCCCGTCTCTTCGGCTCCTTCGTCGAGCACCTCGGCCGCTGCGTCTACACCGGAATCTTCGAGCCCGGCCACCCCGCGGCCGACGAAGCGGGCCTGCGTACGGACGTGCTGGAGCTGGTCCGCGAACTCGGCGTCACCGCCGTCCGCTACCCGGGCGGCAACTTCGTCTCCGGCTACAAGTGGGAGGACTCGGTCGGCCCGGCCGAGGAGCGGCCCCGCCGGCTCGACCTCGCCTGGCGGTCGACGGAGACCAACCGCTTCGGCCTCTCCGAGTACATCGCCTTCCTCCAGAAGATCGGCCCGCAGGCCGAGCCGATGATGGCGGTCAACCTCGGGACCAGGGGAGTGGCGGAGGCCCTGGAACTCCAGGAATACGCCAACCACCCCTCCGGCACGGCCCTTTCGGACCAGCGGGCCGCCCACGGGGACAAGGACCCGTTCGGTATCAAGCTGTGGTGCCTCGGGAACGAGATGGACGGCCCGTGGCAGACCGGCCACAAGACCGCCGAGGAGTACGGCCGCGTCGCCGCCGAGACGGCGCGTGCCATGCGCCAGATCGACCCGTCCGTCGAACTGGTCGCCTGCGGCTCCTCCAGCCAGTCCATGCCGACCTTCGCCGAGTGGGAGGCGACGGTCCTGGCGGAGACGTACGACCTCGTCGACTACGTCTCGCTGCACGCCTACTACTGGCCGACCGACGGCGACCTCGACTCCTTCCTCGCCTCCGCCGTCGACATGGAGTCGTTCATCGAGAACGTCGTCGCGACCTGCGACCACGTGGGCGCGAAGCTCAAGTCGAAGAAGAAGATCAACCTCTCCTTCGACGAGTGGAACGTCTGGTACCTGGACGAGTGGGAGAAGTCCGCCAAGTCCGACCCGCTGGACTGGCCGGAGGCCCCGCGACTGCTCGAGGACAACTACAGCGTGCTGGACGCGGTCGTCTTCGGCTCGCTCCTCATCGCCCTGCTGCGGCACGCGGACCGGGTGACCGTCGCGTGCCTCGCCCAGCTCGTCAACGTCATCGCGCCGATCATGACGGAGCCGGGCGGCCCGGCCTGGCGGCAGACGACGTTCTTCCCGTTCGCACAGGCCTCGCGGTACGGGCGCGGGCAGGTCCTCGACGTACGGGTCGACTCGCCGACGTACGAGACGAAGAAGTACGGCGAGACGGACCTGCTGCACGCCACGGCCGTGCGCGCCGAGGACGGCTCGGTCACCGTGTTCGCGGTCAACCGCAGCCAGACGCAGGCGCTGCCGCTTGAGGTGGCCCTCGGCTCGCTCGGCCTGACGGCGGTCGTCGAGCACAGCGCGCTGGCCGACGCGGACCCCGAGGCCCGCAACACGCTCGACGACCCGGAGCGCGTCGCACCGCACGAGGTCACGGGCACGACCCTCCAGGACGGCACGCTCAGCGCCACGCTGGAGCCGCTGTCATGGAACGTGATCCGGCTGAGCTGACAGCGAGGTAGGGGCGGCGCTCAGGCATTCGATCGACGGGACAGGGCCCATCTGTACGTCTGCACAAGCGTGGCCGTCCGATCGACGAAGGCGCTGGATTTGAGTGCTCTCCTCCCTTCGCAAACTCAGGAAGGAGATTCCTGCCTACCTTGCGGTGGCGGGCTTGAGCCTTTCCGACGGCCTTACGCCACCGCCGTCGGCGCGAGCTCACGCAGTTCCCGTAGCGCGGCCGCGATCGCCGGGCGTTCGTGGCCGCCGGTGCGGGTGCAGGTGAGGAGCTTGCGGTGCGGGTTGCTGACGCAGCGCACGCGGGTGATCGGCAGGTGCGGTGTCAGGTGGGCCAGGCGGGGGATCAGGGCGACGCCGAGTCCGTGGGCGACCAGGTGGGCGGTGACGTTCCAGTCCAGCGCGTGGTGGACGACGTCGGGCGTGAAACCGGCGGCACCGCACGCCGAGAGCACGTGCGGACGGCAGGGGCTCTCCGGCACCGGGGCGATCCAGTCGTCGTGGGCGGCTTCCTCGAGGTCGACCCGCTCACGCGGTGCCAGGCGGTGCCCGTTGGGGACGACCAGGTCGAACGGGTCGTCCAGGAGCGGCTGTTGGTCGAAGCGGGCGTCGCTGAGAGGAGGGTTGTTCGTGGTCGCCTCGACGATCGCGAGATCGATCTCGCCCTCGAAGAGCAGGTCGAAACTCTCCGGCACCCCCAGCTCCTGAATCCTGACCGTGAGCCGCGGATGGCGTTCGCGCAGATGGGCCGCCATCGGGGCGAGAAGCACCGAGATGGCCACGGGGAAGCCGCTGACCCGCAGCGGCCCGGCGGGATCGCCGTGGTCGGCCCGCAGGTCGAGCTCGGCCCGCTCCCAGCGGGCCTGGATCGCGTCGGCGTGCGCGAGCAGGCTCTGCGCGGCCGGAGTCAGGCGTACACCGCGCCCCTGCGGCTCCAGCAGGTCGACCCCCAGGTCACGGGCGAGCTGGCGGATCTGCTGCGAGGCGGCGGACGGCGTGAAGTGGAGGGCGTTGGCGGCGGCGGTGACCGTGCCGTAGTGGTCGACCGCCCGCAGGACATGGAGTCGGCGCAGGTCAATCATGAAGCCCACGCTTCAAGGTGAGGTCCACAAAGTCAACCTGGACGTACACAGAGGCGGCGATGGACCCTGGCTGTGTCGCGACGGTCAACGCCAGCCAACCTGTACGAGGAGTTGCAAGATGACCAGCACATCCCACAGCAGGCTCCGTGGCGACGCGTGCCCGCACTGCGGATGGCCGGACGGGGCCGAACCCTTCCAGGTGGTGTCCCGGCACACCACAGCGGCCGGCCACACCGTGTGGACGCGCTGCGGATGCGGCTCACTTCAAGTACGCGTCGTGGACGCCTCCGGCATGCGCGTCGTCTCGCGCAGCCGCCCCGCCGACCGGGACATGACCCGCCCTCGCACGGACCCGACCCGGTGCGGGACGTGACGGACCCGACCCGGCGCGGGACGTGAAGGACACGGTGCGAGTGGGCCGTGGCTGAGGGAGAATTCGGGCGTGCGGGAAATCGCGGTCGTCGAAGCGCCGTCCGTGCTCGGACTGCGGCCCTCCGGCGTCCAGGAACTGCCGGAGGCGCTGCTCGCCGCCGGTCTGCTGGACGGCCTGGGGGCGGTTCGGGCAGGCAGGGTCGAGTCGGCGGCGTACGACCCGGAGCGGGACGGCGACACCGGGGTTCTCAACCCGGCCGGTATCGCCGAGTACTCGGTCCGGCTGGCCGACACGGTCGGCGAGGTCGTCGGACGCGGCGGCTTTCCCGTGGTTCTCGGCGGCGACTGCAGCATTCTGCTCGGCAACCTTCTCGCCCTGCGCCGCCGCGGACGGTACGGCCTGCTGTTCCTCGACGGGCACACCGACTTCTACCAGCCGTCGGCGGAGCCGTTCGGCGAGGCCGCCTCGATGGATCTCGCGCTCGCCACAGGCCGGGGACCCCGGCTGCTCGCCGACCTCGAAGACCGCGGACCTCTCGTACGGGACGAGGACGTCGTCGCCCTCGGCTTCCGTGACACGGAGGAATCCGACGAGGCCGGGATGCAGCCCCTGCCGCCGGGGCTGCACGCGGTCGACCTCGACGGCGTACGGGCCCTCGGCGCCGACGTCGCCGCGCGCCAGGCGGTCGAGCGGCTCGCCGCCGACGGGAGTGCGGGCTACTGGGTCCACCTCGACGTCGATGTCCTGGACGACGCGGTCATGCCCGCCGTCGACTACCGCCGGCCCGGCGGACTGACCTGGGCCGAGCTGGAGACTGTGCTGCGCACGGCGCTGGCCCACGACCGTGCGGTCGGCTTCGACGTCACGATCTTCAATCCGCGGCTGGACCCTGGCGGGGGGATCGCGGAGCGTCTCGCAGAGTGCCTCCGCGAAGCGCTCCGCGGGGAGATTGGTACGTGATCTGCGGGTTCGTGGGGGCTGGTCGCGCAGTTCCCCGCGCCCCTTTGGGGGGCGCGCCGTCGGAGCCGTAGGAGAGTGATGAGGCGTCGAAATACTTTCGACGCTTTACGTGACTGAAGGTGCTGCGCGAACTATTGACGCGCAAGAGGTTCGACTCTACGTTCCCGTTCGAAGTAATGACCAACGTTCGGGATATCGAACGAATCGAACGACCTCCCATTCGGCACCAACTCCACGTACAAGGTCAAGGTCGGCCGGGCCGCCAGCGTCACCGGGCCGTACTACGACAAGAACGGCGTCTCGATGATGAACAACGGCGGGACTCCCGTGCTGGAGTCGCACGGCCGGTACATCGGTCCCGGTGGCCAGTCGATCACGGCGGACTCGGACGGCGACCTGATCGTCCACCACTACTACGACGGCCAGGACAACGGCACTCCCAAACTCGGCATCAACCTTCTGAACTGGAGCAGCGGATGGCCCGTCGCCTACTGACCCTGCTGACCGCCCTCCTTCTCGCCCTCTCCCTCGGGCAGTCGTCGGCGAGCGCGGCCTCATTCACCAATCCGGTCAAGTCGGTCAAGGGCGCCGACCCCTGGATCTCGTACCACGACGGCAACTACTACCTGGTGTCGACGAGTTGGACCGACGTCATCACCATGCGCAAGTCGCCGACGCTGGCCGGGCTCTCGACCGCGCCCAGCGTGCAGGTGTGGAAGGGCGACGCGGCCTCGCGCTGCTGCAACATCTGGGCGCCCGAGCTCTTCTACTCCGGCGGCAAGTGGTACCTGTACTTCGTGGCCGGGCAGAACATCTCCGACTACAACGCGACCCAGCGCACCCACGTCCTGGAGAGCGCGGGCTCCGATCCGATGGGCCCGTACACGTACAAGAACCAGCTCAACAGCGCCTGGATGCTGGACGCGAGCGTCCTGAACGTCAACGGGCAGCTGTATCTGCTGGGCAGTGCGATGGGCGGCGGGACGCAGAACCTCGTCATCGCTCCGATGTCCAACCCGTACACGCTTCAAGGCTCCTTCTCGACGATCTCGACGCCGACGTACGACTGGGAGCGGTCGGGCGGCACGGTGAACGAGGGGCCGGAGGTGCTCCAGCGCAACGGCACGACGCGGATCATCTACTCGGCGAGCGGCTGCTGGACGCCCGACTACAAGCTCGGCCAGCTGACCCTGACCGGCTCCAATCCGCTCTCGGCGTCCTCCTGGACGAAGAAGTCGACACCCGTCTTCCAGCGCAACGACTCGGCGGGGGTGTACGGGCCCGGGCACAACGGGTTCTTCAACTCACCGGACGGCACGGAGAGTTGGATCGTCTACCACGCCAACGACAGCGCGAGCGACGGCTGCGACAACGGGCGGACGACCCGGGCGCAGAAGTTCACCTGGAACTCCGACGGTTCGCCGAACTTCGGTACGCCGGTCGGGCTCGGGGCGAGCATGGCCGGGCCGTCGGGAGAGCCGTCGTCCGCCTCGACGACGTACACGATCACGAACCGCAACAGCGGCAAGTGCCTTGAGGTGGCGGGGCGTTCGACCGCCGACGGGGCCAACGTCCAGCAGTACGCCTGCAACGGTGGCAACAATCAGCGGTGGCGCGTCGAGGAACAGGGCGACGACAGCAGCCGACTGGTGAACGTCGCCTCGGGCAAGGTCCTGGACACGGCCGACTGCTCGACGGCCGACGGGGCCGATCTGCGCCAGTGGTCCTGGCTCGACAACACCTGCCAGCGGTTCCGGTTCCTCGCCACCAGCGGGGGTTACGTGCGGGTCGTCAACCAGGCCACCGGCAAGGTCGCCGATGTCGCCAACTGCTCCACGGCGGATGGGGCGGACGTACGGCAGTGGACGTGGCTGAACAACAACTGCCAGCAGTGGAGGTTCAACCCGGCGTAGCGCTCCGCGGGTTGAGCGGTTGTGTGATCTGCGGGTCGGTGGGGGCTTGTGGCGCAGTTCCCCGCGCCCCTTCAGGGGCGCGGGGAACTGCGCGATCAGCCGAAGCGGACCGGCACTGTACGAACCGGCCTTCCCCCGGAGCCACAGGGCCCGGGGGTCAGCCGGCCCGGTTGGCCGGAGCCGTCGGCCAGCCGGTGGCGTTCGGCACCGGTGTGTTCGGCCAGCCGGTGGGCTGCTGCGGCATGGGCTGCGGCTGAGGTTGTGGCACAGCCTGCGGCTGCGGCTGGGCCTGGGGTTGCTGCGGCGGCTGGCCCTGGGGAGCCACGGCGGTCAGGCCGCCCGGCATACCCGTCGTACCGCGCACCTGGGCAGCGGTCAGCCCCTGCCCGCGCCCGCTCCTCATGCCGGCCGCGGCGGGCATTCCCTGCTGGCCCATGCCGGCTGCGGGGTACTGCCCTTGCTGGCCCATGCCGGCCGCCGCAGCGTACTGCCCTTGCTGGCGCATGCCGGCCGCGGCGTACTGCTCTTGCTCTCCCATGCCGGCCGCAGCGATCTGCCCTTGCTGTCCCTGCCCCTGGCCCATGCCGGCCGCGGCGATCTGCCCTTGCTCGGCAAAGCCGCCGGAGGCAGAGGCAGCGGTGGCGAGTCCCGGATAGCCCGCCCCGTTGGTAGAGCTGACGAGGCGGTCCACCGCCGCCGTACCCGAGCTGTAGCTGGTCCCTGTGCTCAGCTCGGGCACGGCGGCTCCCCTCCTGGTCCCGTAGAGCACCTGTTCCAGGCCGGACACCAGGCGACGCACGTCAACCTGGGGGCGCACCACGAGTCTCAGGAAGCGACTGGACGAGCCGATCTTGTTGCCGCACTCGCGGACCAGGATCCGGTGCTCGGTGAGCAGCCGATCCCGGACCACGGTGCCTTCGGCGCCCACGGGGAGGCGCACGAAGAGGAAGTTGCCCTGTGACGGGTAGACCGTCAGACCGGGCAGCGCGGAGAGCTGACGGGCCATGTCGAGCCGGTCGCGGCGCACCATGTGCAGGCTCTCCATGTACTCGGGCCCGTGGTCCCTGAGCATGAACACCACGGTCTCCGCGAAGGCGTTGAGGTTCCACTTCGGCAGCATCGAGCGGACCCTGCCCGCGAGGCTGGGGTTGGCCACCATGTAGCCGAACCGCACGCCGTGCAGCCCGAAGTTCTTGCCGAGACTGCGTAACACGATGACGTTGGGCCGCATCACCGCTTCCTCGACGACGCTCGGCTCGGACTCCGCGTCGGCGAACTCCAGGAACGACTCGTCGATGATGATCAGGTCCAGATCGGCGAGCGCGTCGCAGAAGGCCATGATCGTCTGGCGGGGCACGAAGCCGCCGTCGGGGTTGTTCGGGTTGCAGATGACGGCGGCACGGGAGCCCCGTGAGCGGATGAACTCGATGTACTGCGCCGGGTCGAGGGCGAAACCGTTGCTCTCCTGGAGCGGGAACATGTCGACGCGCTTGCCGGTCTCCATGGGCTGGTCCGTCCAACGCCCGAAGGTGGGGACGGGGATGGCGAGGGACTCGCGGACCAGCAGGTGATCGATCCAGGTGATGAGTTCGGTGGACCCGTTGCCCATCGCCACGCACTGCGGGGGAAGCTGGAGCAGGCTGCACAGTTCACTGGTGATCGTGTCCGCGCTGCTCGGGTAGTACGTGATGATGTCCCGCAGCCGGTGCGTCAGTTCGTCGAACATCGCCGGCGTGGGGAAGTACGGATTGCACGGGATGCAGAAGTCCAGCGGACCCGCCTCCCCGCTTTCGCGTGCCAGCGCGGCCATCGACGGGCTGTGCGCGCCGGTGCGGAACAGCGAGGTGACATTGTCGGCCATGGACCCTCCGTCCTTGAGGGGCGGTCCGAGCGGGGATACCCGGGCCGCCCCCTAGTACGGGCGGAGATGTGTCTCTGTTCAACAGCTGGGCGTCTGTGTGGAAATTGTGAACCAGCTGTGAAGGAGGGTCACGAGTCGAACGAGTGCACCGTCGTCGTCCGGTACGTCCGACCCGGCCGGAGCACCGTCGACGGGAACGCCGGCTGGTTCGGCGAGTCCGGGAAGTGCTGGGTCTCCAGGCAGAGCGCGTCGCCCTGCCGGTAGATGCCGCCACCGGTGCCGACGAGGGTGCCGTCCAGGAAGTTGCCCGAGTAGAACTGCAGGCCCGGCTCGGTCGTCGCCACCTTCAGGGTGCGGCCCGAGGACGGGTCTCTGAGGGTCGCGACGTGCTCCGGCCGCCCGGTGATCCCCTTGTCGAGGACCCAGTTGTGGTCGAAGCCCTGGCCGTACAGGAGCTGTTGGTTCTCCTGCCGGACGTCCTCGGCGACCGTCTTCGTACGGCGGAAGTCGAAGGGGGTGCCCGCGACCGCGGCGAGCTCGCCGGTGGGGATCAGGCCCTTGTCGACCGGGGTGTAGCGGGACGCGGCGATGCTCAGCTCGTGGTCGTGGGCCGAGCCTCTGCCCTCGCCCGCCAGGTTCCAGTACACGTGACTGGTGAGGTTGACGACCGTGGCCTTGTCCGTGGTGGCCTCGTAGTCGATGCGCCAGTCGCCGCGCCTGGTGAGGGTGTACGTGACCTTGGTCCGCAGCGTGCCGGGGTAGCCCATCTCGCCGTCGGCGCCGGTGTAGCGGAGGACGAGGCCGACGTCCGGGCCGGAGGTGAAGCTCTCCACGTCCCAGACGCGCTTGTCGAAGCCCTTGGCTCCGCCGTGCAGGCTGTTCTCGCCGTCGTTGACGGAGAGCTGGTGGCTCTTGCCGTCGAGGCTGAACTTGCCTTTGTCGATGCGGTTTCCGTACCGGCCGATCAGCGCGCCGAAGTACGGGCTGGACGCCACGTAGTCCTCGATGTTGTCGAAGCCGAGCGACACGTTGGCGTAGCGGCCGCGGCGGTCCGGGAGTTCGAGGGACTGGACGATGCCGCCGTACGACAGGACCTTCAGACGGGTGCCGCCGTTCTCCAGCGACCAGCGGTAGATCTTGGTTCCGTCTGCGAGCTTGCCGAAGAGTTCCTTCACCGGCTTCCTGCCTCCCGAGGCGTGGGCCGTTCCTGCTGTTCCTGTTGTTCCTACGGTGACGGCGGTGAGTCCCGCGGCCGCCGTCGCGATGAAAGTGCGCCTGTTGCTCTCGAGCCTGTTCCTGTCGGGCCTGTTCCTTTCCACTGTGCGGCTCCTCCGAAGTGAGAAGGGCCCCGCGGAAACGTGCGTCCGCGGGGCCCGGCTGACTTACGAACCGACCTTGCGCTTGTTGTACACGTCGAAGCCGACCGCGGCGAGGAGCACCAGGCCCTTGATGACCTGCTGCCAGTCGGAGCCGACACCGACGAGGTTCATGCCGTTGTTCAGCACGCCCAGGACGACACCACCGATGATCGCGCCGAGGACCGTGCCCACGCCGCCGCTCATCGACGCGCCGCCGATGAACGAGGCCGCGATCGCCTCGAGTTCGAAGTTCACACCGGCCTTGGGCGAGGCCGCGTTGAAGCGGGCCGCGAAGACCAGACCCGCCAGCGCGGCCAGCATGCCCATGTTGAGGAAGACCAGGAAGGTGACCTTCTTGTCCCGCACACCGGACAGCTTGGCGGCGGGCAGGTTGCCGCCGATCGCGTACACGTGACGGCCGATGACGGCGTTGCGCATCACATAGCCGAAGCCGACGACGAGAACGCCGAGGATGATCAGCACCACCGGGGCGCCCTTGTAGCTGGCCAGCATCATCGTGACCGTGAGGACGGCGGCCGCCAGGGCCACGATCTTCAGGAGGAAGAGCTTGAAGGGCGGTACCTCGAGCGCGAACTCCTGCTGCCGCCTGCGGTCACGGACTTCCTGCAGCACCACGAACGCGATGACGACGAAGCCGAGCAGCAGCGTGAGGTTGTGGTAGTTGGTGTCCGGTCCGACCTCGGGAAGGAAGCCGTTGGCGGCCTTCTGCATGCCGGTGGGGAACGGGCCGAGCGTCTGGCCCTCGAGGAAGATCTCGGTCAGACCGCGGAAGAGCAGCATTCCGGCGAGGGTGACGATGAAGGATGGTATGCCGAGATACGCGATGAAGAACCCTTGCAGGGCCCCCGCGGCGGCGCCCAGGAGCAGGCACAGCACCACGGCCACCGGCCAGGCCACGTCGTGATTGACCATCAGTACGGCTGCCACCGCGCCCACGAACGCCGTGAGTGAGCCGACCGACAGGTCGATGTGGCCCGCGATGATGACGAGCATCATGCCGATGGCGAGGATCAGGATGTAGCTGTTCTGCAGCACCAGGTTGGAGACGTTGCGCGGCAGCAGCAGGTCGCCGTCCGTCCACACCGCGAACAGCACCACGATCAGGCCGAGCGCGATCAGCATGCCGTACTGCCGCATGTTGCGGCGCATGCCGTCCATCATCAACTGCAGCAGGCCGTCGCCCCCGGTCGACCCGCCCTTGCCGGCGGGCGCCGGGGTCGGGGTCTTTTCGGTCACATTCGCGCTCATCGCTCGTCCCTCTTGTCCTTCGTCATCTGGCGCATCAGCACTTCCTGCGTGGCCTCGGCCCGGGTGACCTCACCGGTCAGCCGGCCGGCGGCCATCGTGTAGATGCGGTCGCACATTCCGAGCAGTTCCGGCAGCTCGGAGGAGATGAAGACGACCGCCTTGCCCTCGGCGGCCAGTTTGTCGATGACCGTGTAGATCTCGAACTTGGCACCCACGTCGATCCCGCGGGTCGGCTCGTCCAGGATCAGCACGTCCGGCCCCGCGAAGATCCACTTGCTGAGGACGACCTTCTGCTGGTTGCCGCCCGACAGCTTGCCCACCGGTTCGAAGACGGTCGGTGCCTTGATGTTCATCGACTTGCGGAAGCCCTCGGCGACCTGCCGCTCCTTGTGCTCGTCGACGACACCGCGCTTGGCGACCTTCCCCAGGGCACTGAGGGAGATGTTGCGGTTGATCGTGTCGATGAGGTTGAGGCCGAAGTGCTTACGGTCCTCCGTGACGTACGCGATCCCGTGCTTGACCGCCTCGGGCACGGACTTCGTACGGATCTCGGTGCCGTCCTTGAGGACCGTGCCGCCCGCGTACCGGCCGTACGTGCGCCCGAAGACGCTCATCGCGAGCTCGGTGCGCCCGGCGCCCATGAGCCCCGCGATGCCGACGATCTCACCGCGCCGCACGGAGATCGACACGTCGTCGACCACCTTGCGCTGCTGGTCGATCGGGTGGTGCACGGTCCAGTTGCGGATCTCCAGGGCCGGAGCCGCGCCCACCTCGGTCTCGTGCGGGGTGCGCTCCGGGAAGCGGTGGTCGAGGTCGCGTCCGACCATGCCGCTGATGATCCGGTCCTCGGTGGTCTCCGCCGCCTTCACGTCGAGCGTCTCGATGGACCGCCCGTCGCGCAGGATCGTCACCGAGTCCGCGACCGTCTCGATCTCGTTCAGCTTGTGCGAAATGATGATCGAGGTGATGCCCTGCTCCTTCAGCCCCAGGATGAGCTGAAGGAGCTTGCCGCTGTCCTCGTCGTTCAGAGCCGCCGTCGGCTCGTCGAGGATCAGCAGCTTCACCTTCTTCGACAGCGCCTTCGCGATCTCGACGAGCTGCTGCTTGCCCACGCCGATGTCGGCGACACGGGTCTGCGGGTTCTCGTCGAGCCCGACCCGCCGCAGCAGCTCCGCCGCGTGCTTCAGCGTCTCGCTCCAGCTGATGAGCCCGCGCGTGGCGTGCTCGTTGCCGAGGAAGATGTTCTCCGCGATGGAGAGATACGGCACCAGGGCAAGCTCCTGGTGGATGATCACGATGCCGTGCTGCTCGCTCGCTCGGATGTCCTTGAACTCGCAGGACTCACCCTCGAAGAGGATGTCGCCCTCGTAGGTTCCGTGCGGATGGACGCCGGAGAGGACCTTCATCAAGGTCGACTTTCCGGCGCCGTTCTCACCGCAGATGGCGTGGACCTCGCCCGGGTGGACGCTCAGGGAGACGTCCGACAGCGCCTTGACGCCGGGAAAGGTCTTGACGATCGAGCGCATTTCCAGGACGGGTCCCGCCATGGTCGTGCCTTCCAATCCCTAGAAAACGGCGGTTGTTTAGAGGTCGCTTTCCTTGATGTAGCCGGAGTCGACGACAACTTCCTTGTAGTTGGACTTGTCGACGTTCACCGGGTCGAGCAGGAACGCGGGAACAACCTTCGCGCCGTTGTCGTAGGTCTCGGTGTCGTTCGTCTCGGGCTTCTTGTCGTTGAGGACGGCGTCGACCATCTGCGAGGCCACCTCGGCGAGCTTGCGGGTGTCCTTGTAGACCGTCTGCGTCTGCTCACCGGCGATGATCGACTTCACCGAGGCAACCTCGGCGTCCTGGCCCGTGACGATCGGCAGCGGCTTGGCCTTGGAGCCGTAGTCGTCCGACTTGAGCGCCGACAGGATGCCGATCGAGATGCCGTCGTACGGCGAGAGCACCGCGTCGACCCGCTCGCTCTTGTACGCCGAGGTCAGCAGGTCGTCCATGCGCTTCTGGGCGGTGCCGCCGTCCCAGCGCAGCGTGGTGACCTGGTTCAGCTTGGTCTGGCCCGACTGGACCACCAGCTGCTTCTTGTCGATGTAGGGCTGCAGGGCGTTCATCGCGCCCTGGAAGAAGTACTTGGTGTTGTTGTCGTCGTTCGAGCCCGCGAACAGCTCGACGTTGAAGGGGCCCTTCTTGGAGCCGTCCTTCAGACCGAGCTTCTCGACGATGTAGCCGCCCTGCAGCTCGCCGACCTTCTCGTTGTCGAACGACGCGTAGTAGTCGACGTTCGGCGAGTTGAGGATCAGGCGGTCGTAGGAGATCACCGGGATGTCGGCGTCCTTGGCCTGCTGGAGAACGCTGTCGAGCGACTTGTTGTCGATCGCCGCGATGATCAGCGCGGAGACGCCCTGCGTGATCATGTTCTCGATCTGCGAGACCTGGGTGTCGGTGTCGTCCTCGCCGTAGGCCAGCTTGGTCTTGTAGCCGGCCGCCTTCAGGTTCTTCACCACGTTGGCGCCATCGGCGATCCAGCGCTCGGAGGACTTGGTGGGCATCGCGATGCCGACCGTGGAGCCCTTCGTGTCTCCCTTGTCACCGCCCTCGCTGCCGCCCTCGCTGTCCTGCCCACAGGCGGACAGGGTGAGGGCCAGGGAGGCGGCCGCGGCTATCGCCGAGAGGGCTGCTTTGCGATTGCGCATGATCATCTTCCTCGATGTTTTGGACGGGGCTCGGTCTGGCCGTGCGAGATGGTACGAGGTCGTGCAGGAGAAAGACCGAGAAGAGGTGTGTCGGATTGTGTGCGGCTGCGTCGTCTTTTGTGAAGGGGGTGTGTTCGGAACGTTATGAGGGAATGTCGAACCGGTTGAGCTTGCCGGGCAGCCGCGAGCCGAGGGGTGCCATGTCGCCGTCCGCTCCGTGCCGTGCGAGCAGGTCCAGGGCGAGCCGACCGCGCCGCACTCTCTCCCGGGCGGTGGACAGGGTCACGTCCCGCAGGTGTAGACCATACGGGTAGATTGCCGGGGCTTTCGACAGGCCGAACTTCAGGTAGAGCGGCGCGCCGCGGCGGATCAGCTCGGCGACCTCGTACATGCGCACATAACCACCGAGATCGTCGGGGGCCTCGATGTACATGTCCATGGGCGCGGCGCTGACCCTGCGGATCTCCGTCAGGTGGTCGAGCGTGAGATCGCTGGGCACGTTGAGGGAGTCGCCGCCGAGCTGTTCGTACACGGCGTACGCGGCCGGGTTGACCGGACCGATCAGCGCGGAGACCTTGAGGGTCGTGTCCGCCGGAATGATCCCGGCGAGCCGGGCCCGGTGCAGGGTCCACAGCACGCCCTCGTCGGCCACGAGGAGGCACTTCACGCCCAACTCCGTTGCGCGGACGGCGTCTTCGATGCAGCCGGCCACCGCGTCATGACCGCGGGCACGCAGCCCGCCGCCGCGCGAGTCGGTACGCACCGAGCCGCCGATGTCCCACGTGCCGCGCGGGCCCGTGAAGAGGCAGAGCTCGATGTCACGCTCGTTCGTGGCCTCGACCATCTCGGTGATCTCGGCGTCGGTCAGCATCCAGACACCGCTGCCCTGGCTGATCCGGTGGATCGGCACATCGAGTCGCGAGGACTCCTTCAGGACCACGGCCAGTGCCTCGGGCCCCTCGACGGAGGGGACCTCGGTGCGCCAGCGGCCGCCTCCCGGGAAGGCGTGCGGTGAGGCGTCGGCGGGGGAGAGGTCGGGCGCGCCCAGGCCGAGCGCGGCGAGTGCCTGCTCACCGGGTCGACGGGCCGCCTTGGGAGAAGCGTCGGTCACTGGGCTGTCCTTAGCTTTGGAGAGGTTCACGTTCGGTATGTCGGACATGGTTCGTGTCGGTGGATGTACGCCGGTACGGAGCCGTCAGGTCTCCGTACCGGCGTACGGATCGGGGGGCGGCCGGGGCCGCGGGCCCTAAGGCCGCAGCAGCACCTTGCCGACCTTCGGATCGCCGGACCCCACCAGCTCGATGGCGTGAGCGAACTCGTCCAACGGCAGCTCGTGCGTGACCAGCGGAAGCGGATTGAGCAGACCTGCGCCGAAGACCCGCACCGTGTGCGCCCAGGCCTCGGGTGGCGCACCGAACACGGTGTGCACCTCCAGCTGCCGTACGACGAGATCGGTGGGGTCGAGTCCCTCGGCGCCCGGGGCCGGGATACCGGTGAGGACAAGACGCCCGCCGCGCCGGAGCAGGGAGGCGGCGGTGGTCGCGGCGGACGCCGACCCGGCCGTCTCGATCACGACATCGAAGTCGTCCGGCAGCTCCTCGTCCCGCGTACGGAACTCGGTGGCGCCGAAGGTCTTCGAGAGCTCCGCGCGGTCCGGGCGAGTGCCGACCACCAGGAGCTCCGAGGGCGAACCCGCCTTCAGGAACTGCACGGCGAACATGCCGAGCGTGCCCGTGCCGACGACGGCCACCCGCTCGCCGGGCCGCGCGTTCGCCTTGAGCGCGGCCGCAGCGATGCAGGCCGCGGGCTCCAGGAGCGCCGCCGCCGTCAGGTCGGCGTCGTCCGGCAGGACGTGCAGCAGCCTGGCGGGCAGCGTCAGCGTGGTGGCCATGGCGCCGGGCTGGGTGAAGCCCGTCTCCTCGTACCCCGCCGTGCACAACGTCGTCTCGCCCGCGTGGCACCGGTCGCAGACCTGGCAGTTGCGGAAGCCCTCCCCGACCACCTTGCGCCCCACGAGGCCCTCGGGAACCCCGGACCCGACCGCCTCCACCGTGCCGGACCACTCGTGCCCCGGCGTCAGCGGATAACGGACGTACCCCTCGGGCCGGTTGCCCTCGTACACCTCGCGGTCACTGCCGCAGATACCGCTCGCGTGGACCCGTACGAGGGCCTGGCCGGCGGCAGGCGCGGTGGCCTCATGGGGGGCCAGCCGGTGCTCGCCCGGCCCTTCGATGACGACCGCGATACTCACTTGGATCCCTTCGGCTGGCGCTTCTCCCAGCCGTCCGCGAACAGGTCGAAACGGGCCTGCTGCTGCGGGAACTCGGCCGCGGCCTCGGCGTCGAACTCGACACCCAGCCCCGGCTCGTCGGAGAGCTGGAAGTAGCCGTCGACGACCTGCGGGGCGCCCTTGACCAGCTTCTTGATCTCCGAGTCCGCGAAGTCGTTGAAGTGCTCCAGGATCTTGAAGTTCGGGGTGCAGCCCGCGACCTGGAGGGAGGCGGCCGTCAGAACCGGCCCGCCGACGTTGTGCGGGGCGACCAGCACGTAGTGGGCCTCGGCGGTCGCCGCCAGCTTGCGGGTCTCCAGGATGCCGCCGATGTGACCGACGTCCGGCTGGATGATGTCCGCGGCCTGCGACTCGAAGAGCTCGCGGAACTCGATCCGGTCGTGGATGCGCTCACCGGTCGCGATCGGCAGGTCCACCTTCTCGGCGACCTTCTCCAGCGCCTTGAGGTTCTCCGGCGGCACCGGCTCCTCCAGCCACGCGGGCTTGAAGGGCGCCAGCTCGCGCGCCAGCCGGACCGCCGTGGAGGGGGAGAACCGGCCGTGCATCTCCAGCATCAGCTCGGTCTCCGGGCCGATCGCGTCCCGTACCGCCTCGATCAGGGAGACCGCGTACAGCGTCTCCTTGTGGTCCAGTTCCATCCGCCCGGCCCCGAAGGGGTCGATCTTCAGCGCCTGGTAGCCGCGCTCCATGACGCCCTGGGCCGCCTTGTGGTACGCCTCGGGCGTCCGCTCGGTCGTGTACCAGCCGTTGGCGTACGCCTTGATCTTTCCGTCCGGATGGGCCAGGCCGCCCAGCAGCTGCCACACCGGAACGCCGAGGGCCTTGCCCTTGATGTCCAGGCAGGCCATCTCGACGACGGCGATGCCGGACATCACGATCTCGCCGGCCCGCCCGTAGTCGCCGTACTTCATGCGGCGGACCAGGTCCTCGACAGCGAAGGGGTCGGAGCCGAGAATGTGGTTGGCCTCCGCCTCCCGCAGATAGCCGATCAGCGCGTCGGTGTGGCCCAGCATGCGGGTCTCGCCGACTCCGGTGATGCCTTCGTCGGTGTGCACCTGGACATAGGTCAGGTTGCGCCAAGGCGTCCCGACCACGTGTGTGCTGATTCCGGTGATGCGCACGGAAATTGCCCCTTGTGTTCTTCGGCTCTGTTCGAAATTTCGTCACACGTTCGAAATCCTGTCGTGACAGTAAGGATGGGGCGGCGGCAGTGTCAATGGGTCGAACGCATAACGGTTTCGACGCGATGGCGCCGGATGGCGGCCGAATAGTCTGGCCTGCCCTCAACTCGTCATGCCGGAACGGGCAGTTCCATACACAACCTTCACAGCTGTCACTATGAACATGACCTTCCAGGAATTTAGTCTTCCCGCGTCATGGACTACTGCCACCCGTGCCAACGGCACCTCAATGGCGCCCTCGCTTGCCCGGGGTGCGGTACATCGGCCGAAGCGTGCCGGGAGTACGCGGCCTCTCTCGACGAGCGCGAGGACGTCGACGAACGCGAAGCCGATGCCGCGTCCGCGGGTGACGCCGTCCCGGGGGGCGGTCGGCGCCGTGGTGGTGGTCGTGGCCGTACGGGCAGGAGTGGGGGCGAGGGCGAGGGCCGGGCGGGTCGGCGGGATCGGCGGGCCGCGTTGCACCGGCGGCGGCGTAGGCGGGTGCTGTTCGTCGGAGCGGGACTGTTGCTTGCCGCGGGCGGTCTGAGCCTGGCGGAGCTCGGCATGGAGGCGCCCTCGTCGGAGCCGAAGGCGGCGGCCGCGGACGATGCGTCCGGCGGGTCCTCGGCTTCCGCGGACGGCTCGGCGGAAGCCGGTGACGGGTCGGGGTCTTCGGGGGTGGACTCGGGGTCTCCGGACGCGTCGGTGTCCGCGTCGGCCTCGAAGTCGGAGAAGCCCGAGAAGGACAAGAACAAGGACGAGGAGGACGGGAAGGACGCGGACAAGGAATCCGCCCGCCCGTCCGCGACGACGGACCCCGCTCCGCCGGCTCCCGCCCCGAACCCGACCACCTCGGGCGGCTCCACGCCCGCGAACCCGGGCGACCCGGACCCCGACCCGACCACGGAGGGGCCGAGCCCTGAGCCGAGTCCTTCGGATACGTGTACGCGGTTCCTGTGGTGGTGCTCTTAGCTGCCGCTGTGGCTGAGCGGTTGGGTGGTTGTTTTGTCTGCGGGTTGTTCTGGGCTGGTCGCGCAGTTCCCCGCGCCCCTGGGGTGTGTGGGGGGTCGGGGACGTGCCGGGGCATCCGAGCGCCGCTCTGAGGTGGTTGGGTGGGCCGGGAAGCGCGGCGCTCGGACGCCCGGCACGTCCCCTCACGCCGACGGAAGACTGCGGACGGGTGGGGGATGGGGTTACGACCCCGCCCCGTCCCCATGGACCTGCACTGTACGAACCGACGTCAGGCACCCGCTTTCAGGGGCGCGGGGAACTGCGCGACAAGCCCCCACAAACCCGCACTGTACGAACCGACGTGAGGCACCCCTCAAAAGCGGGGGCGGAGCCCCACGTGCTACAGGTCCGGCGGAGTATCCAGCATCCGCAGGAGTAGCCCCCGCAAAGACAACCGCTCCTCCCGGGAGAGCCCGGCAAGGGGCTCACGGGCGAAGTGGAGCGACTCCCGGAGACTCCGGGCAACCCGGCGTCCTTCCTCCGTGGCGGCGGCCAGCTTGATACGACGGTCGGTCGGGTCGGGCCGCCGCTCGACCAACCCGCGCGCCTCGAGCCGATCCACGATCCCGGTGACATTGGACGGCTCGCACTTCAGCTTCTGCGCCAGCCGCCGCATGGGCAACGGCTCCAGCGACAGCAGACTCAGCAACCGAGCCTGCGCCCCCGTCAGCGCATGCTCGGCGGCAGCCTCCTCGTACTCGTCGTGGTACCGGGCCACAACCGTGCCGATGAGGTCGACGACCTCGAGCGTCAGAGGGTCGATGCGAGCTGTCTTCTGCGTGGCCATGCACTCCAGGCTACCCCGATACTTGACATCATGAAATATTCAGCGGCATGGTTGTTTCAGGTACTGAAGTAATCTGAAGTATCAGAGCCGCTGCACTAGGAAAGGCCCAGCCTCATGACCGTTACGCCCGAGCTCCCCGCCACCAGCCGCGAATGGCATCTCGCCAGCCGCCCGGTCGGCTGGCCCAAGCCCGAGGACTTCGCCCTCGTCGAGGCCGAGGTCGAGCAGCCTGGTCCCGGCCAGGTCCTGGTGCGTAACAAGTACCTGTCCGTGGACCCGTACATGCGCGGCCGGATGAGCGCCGCCAAGTCGTACGTGGCCCCCTTCGAACTCGGCAAGGTCATGCAGGGCGGCGCCGTCGGCGAGGTCGTCGCCTCGGAGGCGGAGGGCATCGCCGTCGGCGATCACCTCCTGCACTTCTTCGGCTGGCGCGAGTACGCGGTGGTCGACGCCAAGCACGCCGTCAAGGTAGGCCCGGCCGCGGTGCCGGCCCTCAAGGTGGACCCGGACGCCGTGCCGCTGAGCACGTATCTCGGAGTGCTGGGCATGACCGGCCTGACCGCGTACGCCGGTCTGCTGCGTACCGCCTCCTTCAAGGAAGGCGACTCCGTGTTCGTGTCCGGCGCCGCCGGTGCCGTGGGCAGCCAGGTCGGCCAGATCGCCAAGCTCAAGGGCGCGTCGAGGGTCATCGGGTCCGCCGGCTCCGACGAGAAGGTCAAGCTCCTGGTGGAGGAGTACGGCTTCGACGCGGCGTTCAACTACAAGAACGGGCCGGTGAGTCAGCAGCTGCGCGAAGCCGCCCCCGACGGTGTCGACGTCTACTTCGACAATGTGGGCGGGGACCACCTGGAAGCCGCCATCGGGTCCCTCAACCGGGACGGCCGCATCGCTGTTTGCGGCATGATCTCCGTCTACAACAGCACGGAGCCCGTCCCCGGCCCGAAGAACCTCTCCCGTCTCATCCAGACCCGAGGCCGCATCGAGGGCTTCCTCGTCAACGACCACGCCGACCTCCAGCCGCAGTTCGTCCAGGAGGTCGGCGCGTGGGTCGCCTCCGGCGAGCTCAAGTACCGCGAGACCGTCGTCGAGGGCATCGAGAACAACCTGGAGGCGTTCTTCGGGGTCCTGCGCGGCGACAACACCGGCAAGATGATCGTCAAGCTCTGAGCCGTCCGGCAGACGAGCCGTCCGGCAGACCGCCGAGGAGGCCGCACCCGTGGTGATGGGGTGCGGCCTCCTGCGGCACCGCGCCCCGTAAGGGGCGCGGGGCTGTGACATATGCGGCTCCGCCGCGGGGCGCGACCAGCCCCCACCGGCCCGCAGGGTCATAGCCGTTCTTCCAGCGGAGCGCTCAGACGAGCGTGAGCGCCGCCCGGTGCACCGCCCGCACCAACCCGTCGTTCTCCGGTGCCGCGCCGCCCGGGAAGGCGATACGACGGCGCGTGTAGCCGTACGCCAGGCCGCTGCGCGGGTCGGCGAAGGCCTGGGAGCCGCCCGCGCCGCTGTGGCCGAACGTCCCGGCGCCCAGGAACGGGTGCCAGGTGTCCGCCGTGGCCTGGAAGCCGAGCCCGAAGGACTTGTGGGCGCGGGCCACCAGGTCGTAGCCGACGGAGTGGATCCGGCCGACCTCCGCGACCGTGTCCGGCTTGAGGAGGGGGGTTCGGCCGTCGAGCCCGCTGATCGCCGCCGCGTACATCCCGGCAAGGCCGCGCGCGGAGGCGACCCCGCCCGCCGACGCCGGGCCCTTGGCGCGCACCGTACGGGAGTTGGGGTGGCCCACCAGCGTCCCCGCCCCCGGCACATGCTCGTTGAACGCGATCGACGCCAGCGTGTGCGGACCCCTGGGCGCGGCGTCCAGCACGGCCTGCTGCGCCGGCGTGGGCGCCATCGGCTCCACGGAGCGGTAGCGGGGCTCCTCCGACTCGGGCAGCCCCAGGAAGAAGTCGAGCCCGTACGGGGCGCGGATCCGCTCCTCGTACACCTCCTGCAGCGTGCGGCCCGTCGCCCGGCGTACGACCTCGCCCGTCAGCGCGCCGATGACGAGTGCGTGATAGCCGAAGGCCGTGCCCGGGCGCCAGAACGGCCGCTGGGTCGCGAGCCGTTCGGCTATCAGGCGGTCGTCGGCCAGCTCGTCGAACGTGAAGCCCGCGTCGGATCCGACGACGCCCGCGCGGTGCGCGAGCAGTTCCCGCAGGGTCACCGCCTGCTTGCCCTCGGCCGCGAACTCCGGCCAGTAGTACGCCACTTCACGGTCGGGGTCGAGTGTCCCCTCCTGCATGAGCAGGGCGACCACCAGATGGGCCGCCCCCTTCGTGGACGAGAAGACACCGAACAGCGTGTCGGCGTCGGTCTCGGGGCCCGCCCAGAGATCCACGACCCGCCGCCCGTGGACGTACGCGCTCAACTGGCCCGCATAGTCGGGGCGTTCGGCGGCGAGGACGGCCGCGAACTCCTCGCGTACCGCCTCGAAGCCTTCGGCGACGGTGCCGTGGATCTCCTGTGTCATCGATGCTCTCCTCGGTTCACGGTTCCCCCGGGGATTTCGGGGGTTCGCTCAGGACACTGTCAACAAGGCGCGTGCGACCTGTGCGAATTCCCCCTTCGGGTGGTCGCGGAAGAGGGGCTCCGTGCCGAACAGGACGGCGTGCGGGCCGCTGACGACCGCCGCCTGGCCCGCCGCCTGCGCGGGTCCGCCGGTGCCGTCCTCCAGGGGGCGCCAGTGGCCGGAGACGAGCGGGTTCCCGGTCGCGTACGACTGCTCCACGCGGACTCCGGGCCCGAGGTCCGTGAACCAGACGGGCGCGTAGACGAAGCTGTGGTCCGGGGCGCCGGTGGTTACACCGCCGGTCGAATTCGCCACCCGCACAACGCCGTTGGCGTCTCCGTTGCCTTCCACGGGGTTCACGGCGAGCAGCTCCGTGGCGGCGTTGAGGGCCGCTCCGGTGGCTCCGCGGCCGACCAGCCCCTCGCGGGCCAGGAAGCCGTCCAGGGCGGTGCGTGCGGCCGTGTTGAGGCCCGCGTGGTTCAGTCCGGCCGAGGCGAACAGGACGTCCGCCTTCGACCAGTCGAAGCCCGCGTTGAGGATCGCTGTCGACACCGGCGTGACGTCGAAGTTCATCTCGCGGAGTGCGAACAGCTCGCCCGGTGTGACGGCCGCGGCAACCCGTACGCGGTGGAGCGGGGTGCCGCCGGTTTCCTTCGTCGCGTCGAAGGCGACGTCGTACCGCTTGGCGAGGGCCACCGCCTTCGCACGGGCCGAGGCGGGCACGATCACGCTGCCGTCGGACGCCTGGCGGACCGAAACCCCGTCCGCGAGAAGGGAGTTGAGGGCCGCGATCTCGCGTGCGTCGTCGAGACGCAGGCGGAGGGTGCCGCGGGGTGCCACGTAACCGACGCTCGCGGCCGCGTCGATCGCGCGGGCGGGGACGGAGAGCCTGGGGGTGTGTACGGAGTCGACCGTCGCGCCCCACAGCCGGCCCAGACTCCAGCCGGAGATGTCGTACATGATCGAAACCTTGTCGCTGATGTCCCGCCCGTCCGCCAGCAGCACGTTCGCCATACCGCGCTTGGGCTGGTGCAGGTCGACGATGTACGAGCCCTTCGCGTACGCCTTCCCGCCGAGCCTGAAGTCCTTTGTGGCGCGCCGGACCTGGACGTCGTTGGAGAGCAGGTGGTCGACCAGACGGGCCGCGGCGGTGGCCGAGCGCTGCGCCTTGCCGCCGCCCGCCGGGATGACGTACGCGCGGGGGAAGTCCGTCGTGTAGACGTCCTCCGGGCCGATGCCCGGCACGCCCGGCACCGTCTCCGGGGAGACCGGGACCTGGGCGGCGCCCGTCGCGCCCCGGCGGAAGACTTCGATCTGGTCGGCGATCAGCGAAGTCCTGTTTGCTTCTGCGTAGTCCAGGGTCGCTCGGATGGCCGCGCCCGCCACGTCCACGTTGATGGCCGAACGGCGGCGGAGTTCGTCGACGGAGAGCTCGTCGTACTCCTCGTTGTTGACCGCCAGCGGGATCTCCACCGTGTGCGCGGCGACCGTGCCGTGGAAGGCCGCGTACTGCGGGGTGAAGATCGGCGGCCAGTCGTCCCAGCCCTCCTCCTGGTCCCGGAAGGGGATCTGGGCGGGCTCGACGCCGTCCTTCTCGGGTGTGTAGCCGAGGCCGTTGACGGCGGCCTCCATGCCCAGCGCGTTGGCGTAGGTGTTCTTGAGGAAGAGGTCGTACTCGTAGTTCTCGCCGTGCGGCGGTGTCGTCGGCTCGATGAGGGTGCCGTTGACGTAACCGTGCGTGTCGACCATCACCGCGGGCTGCTTGTCGATCTCGATCTGGCGCATCGCGCGGACCTCGGGCTGCGAGGCGGTGACGAAGTCGCGGTTCATGTCGAAGCCGTTGGCGTTGGCGCGGGTGCCGGCGATACGGCCGTCCGGGTTCGCGGTGATGTTGAAGTAGACACGGTTGTGGTCGAGGAGGTCGGTGGTCTCGCTGTCCTTGGCCGTCGCGAGCCGCTCGATGAGTTCGAGAGACGCGTCCGTGCCCTCCCACTCGTTGCCGTGGATGTTGTTGTTGAAGAAGACGGGTGTTTTGTAGCGGGACTTGACCGCCGGGTCCTTCGCGGCGGCCGCGGGCGCGTTCTCGATCAGTTCCCGCATACGTTCCTGGGCGCGGGCCTGCCCCGACGACTCGGGCGCGGTGACGGTCACCAGGTAGAGGCGGTGGCCGCCCGCCGAGCGGCCCGCGACCTCCACGCTCACGCGGTCGCCGAGCCGCTGGAGGGCGTTCAGCTTCGGGACGATGGCGTGGTACGGGGTGAGGCCGAGCTTGATGGACTTGTCCGCCGGGTTCTCCGGGTCCGGGGTCAGCACCTGTTCGCGGGGGTAGCCGCGGGTGCCGGTGCCTCCGGCGGATTCGGTGAGTTCGGTGACCGGGGCGGTCAGGGCCCGGTCGGTCGTACTCTCCGGGGTGCGGGCGGCGCGGTCGGAGAGACCGGCCCCTTCACGTTCACGAACGGGGGGCTGTGGGGTGGGGTCGGCGACGGCGCCGTTCGGGGTGAGCAGGAGTGTGGCCGCCGCGGTGGCGGTGGCCGTGGCGATCAGGACGGGTCTCGGTAGCCGCACGCGTACCTCCGCTGAATGTGCCTGACTGTGCCTGACGTGAATGTGCATGACATCGGTACGCGGAGGTCTACCTGTTCGACTCCCGTGCAACAAGAGGGCGTTGGCGTCACAGTTGGCTCGGATGGCGCATGCCTCGGGACGCGGAGGGGGCATGCTGAGGGTGGCGCCGGCGCGACGGAGGGCCGGGGCGACAGGCACGTGCGTGAAGCCGTGCGTGACCGCGCGTGACGCTGTTCGTGAGGCGAGGAGAGCCCATGGCAACGATTCCGTCGCTCCCCAGCAGGGACGACGTCGCGCGTATCGCGCGCAACACGACCGATATCACCGGCCAACTCCTGGACACCGCCGGGAACATCACCCGCATCGCCATCAACACCTTCGACCCACGGGACGGTTCGGGGGCCGAGGTGCTACGGGTGTTGCGGGAGACCACCGCCGAACTGGCCGAGGCGAGTGCGTCGCCGGAGGCGCAGGAGGCGTTCTACCGGATCGTGGACACGCTGACGCGCCTGGGGACGAGCGGGGCGCCGCTCGCCGTGCATCCGGTGAGCGAGCCCGCGCAGGCGCTGCTCACGGCGCTCGGGGACAGTCTGCTGCCTGTCCTCGACGCGGTGGAGCCCGCGGTGGAGGAGGCCGCGGAGGCGTTGGGCGAACTGGTGGACGCGACATCGCCGCTGTTGCCCGCGGCGGCCGGGCTGGCGGCGGGTACGCTCCTCGCCCTCGCTCCGCTGATCCGGGCGGCCGCGGATGTGCTTCGGGACTCGTCCCCCGAACTCCGGCGGATCGCCGACGCGTTGACCGCGGCGCTGGCTCCGCTGCTGCCGTTGCAGGTGGCCCTGGCGGAGCGGGCGGCCACGGCGGGGGCGGGTGTGGTGCGAGCGGCGCTTCCTCCGCTGGCCGACCTCACGGAGGCGGCGGCGGCCGGGTTGAAGGCGGGGCGGCCGTTGCTGATCGCCGGCGAGGAGTTCCTGGTGTCCGGTTTCGAGCAACTCCAGCCTTTGCTGCTGGCGTCGGCCCATCGGGCGGGGAGGGTGGCTCGGGCGGCGGCGGTGCGGGCGTCCGCGGCGGTGTCGCCTGCGGCGGAGCGGGGGGTGGTGGTGGCGGTGCATTCGGTGTGACTGCGGGTGGGTGGTTGTTTGGGTGCGGGTGGGTGGGGGCTGGTCGCGCAGTTCCCCGCGCCCCTGGGGTGTGTGGGGGGTCGGGGACGTGCCGGGGCATCCGACCGCCACTCTGAGGTAGTCGGGTTGGC
>NZ_JBQQCG010000054.1:0-79546 GCF_052245575.1 Streptomyces sp. 2A115 | reverse complement strand
CCGAGCCCAGAACGGCTCGGTACCCGGCAGCCCTCGTGTGCCGTTACGTATCCTGTGGGCTCGAACTGCTTTATGGGGGAAGGGGATTCGGGCGGTGCCACTGCACAGGGACGACCCGAAGTCGGTCGGCGGGTACAAGCTGGTCGACCGGCTCGGAGCCGGGGGGATGGGGGTCGTCTACCGGGGCAGAGCGCGTTCGGGGCGCGAGGTCGCCGTCAAGGTGGTGCACGCCCAGTACGCCGCGGACGGCGTCTTCCGGGCCCGGTTCCGGCAGGAGATCGAGGCGGTCCGCAAGGTGAGCGGCGCCTTCACCGCACCAGTCGTGGACGCCGACCCGGAGGCGTCGCGGCCGTGGATGGCGACCCAGTACGTGTCCGGCCGCTCGCTCGCGCAACGGATCCACGACCGCGGCCCGCTCCGGAACGCCGAGCTGCGGAAGTTGGCGCTCGGTCTGGTGGAGGCACTGCGCGACATCCACCGGGCCGGGGTCGTGCACCGCGACCTGAAGCCGGCGAACGTCATGATGGCCGAGGACGGCCCACGGGTCATCGACTTCGGCATCTCGCGCGCGGCGGAGAACCAGACCCTGACCGAGACCGGCCAGATGATCGGCACCCCGCCGTTCATGTCCCCGGAGCAGCTCACCGACGCCCGCACGGTCGGTCCGGCCTCGGACGTGTTCTCGCTCGGGGCGCTGCTGGTGTACGCCGTGACCGGGCGGGGCCCGTTCGACACCGACAGCCCCTATCTGACGGCCTACCGGGTGGTCCACGACGAGCCTGAGCTGGACGGGGTGGGCGGGCCGCTGCGCACGGTCCTGGAGCGCTGCCTGGTCAAGGAGGAGGCGGAACGGCCCGGACTCGACGAGTTGGCACGGGAGTTCGCGACAGCCCTGCCGGAGGGGGACGCGGGCGACCTGCCCACGGTGGCACTGGGCCGGGCCGCGCAGGCGATGGTGGAGATCCGCCCCGGGACGGTGGCCGACTCGGGCCGTGACGGCCGGCCCGGCCTGCGGAGCCGTATCCGCCCGCTGTGGGCCGCCACCGGCACGGTCGGCGCGATCGTTCTCGGGCTGACGGCCTATCTGCTGATCGGGCCGGGGCAGGCGGAAGGTAAGGGGGCGGCGCTGCCCGACGGCTGGAAGCCGTGGCAGACGACGGTGTACGAGAGCGCCCCGCGAGGCGCGAAGAAGGCCATGAGCGTGCACGGTGGGACGGAGGGCGGGCCCGAGTGTCTGGTGCACGAGGACGCCGTCTTCTGCGGGGGCGACGGAGTCCTTCCCGTACGCCTGGACGGCCGGACCGGCAAGACCGTCTGGCGCGCCGGCATCGCGCCCTCCGGCACCGACAGCGCGATGTACTCCGCCTACCCCCTCGGCGTCCGGGACGGCGTGATGCTGGTGCAGCAGCAGATCATCGGCGAATCCACCGAGACCGACCCGACCGACATCATCGCCCTCGACGCCGAGACCGGTGAGCGGCTCTGGAGCCGTACGGTGCATGAGACCTACGTCGAAATGATCTTCTCCGGCGGCGTGGTCGTGACGCCGGACAAGAGCGGCCGCTCGCTGGTGGCCCTGTCGCCGCGTACCGGCGCCGAGCGCTGGACGAAACGGGTGCCCGCGAACCACTACTGCGCGTTCACCGAGGCCGGCGAGGGCCTGTATCTGGAGTGCCTCCCGGACACAACGAAACTCGAGGAAAGGCTCATCCTGCAGCTGAACCCGACCGACGGCTCGACACGGCGGCTGACGGCGCCGAACAACGGTGCCCTAATCGGGGTCCTCGACGGCCGGCTGCTCTTCCTGCAGTTGACCGCGAACGAGCGAGGGGAGGTGCTGGTCGGCGAGGAGGCGCCGTACGACCGGATCCTGCTGGTCCATCCGGTCACCGGTGCCCGCAGCACGACGAAGCTGGCCAAGGAGTACGCGGGACAGGTGACCCTGGTGGACGGCACGCTGTGGTTCGCCGCCTCCAGCGGCCGGGTGACCGCCGTGTCGGCCCGCACGGGCAAGCCGCTGCGAAAACAGATCTCGACCAGCCTGGAACTGCCGAGCCTGCCTACGTACGACCCGCGGACGCGGACTCTGTACCTGGCCAGTGCCAGCGGCCGCGTGGCGGCCCTCGACGCGCGCGAGGGCACGCTGCTGTGGGAGACGCTGCCACGCGCCGAGAAGGTGTCGTCCGGCCTCGTTGTCGAGCCCGAGGTGCTGCTCCAGGAGGGGGCGCTGGTGGTGACCATCCCGGACGGCACGGTCTTCAGCCTCGACCCCGCTCACCCCGAGCGGAAGCCCGCCTCGGGGTGAGCGGGGCCGGGCACCGAGTTACGGCAGCGCCAGCATCCGCTCCAGAGCCAGCTTCGCGAACTGCTCGGTCTCGCGGTCGACCTCGATGCGGTTCACCAGGTTGCCCTCGGCCAACGACTCGAGAGTCCACACCAGGTGCGGCAGGTCTATGCGGTTCATGGTCGAGCAGAAGCAGACCGTCTTGTCGAGGAAGACGATCTCCTTGCCCTCGGGAGCGAAACGGTTCGCCAGGCGCCGGACCAGGTTCAGCTCCGTACCGATGGCCCACTTCGAGCCGGCCGGAGCCGCCTCCAGGGCCTTGATGATGTACTCCGTGGAGCCCACGTAGTCCGCCGCCGAGACGACCTCGTTCTTGCACTCGGGGTGGACGAGGACGTTCACGCCCGGGATGCGCTCACGCACGTCGTTGACCGAGTCGAGCGAGAAGCGGCCGTGCACCGAGCAGTGGCCCCGCCAAAGGATCATCTTGGCGTCGCGGAGCTGCTCGGCGGTCAGGCCGCCGTTCGGCTTGTGCGGGTTGTAGAGGACGCAGTCCTCAAGAGACATGCCCAGGTCGCGGACGGCGGTGTTGCGGCCGAGGTGCTGGTCGGGAAGGAAGAGCACCTTCTGGCCCTGCTCGAAGGCCCACTCCAGCGCCCGCTGGGCGTTGGACGAGGTGCAGATCGTGCCGCCGTGCTTGCCCGTGAACGCCTTGATGTCCGCGGAGGAGTTCATGTACGAGACGGGCACGACCTGCTCGGCCACCCCCGCCTCGGTCAGCACGTCCCAGCACTCGGCGACCTGCTCCGCCGTGGCCATGTCGGCCATCGAGCACCCGGCGGCCAGGTCGGGCAGGACCACCTTCTGGTCGTCGGAGGTCAGGATGTCCGCCGACTCGGCCATGAAGTGCACACCGCAGAAGACGATGTACTCGGCCTCGGGGCGCGCGGCGGCGTCCTTGGCCAGCTTGAAGGAGTCGCCCGTGACGTCCGCGAACTGGATGACCTCGTCGCGCTGATAGTGGTGGCCGAGCACGAAGACCTTGTCCCCGAGTTTCTCCTTGGCCGCGCGGGCGCGTTCCACCAGATTCGGGTCGGACGGCGAGGGCAGGTCACCGGGACACTCGACGCCGCGCTCGCTCCTGGGGTCGGCCTCGCGGCCGAGGAGCAGCAGGGCGAGGGGCGTCGGCTGTACGTCGAGATCCTGGGTCTGGGCGGTGGTCACGACACGCACCCTTTCTGTTCTGCGGCTCGCTTGGATCGACTGGAACGATCAAGCGAAACAAGCCTTTTCGTCGAAATGACGCTATCTATCATAACCGCTTCATGTCACTTTGACGATGCCCATAACGTCGATGTGACGTGAATCCCCTGGCGAATGCCCCGGCGAACGCCCCGAAGACGTCCGGGGGTTGTCCACAGGGCATTTTCCGCTTCCAGGCGGGTGTGCGAGCATGAAGAGACAAGCGAAAGACACGTGCTCGGCCCGGAATGAATCCGCGGCCCCGCCGGTTGCAACCGTCGGCAAGCAGTCTCCGTACAACCCGGGAGAGAAGCAGATGTCCGTATCGGACGAGACCACCACCGTGAGCGACGGCATCCTCCTGTCGGAAGCCGCCGCGGCCAAGGTCAAGGGCCTGCTCGAGCAGGAAGGCCGCGACGATCTGGCACTGCGCGTCGCCGTTCAGCCCGGCGGCTGCTCCGGCCTGCGGTACCAGCTCTTCTTCGACGAGCGCTCCCTCGACGGCGACGTCGTCAAGGAGTTCGGCGGTGTGAAGGTCGTCACCGACCGCATGAGCGCTCCGTACCTGGGCGGCGCCTCCATCGACTTCGTGGACACCATCGAGAAGCAGGGCTTCACGATCGACAACCCGAACGCGACGGGTTCCTGCGCCTGCGGCGACTCCTTCAGCTAAGCCCTGGCCGGCCGTACGTAAGCCTGGCCGGCGGCACGGTCGCGACGTGCGCGGAGCCGGTCGCCACGTACGCGGAGCCGATCTCGTACGCAGAAAGGCGGCGCCCCCTCCAACGGGGCGCCGCCTCTCGCGTATCCGCGGGGCCGTGCGCTACCTGCTCGGCGTCACGTGGTGTCACTTGGTCGGCGTCGGCAGATCCTTCTCCTTCGGCACCGCCTTGCCCTTCGCGTCGACCACCTTCCGGTCCCCGAGCGGCTCCTTGAGCTCGACCTTCTCGTGGAAGACCTTGGCGATCATGATGCAGACCTTGTCCTTCTGCGGCGTCTCGGTCACCCGGACCGTCACCGTGTCGTCGGTCTCCTCGACAGAGGCCGAGTAGTCGCTGCACACGCCACCGGTGAAGCGCACGGTCAGCTCCTTGCCGTCCGCGCTGTAGCCCTCGACCCTGACGTCCCGCGTCGCCGGCGCCTCGGTCGACCCGCCACCGGGCTCGCTCGACCGCGGGCTCGGCTGCGCGGTCGGCGTGCCCGGCTGCTGCGGAGAGGTCAGGTACCTGGGCTCGACCGCGGGATGCGTGACCGTGAAACTGTCCTTGCCGACCGAGGGCCGTACCTCGAAGAGCCAGGACGGCACCAGCGCCTGCCGCCCGTCCACGAAGTGCGCGGCCAGACCGAACACGGCGTCCTCGACGACGACCGGATCGGCCTTCGGCGCCACGGTCGACGTCTCGCAGGGCACCTCGTTCCTGTCCTTCATGGGCATGGGGGTGACACACCCGCCGATCCCCACGCGCCCGTCGCCCGTCCCGGGCCCGTTCAGCAGGTCGAGCGTCTTCTGGGCACTGAGGACGGGATATGTGTCGCCCTTCACCGGTGTCTTCAACTGGCCGCTGCCGCCCACCACTTGGCCGTCCGGGCCGACCTGGATGCCGGTCATCCAGCCGTACGTCGGCAGCCCGCCGACCTCCGGCTCCACGTTGACCACGCGTACGGCGCCCACGAGCTCGCTCGCGTCGAGCTTCGCGTCGTCCTGGCCGACCGCCTTGAGGACGGGCGCGGCGGCCTTCTTCGCGGCGTCCGCGCTGACCGGGTCGACCACGGGGTCCTGGGCGGTCCGGCTCTCGCATACCGTGGTGCTCTTGCAGTTGTCGGTGCCCGGCGCGAAGCGGTTGAACGTCCAGGTGCCGGGTGCCTTCCTGTTCACCTGGAGGCCCGGCCCGAAACCGTCGTTCGTGGCCCCGACCTTCCAGGCGTCGCCCTCCGCCGTCGGTTTCCCCTCGACATCCAGGGCCTTCGCAAGGCCGGCGACCTCGGCCGCGGTGACCTCGCCCTTCGCCCGGTAGACGGCCGCGGAGGAGGGGCCGTCGGGGAGCTCGCCCTCGGCGCGGTAGGTCACGCCGTTCGGGTCGGGCTCGCCGGGCGCGATGCCGTTCGTACCGGCAGTGCCGTCCGTGTCGTTCGTGCCGCCCTCGGTGTAGCCGTCCAGGGCGAGCGGCGGCGGAGTGCCGTCACCGCCCGGCGTGCCGGAGCTGTCCCTGCCCCCGCCACCGCCGGACGCGGTCGCGGCGAAGTACGCCCCACCGCCCCCGACGAGCAGCACCGCGGCCGCGACCGAGGCGACGGCCACCGGCGAACGCCGTCGGCGCGGCTTGTCCTCGTCGGCGGCTTCGGCCGCGTCGTTGTCGGGTCGCTCGGTGTTCACCGCATCGCTCCTTCACCGCACCGCTGTCCCATGGGACCCACCCCGACCGGGGGCGGGACGGGCTCAGGGCACAACAGGGTCGTATCCCGTATCCCCTTTACGGGGGACAGCCATGGGACGCGGCGGGGGAGCGCCCGGTTCCCTCTTAGGCGCCGGGACGCCTAAGAGGGGCGCGGGGAACTGCGCGATCAGCCACGATCGACCCGCAGCTGCAAACGGCCGGCGGTTCCTGTTCCTGCTCCTACGGAGCCCTCAGTCCCCGTAGTCCGACATGGCATCCAGCAGCCGGGCGGAGCCCACCGGCACGGTCACGCCATGGATGAGTGACGGCGACACGGGGAGGGGAGTGACCCGAGCGGGAGGCGCCCAGTGCGGAACCATCCGGGCACAGTCACCGCGCAACTCCACGAGACCGCCTTCGAGGTCGAGCGGAACGGAGCCCTGGATCTTGAGGTTCGTCATAACGGAACCGTAAGCACCGCAAGGCCTACGAAAAAAGGCCTACTATTGGGTAGTTTTGCCTGCTTCGAAGTCCCGGTGCAGACCCGATAGCGTTAGCTGTCAATCCCCCTCCTCCCAGGAGTGTGTCCTAGCCGTGCGTATCGCAGTCTCGGGCTCCATCGCCACCGACCACCTCATGACCTTCCCCGGCCGCTTCGCCGACCAGCTGGTCGCGGATCAGCTGCACACGGTCTCCCTTTCCTTCTTGGTCGACAACCTGGACGTACGCCGAGGAGGTGTGGGCGCGAACATCGCCTTCGGCATGGGCCAGCTCGGCACCTCGCCGATCCTGGTCGGAGCCGCGGGCTCCGACTTCGACGAGTACCGCGCCTGGCTGGACCGGCACGGCGTCGACACCGCTTCCGTCCGGATCTCCGAGGTGCTGCACACCGCGCGCTTCGTCTGCACCACGGACTCCGACCACAACCAGATCGGCTCCTTCTACACCGGCGCCATGAGCGAGGCCCGCCTCATCGAGCTCAAGGCGGTCGCCGACCGCGTGGGCGGACTCGACCTCGTCCTGATCGGCGCGGACGACCCCGAGGCGATGATGCGGCACACCGAGGAGTGCCGGACCCGCTCGATCGCGTTCGCCGCCGACTTCTCCCAGCAGATCGCGCGCATGAACGGCGAGGAGATCCGTACGCTCCTCGACGGGGCGACGTATCTCTTCTCGAACGAGTACGAGAAGGGGCTCATCGAGTCCAAGACCGGCTGGAGCGACGCGGAGATCCTCGCCAAGGTCGGCCACCGTGTGACGACCCTCGGCGCGCGCGGCGTCCGCATCGAGAGCGTCGGTGCGGACACGGTCGAGGTCGGTGTCCCCGAGGAGACGGCGAAGGTGGACCCGACGGGTGTCGGCGACGCCTTCCGTGCGGGGTTCCTCTCGGGGCTGGCCTGGGGGGTCTCGCACGAGCGGGCGGCGCAGGTGGGCTGCATGCTCGCCACGCTGGTCATCGAGACGTCGGGTACCCAGGAGTATCAGCTCCGGCGGTCCCACTTCATGGACCGGTTCACCAAGGCGTACGGGCATGACGCCGCCGGTGAGGTGCAGGAGCACCTGGTTTAAGTTTCGGCTCCTCTGAGGTGCTTTCGTTGCCTGTGGGGCGCGTGGGAGCTGGTCGCGCAGTTCCCCGCGCCCTTAAAGGGGCGCCTGTCGGCGGACCACGTATGCCGTCCCCTTCTCCGTCGGCTCCTCTCCCAGGTACTCCTGCCCCCGCATCTCGCACCACGCCGGGATGTCGAGTCGGGCCGCCTCGTCGTCCGACAGGACGCGGATCGTGCCGCCGACCGGTACGTCGCCGATCACCTTGGCGAGTTCGATCACCGGGATCGGGCAGCGCTTGCCGAGGGCGTCCACGACAAGGGAGCCGTCGAGGGAATCGTCCTGGACGGACACCGCGGGGGCGGTCACCGGAGCGCCCAGCTTCTCGCGGACCGTCGCGACCGTGCCCGGGAGGACGTCCAGGAAACGGTCCACGTCCTGCGCGCGGGTGCCCGACGGCAGCGACACCCGGACGTTGCCCTCGGTCAGCACACCCATGGCCTTCAGGACGTGGCTGGGCGTCAGCGTGCTGCTCGTACAGGACGATCCGGACGAAACCGAGAAACCCTCACGGTCCAGCTCGTGCAGCAGAGTCTCTCCGTCGACATAGAGACAGGAGAAGGTGAGGAGATGGGGGAGCCGGCGCATCGGGTCGCCCACCACCTCCACGTCCGGGACCAGTTCCGGTACCCGCGCACGGATCCGGTCCGTCAACTCCCGCAGCCGGGCCGACTCCGCGGCCGCCTCCGCCCGTACGGCACGCAGCGCGGCCGCCGCGGCGACGATCCCGGGGATGTTCTCGAAGCCGGGAGCGCGGCCCGACTCCCGTTCGTCGACGGGGCCTTGAGGGGCGTACCGCACCCCCTTGCGTACGACGAGAAGGCCGACACCCGAAGGTCCGCCCCATTTGTGCGCGCTGCCCGTGAGGAGCGACCAGCCGCCCTCGACCGGCCCCCAGGCCAGCGACTGCGCCGCGTCCACCAGGAGCGGCACGCCCGCCTCGCGGCACGCGGCCGCGACGGCCGCGACCGGCTGCTCGGTGCCCACTTCGTGGTTGGCGGACTGGAGACACGCGAGCGCGGTGTCGGGGCGCAGGGCCGCGGAGTACGCGTCGGGGGAGACCGCGCCCGTGCGCAGAACGGGCACTTCGGTCACCGTTCCGCCCTGGCCCTGGTGAACCTCGGCCGAATGGAGCACCGAAGAGTGTTCGACGGCGGACACGATCAGGTGGCGTCCGACGCGGCGGCGTCCCGCGAGCGCGCCCGAGATTCCGTCGTGCACGGCCCGGGTGCCGGACGAGGTGAAAACCAGCTCGTCCGGGCGGCAGCCCACCGCGTCGGCGGCGGCCTCGCGGGCGGCATCCAGGAGGAGGCGGGCCCGCCGGCCCTCCCGGTAGAGCCGGGCGGGGTCGGCCCAGCCCTCGTCCAGCGAGGCCTGCAGGGCCTGGCGGGCCACGGGGTGCAGCGGAGCGGAGGATGCGGCGTCGAAGTAGGACACACCGCCACGCTATTCGGTCTGCTCAGGTATGGGTACATCGGGCCGGTTTGTTGGCTGCGGGCCGTGGGGGCTGGTCGCGCCCACGCGGCGGAGCCGCATATCGGCACAGCCCCGCGCCCCTAAGAGCCGGGTGACGGGTGCCCCTTTAGGGCGCGGGGAACTGCGCGCCCAGCCCTGAAGAACCCGCAGTCGCCGTATGCGCCGCACCCCCGAGCCGCCGGGCGTCTCCAAACCCCCGTCAGAAGTGGTCCGGAGTCACCCATTCCACCCCTTCTGGGGGCCCGGCGGCGCGTTGGGGACCCTCCCCGCGCGACCCCAAAAAGCGTCCAGTAGGGTTTGGTCCGCATAAACATCCAAACCCCTGCCCGACGCAGGGCGGCGACCGACCAGAGAAGGCCGCAGCCAACAGCGCGGGCGAGACTCTCGGGAAGGCGCTACGTGAGTCCCAACGGCTCCGACCTCCCCCACGCCCTGGGGGGCGCGGGCGGTACCCCCATGCCGCGGCGCCCGATGCGGCGCAAGCTGCTGCAGGCACTGACTGCGGGCCTGGTCCTGGCGACCGCCACCGGTTGCACATACGAGGACTTCCCCCGTCTTGGTATGCCCACCCCGGTCACGGAAGAGGCTCCGCGGATCCTCTCCCTGTGGCAGGGCTCCTGGGCAGCCGCGCTCGCCACCGGCGTGCTGGTCTGGGGCCTGATCCTGTGGGCGGCCATGTTCCACCGGCGCAGCCGCACCAAGGTCGAAGTTCCCCCGCAGACCCGGTACAACATGCCCATCGAGGCGCTGTACACGGTGGTCCCGCTCATCATCGTGTCGGTGCTCTTCTACTTCACCGCTCGCGACGAGTCGAAGCTCCTCAGCCTCGACAAGAAGCCCGACGTCACGGTCAACGTGGTCGGCTTCCAGTGGAGCTGGTGCTTCAACTACGTCGAGAACGTCGACGGTTCAACCGGTGACGCGAGCACCGACGAGAACCTGGGCGCCATTCCGGACAGGTTCAAGAAGCAGTTCCCGGCCGACGCGGGTGGCGTGTACACGTGCGGCACCCCGGGCGAGGAGAACCCGCAGACCAACAACCCCGGCCCGACCCTCTGGCTCCCCAAGGGCAAGACGGTCCGCTTCATCCTCACTTCGCGTGACGTCATCCACTCCTTCTGGGTGGTGCCGTTCCTGATGAAGCAGGACGTCATCCCGGGGCACACCAACTCCTTCCAGGTGACCCCCAACAAGGAGGGCACCTTCCTGGGCAAGTGCGCCGAGCTGTGCGGCGTCGACCACTCCCGGATGCTCTTCAACGTGAAGGTCGTCTCTCCCGAGCGCTACGAGGCCCACCTCAGGGAGCTCGCGGAGAAGGGCCAGACCGGTTACGTCCCGGCCGGCATCGAGCAGACGGACCCTGAGAAGAACCGGGAGACGAACAACCTGTGAGCATCCTCAACGAACCCCAGGGTGCCGCCGCGGCTGAGGACTCGTACGAGAACGAGCTGCCGGTACGGCGCAAGCAGCCCGGCAACGTCGTGGTCAAGTGGCTCACCACCACCGACCACAAGACGATCGGCACGTTGTACCTGATCACGTCGTTCGCGTTCTTCTGCATCGGCGGCGTGATGGCGCTGTTCATGCGCGCCGAACTCGCCCGTCCCGGCACGCAGCTCATGTCGAACGAGCAGTTCAACCAGGCGTTCACGATGCACGGCACGATCATGCTGCTGATGTTCGCGACGCCGCTGTTCGCCGGCTTCGCCAACTGGATCATGCCGCTGCAGATCGGCGCCCCGGACGTCGCCTTCCCCCGGCTGAACATGTTCGCCTACTGGCTGTACCTGTTCGGCTCGCTGATCGCGGTGGCCGGCTTCCTCACCCCGCAGGGCGCCGCCGACTTCGGCTGGTTCGCCTACAGCCCGCTGTCCGACGCGGTCCGCTCGCCGGGCATCGGCGCCGACATGTGGATCATGGGTCTGGCGTTCTCCGGCTTCGGCACCATCCTCGGCTCGGTCAACTTCATCACCACCATCATCTGCATGCGCGCGCCCGGTATGACCATGTTCCGCATGCCGATCTTCGTGTGGAACGTGCTGCTCACCGGTGTGCTGGTGCTGCTGGCCTTCCCGGTGCTGGCCGCGGCGCTGTTCGCGCTGGAGGCGGACCGCAAGTTCGGTGCCCACATCTTCGACGCCGCGAACGGCGGCGCGTTGCTGTGGCAACACCTGTTCTGGTTCTTCGGGCATCCAGAGGTGTACATCATCGCGTTGCCGTTCTTCGGCATCATCAGTGAGGTCATCCCGGTCTTCTCCCGCAAGCCGATGTTCGGCTACATGGGGCTGATCGGTGCGACCGTCGCGATCGCGGGTCTGTCGGTGACGGTGTGGGCGCACCACATGTACGTCACCGGCGGCGTACTCCTACCGTTCTTCTCCTTCATGACGTTCCTGATCGCCGTCCCAACAGGCGTGAAGTTCTTCAACTGGATCGGAACGATGTGGAAGGGATCGTTGTCGTTCGAGACACCGATGCTCTGGGCGACCGGCTTCCTGATCACCTTCATGTTCGGTGGTCTGACCGGTGTCATCCTGGCCTCGCCGCCGATGGACTTCCACGTCTCGGACTCGTACTTCGTGGTGGCGCACTTCCACTACGTGGTCTTCGGCACCGTGGTGTTCGCGATGTTCTCCGGCTTCCACTTCTGGTGGCCGAAGATGACCGGCAAGATGCTCGACGAGCGCCTCGGCAAGATCACGTTCTGGACGCTGTTCATCGGCTTCCACGGCACGTTCCTCGTCCAGCACTGGCTGGGCGCCGAGGGCATGCCGCGGCGTTACGCGGACTACCTCGCGGCCGACGGCTTCACCGCTCTGAACACGGTCTCGACGATCAGCTCGTTCGTGCTCGGTCTGTCGGTGCTGCCGTTCTTCTACAACATCTGGAAGACCGCCAAGTACGGCAAGAAGGTCGAGGTCGACGACCCGTGGGGGTACGGCCGCTCGCTGGAGTGGGCGACCTCGTGCCCGCCGCCGCGGCACAACTTCCTCACCCTGCCGAGGATCCGTTCCGAATCCCCGGCCTTCGACCTGCACCACCCGGAGATCGCCGCTCTCGACCAGCTCGAGAACGCGCCTCACGGTGAGAAGGCCCTCGCTGGTGGCAAGGAGGCCGGCAAGTGAAGGTCCAAGGCAAGATGTTCATCTGGATGGCTGTCTTCATCCTCGGCATGGCGATCGTCTATGGCGTGTGGTCGAAGGAGCCGGCCGGTACCACGGCGCTCTTCCTGGGCTTCGGCCTGTGCATCATGATCGGCTACTACCTGGCCTTCACGGCCCGGCGTGTCGACGTGGGCGCTCAGGACAACAAGGAGGCCGATGTCGCGGACGACGCCGGTGAGGTCGGGTTCTTCAGCCCGCACAGCTGGCAGCCGCTGTCCCTGGCCATCGGTGGCGCACTCGCCTTCTGCGGCGTCATCTTCGGCTGGTGGCTGATGTACTTCTCGGCCCCGATCATCCTGATCGGCCTGTGGGGCTGGGTCTTCGAGTACTACCGCGGAGAAAACCAGAACCAGTAACACGCGCTGAGCACCAGGAAGCCCGGACACTCCGTCAGGAGGGTCCGGGCTCCCTCGTTTGCCGCACCTCTCGTCCCTCACTCGGGCTACTCGCCGCGCCGGAGCCGACCCCGGTTCCTAGCGTGAAGCCATGAGCCACTCAGTGTTCTTCCGGGGCGCCGCTGCGTCCGATATGCGCCTGCCGGCGCGTGGCGGTGTCGAGAGGCCGCCGCGCCCGCGAAACCGCACCGTCGTCAGCTGCACCCTGCTGGTGGTCGCCCTCGTCGCGGGCGTCACGGCCTGCACCTCCGACGGCCACCCGCTCTCGGCCAGGCCGTACGACGCGGCGGGACAGATCTCCTTCAACGCCCCCGAGGGCGACGGCAAGAAGGCCGACCCGGACAAGCCCCTGGAAGTCACCGCCGAGGACTCCGACGGCCGTATCACCGACGTGACGGCCACGGACGCGGCCGGGCGGTACGTGGCGGGCGAGCTGTCCGCCGACGGCGGCCGCTGGCACAGCACGTCAGCGCTCGCCGCGGGCGCCCGCTACACGGTGCGGGTGAGCACCGAGGACGAGGACGGCGCCCCGGGCCGCAAGGTCCTCTCCTTCGACACCAGCACGCCCACCACGAAGAAGCGGCTGAACGTGAAGTTCGGGCCCGACGCGGGCAAGTACGGCGTCGGCCAGCCCGTCACCGCCGAGCTCAGTACCCCAGTCAAGGACAAGGCGGCCCGAGCCGTCGTCGAGCGGGCCCTCAAGGTCGACTCACAGCCCGCTGTGGACGGCGCCTGGCACTGGGTGGACGACAAGAAGCTGCACTACCGCCCCAAGGAGTACTGGCCCGCCCACGCCACCATCAGGGCGCACAGCAACCTCGCCGGCATCAAGGTCGCCGAACGGCTCTGGGGCGGCAAGGCCAAGCCCCTGAAGCTCACCACGGGCGACCGCGTCGAGGCCCTGACGGACGCCGCCGCGCACTCGATGACGGTCTACAAGAACGGCGAGGCGATCAAGACGGTGCCCGTCACCACCGGCAAACCCGGCTTCGACACCCGCAACGGCGTCAAGGTCGTATTGGGCAAGGAGCGCTTCGTACGGATGCGCGGCACCAGCATCGGCATCGCCGAGGGCAGCGCGGAGTCGTACGACCTGCCCGTTTACTTCGCGACCCGGGTCACCTGGAGCGGCGAGTACGTGCACGCCGCGCCCTGGTCCACCGGCTCCCAGGGGAGCGCCAACGTCAGCCACGGCTGCACCGGGATGAGCACAGCCAACGCCGAGTGGTTCTTCGACACCGTGCGCCCCGGAGACATCGTCAAGGTCGTCAACTCGTACGGCGACATGATGAACCCGTTCGGCAACGGCTTCGGCGACTGGAATCTCACCTGGCAGAAATGGCGCAAAGGAAGCGCCCTGACAGCCGGCACCCCGGAGGGCCCGACGGCCGAGGTCCGCGCGAGGCTACGTCCGGAACCCGTGTGACGGTGACCCTGGTCTTTCAGGGGCGCGGGGCTGTGACATTGAGCGGCTCCGCCGAGATGGGGGTCCCTCCGCTCGAGCGAAGCCGAGAGTGGGGGCGCGACCAGCCACAACGAAGCCGCCCCCGCCGAACGAGCGCACTCCCCGCCGCGCTCAGGCGCTCAGAGCCGCTTGCCTGCGCAGCAAATCCGCCAGGGCAGACGCGAACTCCACCGGGTCGACCGGCAAGGTCACGGCCGCCTCCGCGCGGCTCCACGTGGCCAGCCACGCGTCCTGCGGACGCCCGATCAGCAGCAGCACGGGCGGACAGTTGAAGATCTCGTCCTTGATCTGCCGGCAGATACCCATCCCACCGGCCGGCACAGCCTCACCGTCCAGCACACACACATCGATCCCACCGCGGTCCAGCTCCTTGATGACGGCGGCAGGCGTGGCGCACTCGATGAACTCGACCTGGGGAACGTCCGTGGCCGGCCTGCGGCCTGTCGCCAGCCGCACCTGCTCGCGGGTGTTGGAGTCGTCGCTGTAGACCAGCACCGTTGCGGTCGGCTGCATTCTTCCTCCGGGACGTCAGCGTCGTAGAGACAGGGACGGACAGGGTCCGATGCGCGGATGCTACTCCCTTGAACACCGCGTCAGCACTGGTTCGGACAGGGCTTCGATGGGCCATACGGGCTGGACACACCCCACGGACACCCCGAACGGCACCCCCCGGAGTGAGGGCGGGATAAGCGACCGACATAATGTCGGTCGTGGCGACAGCAACGACAGTAGATACCGGGCACGCGCACCCGTCGGTCAACCGACCGAACCTCACCAGCGTCGGAACCATCATCTGGCTGAGTTCCGAGCTGATGTTCTTCGCGGCCCTTTTCGCGATGTACTTCACCCTGCGATCAGTGACGGGACCCGATCACTGGAAGGAAATGGCGCACAGCCTGAACCTTCCGTTCTCGGCGACCAACACCACGATCCTGGTGCTCTCCTCCCTCACCTGCCAGCTCGGCGTGTTCGCCGCCGAGCGCGGTGACGTGAAGAAGCTCCGGATGTGGTTCATCGTCACCTTCGTCATGGGGGCGGTCTTCATCGGCGGCCAGGTGTACGAGTACACCGAGCTGGTCAAGAAGGACGGGCTCTCGCTCTCCTCCGACCCGTACGGCTCGGTGTTCTATCTGACCACTGGCTTCCACGGCCTGCACGTGACGGGTGGTCTCATCGCCTTCCTGCTGGTCCTCGGGCGCACCTACGCCGCCCGCAGGTTCACGCACGAGCAGGCGACCGCCGCCATTGTCGTGTCCTACTACTGGCACTTCGTCGATGTCGTCTGGATCGGCCTCTTCGCCACGATCTACCTGATCAAGTAGCCCGGGCCCGCTCCCGCGCACATTCCAGAAGCATCGACGCTGAAGATCCTGACACCGGGGTAATCCGTGAAAAAGCTCTCCGCACGACGACGCCATCCGCTGGCGGCGGTCGTCGTCCTACTCCTCGCGCTGGCATGCACCGGGGGGCTGTACGTCGCGTTCGCGCCCGCGGACAAGGCGCAGGCCGAAACAACCGCCCAGTCCCTGACCATCGACGAGGGCAAGAAGCTCTACGCCGTCGGCTGCGCCAGTTGCCACGGCACCGGCGGTGCGGGCACGACTGACGGTCCGAGCCTGGTGGGCGTGGGCGCCGCGGCCGTGGACTTCCAGGTGGGCACCGGCCGCATGCCGGCCGCCACCTCCCAGGGCGCTCAGGTGCCGAAGAAGAAGGTCATCTACACGCAGGCCCAGATCGACCAGCTCGCGGCGTACATCGCTTCGCTGGGCGCCGGTCCGACCGTGCCGACCGAGGCCCAGTACGGCCCCGAGGGCGCGGACATCGCCAAGGGCGGTGACCTCTTCCGTACCAACTGCGCGCAGTGCCACAACTTCACCGGCAAGGGCGGCGCGCTGACGAACGGCAAGTACGCCCCGACGCTGGAGGATGTCGACCCGAAGCACATCTACGAGGCCATGCAGACCGGCCCGCAGAACATGCCGTCCTTCCCCGACACCACGCTGACGGAGAAGAACAAGCAGGACATCATCGCGTACCTCGACGAGGTCAACAGCGACGATTCGGAGAGCCCCGGCGGTCTGGAGCTGGGCGGCCTCGGGCCGGTCAGCGAGGGCCTCTTCGGCTGGATCTTCGGTCTCGGCGGTCTGATCGCCGTCGCTGTGTGGGTCGCCGCCCGGACCGCAAAGGCCAAGAAGTCATGAGTAGCCAAGACATTCCAGAAGAGAACCTGCCCGCTGAGCAGGACGAGCACGGTGCCGTAGCTCTCGCGGACGAGAAGGATCCGTTCGCGGATCCCGGTCTGCCGCCCCACGAGCACCGCATCCAGGACATCGACGAGCGGGCCGCCAGGCGCTCCGAGCGCGCTGTCGCCTTCTTGTTCACACTGTCGATGCTGGCCACGGTCGGCTTCATCGCCTCGTTCGTGACGATCCCGGCCGACAAGATCGTCTACATCTTCCCGCTCGGGCACATCAGCGGACTGAACTTCGCGCTGGGCATGACGCTCGGTTTGGCGCTGTTCGCCATCGGCGCGGGCGCGGTCCACTGGGCCCGCACGCTGATGTCCGACGAGGAGATGATCGACGAGCGGCACGCCATCGCGGCGGAGCCCGAGGTCCGTGCGAAGGTCCACGCGGACTTCAAGCAGGGCGCCAAGGAGTCCGCGATCGGCCGCCGCAAGCTGATCCGCAACACGATGCTCGGTGCGCTGACCCTGTTCCCGCTGTCCGCCGTCGTCCTGCTGCGCGACCTCGGTCCGCTGCCGGAGGACAAGCTGCGGCACACGATGTGGCGCAAGGGCATGCAGCTCGTCAACATGAACACGAACGAGCCGCTGCGTCCCTCCGACGTCGCGGTGGGCTCGCTCACCTTCGCCAAGCCCGAGGGCCTGGAGGAGGACGACCACGAGTTCCAGAACGAGATCGCCAAGGCGGCCCTGATGATCGTCCGGCTGCAGCCGGACAACATCAAGGACAAGCGCGAGCTCGAGTGGTCCCACGAGGGCATCGTGGCGTACTCGAAGATCTGCACCCACGTCGGTTGCCCGATCTCCCTGTACGAGCAGCAGACGCACCACGTTCTGTGCCCCTGCCACCAGTCCACCTTCGACCTCTCCGACGGTGCCCGAGTGATCTTCGGCCCGGCCGGTCACGCCCTGCCGCAGCTGCGTATCGGCGTGAACGACGAGGGCTACCTCGAGGCGCTCAGCGACTTCGAAGAGCCCGTCGGTCCTTCATTCTGGGAGCGCGGATGAGCACCACAACCACCGATTCGCGGTCGCGCGAGAAGGCACCGGCCGGCGAGAGGGTCGCCGACTGGGCCGACGGCCGCCTGGGGATCTACTCCCTGGCCAAGGCCAACATGCGCAAGATCTTCCCGGACCACTGGTCCTTCATGCTGGGCGAGATCTGCCTCTACAGCTTCATCATCATCATCCTCACGGGTGTGTACCTGACGCTGTTCTTCCACCCGTCGATGACCGAGGTGGAGTACCACGGCAGCTACGTTCCGATGCAGGGGCAGCTGATGTCGGAGGCGTTCGCCTCCACGCTGGACATCAGCTTCGACGTGCGCGGCGGTCTGCTCATCCGGCAGATCCACCACTGGGCCGCGATCATCTTCCTGGCCGGCATGTTCGTGCACATGATGCGCGTCTTCTTCACCGGCGCGTTCCGCAAGCCGCGTGAGATCAACTGGCTGTTCGGCTTCCTGCTGTTCGTTCTGGGCATGTTCACCGGCTTCACCGGTTACTCACTCCCGGACGACCTGCTCTCCGGCACCGGTGTCCGCTTCACGCAGGGCGCGATCCTGGCGACGCCCATCGTCGGCACGTACATCTCGATGTTCCTGTTCGGCGGAGAGTTCCCGGGCACCGACTTCGTCTCGCGGTTCTACTCGATCCACATCCTGCTGCTGCCCGGCATCATGCTGGGCCTCGTGGTGGCCCACCTGATCCTGGTCTTCTACCACAAGCACACGCAGTTCGCGGGCCCCGGAAAGACCAACAAGAACGTCGTCGGCATGCCGCTGCTGCCGGTCTACATGGCCAAGGCCGGAGGCTTCTTCTTCCTGGTCTTCGGCTTCATCGCGATGCTGTCCGCGGTCGCGACCATCAACCCGATCTGGGTGCTGGGACCGTACCGGCCGGACCAGGTGTCCACGGGCGCCCAGCCCGACTGGTACATGGGCTTCGCCGAGGGGCTGGTCCGAGCGATGCCGGGCTGGGAGATCAACATCTGGGGGCACACGCTCGCGCTGGGCGTGTTCATTCCACTGGTGCTCTTCGGTCTCTTCCTCGGGGTGATCGCGCTCTACCCGTTCATCGAGTCCTGGATCACCGGCGACAAGCGCGAGCACCACATCCTGGACCGTCCGCGCAACGCCCCGACCCGTACGGGCTTCGGCGTCGCGTGGGTCACCGCGTACATGATCATGCTGATCGGCGGTGGCAACGACATCATCGCCACCAGCTTCCATCTGTCGATCAACTCGGTCACCTGGTTCGTACGCATCGGCTTCTTCGTCGGACCGGTCATCGCGTTCATCGTCACCAAGCGGATCTGCCTGGGCCTGCAGCGCCGCGACGCGGACAAGGTGCTGCACGGCCGGGAGTCGGGCATCATCAAGCGCCTGCCGCACGGCGAGTTCATCGAGGTACACGAGCCGCTCAGCCAGGAGGCTCTGCACACCCTCACGGCGCACGAGCAGTACAAGCCGGCCGAGATCGGGCCGGCGGTCGACGAGAACGGTGTCGAGCGCAAGATGAAGGGCTCGCAGAAGCTGCGGTCCAAGCTCAGCAACGCGTACTACGGCGAGGACAACCAGATCCCCAAGCCGACCGCTGAGGAGTACAAGGAGATCACGAGCGGCCACGGCCACCACTGATCTCTGACCTGTTCGCCACGGTAAGAGCCCCGTCCAATGCATGGACGGGGCTCTTTGCCGTCCCCGGGCTGGATAGGGTGGTGCCATCCCCATACGAGATACGAGTCCCGGTACGAGCCGTCGGGACCGGGACGACCCAGGAGCGGCATATGAGCGCTGTGACCCCCGCTGGAGGCGACACCGCGGCGGGCCGTTCCTGGCCCGGTCTGCTGAACGGTCTGCTGGACGGGCGCGACCTGAGCGCCGACGACACGGCCTGGGCGATGGACCTGATCATGCGGGGCGAGGCGACCGACGCGCAGATCGCCGGGTTCGTGGTGGCGCTGCGGGCCAAGGGCGAGACCGTCGACGAGATCGCCGGGTTCGTACAGGCGATGTACGAGCACGCGAACGTGATCGAGGTGCCGGGGGAGACCGTCGACATCGTCGGTACCGGTGGCGACGGAGCGAGGACCGTCAACATCTCGACCATGTCGGCGATCGTCATCGCCGGGACGGGCACCAAGGTCGTCAAGCACGGAAACCGGGCGGCTTCCTCGGCCTCCGGAGCGTCCGACGTGCTGGAGAAGCTCGGCGTCAATCTGGAGCTGCCGACGCATCGGGTCGCCCAGGTCGCCGAGGTCGCCGGGATCACCTTCTGCTTCGCGGCGAAGTTCCACCCGGCGATGCGTCATGTGGGCGCCACGCGCGCGCAGTTGGGGATCCGTACGGTCTTCAACGCCCTCGGACCGCTCACCAACCCGGCGCGGGTGAAGGCGCAGGCCGTCGGGTGCGCCGACCCGCGTATGGCGCCGATCATGGCCGGCGTCTTCGCCGAGCGCGGCAACTCCTCGCTCGTCTTCCGCGGCGACGACGGGCTCGACGAGCTGACCACCACGGCCACGTCCCGCGTGTGGGTCGTCCGGGACGGGAAGGTGCGCGAGGAGTCCTTCGACCCGCGTGACGTCGGGATCGAGATGGTGCCGGTGGAGGCGTTGCGGGGTGCCGACGCCTCGTACAACGCGGATGTCGCGCGGCGGTTGCTGAACGGGGAGACCGGGCCTGTGCGGGACGCTGTGCTGCTGAACTCGGCGGCGGCGCTGGTGGCTTTGTCGCCGAATGACGGGTCGCTGGCCGACCAGCTCCGGGCGGGTATGGCGAAGGCCGCGGAGGCGATTGATTCCGGGGCGGCGAAGAGGACGCTGGAGCGTTGGGTGGCGGCGACGAACGCGTAGCGGTTGGGTTTTTTCGCCCCCGCCGCCCCTACCCGTCCCATCCCCTGGGGCTCCGCCCCAGACCCCGCCAGGGGGCCGGCCCCCTGGACCCCCGCTCCTCAAACGCCGGAGGGGCTGATTTCCGGCGGGGGCGAAATCCCCTACGGAACCACCACGATCTTCCGCCCCACCCCCGAAGCGAACTGCTCCAGCGCCTGCGGATAGCTCGTCAGGGGAAGGCGGTCGCTGATGAAGATGTCCGGGTCCAGAACACCCGTGGAGAAAAGCTCCGCCGCACGTTCGAAGCTGTGCAGGACCGCCATCGACCCGGTGATGGTGATCTCCTGGTTGTAGATGCGGTACGGGTCGATCGTGACCCGGGTCGCGTAGTCGGCGACCCCGAACTGCAGGAACGTACCGGCCTTGGCCACCCGCCCCAGACCGTCCTGGATCGCCGCCGCGTTACCCGTCGCGTCGACCACCACGTCCCAGCCCTGAGGCCGCTCCAACTCGTCGGCGTTCGTGGCGGAGGCCGAGACGCCGAGCAGTTGGGCGGTGGCCAGGCGCCGCGGGTTCAGGTCCACCACGTCCACGCCGGCCGCGCCCGTGCGCTTCGCCAACTCCAGCATCATCAGCCCCATCGTCCCCGAACCGTAGATCAGGACGTGGGCACCGAGGCGGGACTGGAGAACGTCGTAGCCGCGGACCGCGCAGGAGAGGGGTTCGACCAGGGCCGCGTCCTGGGTGCGTACGTGCTCGGGGAGCTTCACGCAGTTGGCCACCGGCGCGACCGCGAACTGGGCCGCCCCGCCCGCCGTCGTGACGCCGATCGCGGCCCAGCGCTCGCAGAGGTTGTTGTGGCCCGTACGGCAGTACCGGCACTCGTAGCAGTAGAGGGACGGGTCCACCGCCACCCGGTCGCCGACGGACAGTTCCGTGACCTGGGTGCCCACCCCGACCACCTCGCCCGCGAACTCGTGCCCCGGCACGATCGGCAGCTTGGGCGCGAACTCACCCTGGAGGATGTGCAGATCGGTCCCGCAGAGCCCGCACGCGGCGACCTCGACGACGACCTCGCGGGGCCCTGGCGTCGGGTCCGGGACCTCGGCGACGACGGCCTTGCCCACGGACTCGATGACGGCGGCCTTCATTTCACGGCTCCCAGTGACAGGCCCTGGACCAGTTTGTCCTGGGCGGCGAACCCCGCGGCGAGCACCGGCAGGGAGATGACCAGCGACGCGGCGCACACCTTCGCCAGGAACAGGCCCTGGCTGGTGATGAAGCCGGTCAGGAAGACGGGGGCGGTCTCGGCGACCACGCCGGTGAGTACCCGGGCGAAGAGCAGTTCGTTCCAGCTGAAGATGAAGCAGATCAGGGCGGTGGCGGCGATGCCGGGGAGCGCGATGGGGGCCACCACTCGGGCCAGGACCGTCGGCAGTCGTGCCCCGTCGATCTGCGCCGCCTCGATGACGGCCACCGGCACCTCGGAGAGGAAGGACTGCATCATCCACACCGCGATCGGCAGGTTCATGGAGGTGTAGAGGATGACCAGGAGCCAGATGTTGTCCAGCAGTCCGGTGTTCCTGGCGAAGAGGTAGATGGGCAGGAGGCCCGCCACGACCGGCAGCATCTTCGTGGACAGGAAGAAGAACAGGACGTCCGTCCACTTCTTCACCGGGCGGATGGAGAGGGCGTATGCGGCCGGGAGGGCCAGCACGAGGACCAGGAGCGTCGAGGCCAGCGACGCCACCGTCGAGTTGATGAGCGCGGGCCAGGGGCTCGCGCCGCCGCCCGTGCCGAAGAACTCGCGGTAGCCGTCGAGGGTGAGGGCGGCCCCGAAGGACGGGGGATTGGTCGCCGCGTCCTCCTCCGAGTGGAAGGACGTCAGTGCCATCCAGGCGATGGGGAGGAAGAAGACCATTCCGGCCAGCCAGGCCAGCAGGCCCAGGCCCGCTCCCTTGGCGCGGCGGGGACGTACTCGTATCGCGGTGGCGCTCATGCGCGGCCCACCTCCTCACGGAACAGGGACGACACCACGCGCAGTGCGAAGGTCGCGATGATGATCGAGCCGATGACGACCAGGACGCCGGCCGCGGAGGCGAGGCCGTTCTCGTGGGCCTGGTAGAAGCTCTGGTAGACGGTGTAGGGGAGGTTCGCGGTGCCCAGGCCGCCGGATGTGATCGTGAAGACCGCGTCGAAGTTCTGGACGATGTAGATCGAGCCCAGCAGGGCGCCGAGTTCGAGGTAGCGGCGCAGGTGGGGGAGCGTGAGGTAGCGGAAGACCTGCCAGTCGCTCGCGCCGTCCACCCGAGCCGCCTCGATCTGCTGGTGGTCCCGGCTCTGCAGGCCCGCCAGCAGGATCAGCATCATGAAGGGCGTCCACTGCCAGACGAGGGAGGCCTCGACCGCGAGCAGCGGGGTGTTGGAGACCCAGTCCGGCTGTGGGCCGCCCACGTAGTGCAGCAGGCCGTTGAGGAGGCCGTACTCCGGGTTGTAGAGCACGTGCTTCCAGAGCAGGGCCGCCGCTACCGGGACGACGAGGAAGGGTGCGATCAGGAGCGTACGGACCAGGCCGCGGCCCCGGAACTTGCGGTCCAGGAGGAGGGCGAGGCCCAGGCCCAGGACGAGGCTGGCCAGTACCACGGCGACCGTCAGGAGGATCGTCGTCCAGACCGACTGGCGCAGGTCGGCGTCGGTGAGGACCTCGGAGTAGTTGGCGAAGCCCGTGAAGGAGCGGGCGTCCGGGTAGAGGGAGTTCCAGTCGAAGAAGGAGATCACCAGCGTGGCCACGAACGGGAGCTGGGTCACGGCGATCATGAAGATCAGGGCGGGGAGCAGCGGGGCCCGGGTCGCCCAGGCGCGGAGTCGGCCCGAGGGGGGTTTCCGCTCGGCGCGTACGGATGGTGCGGCTACTGGGGCTGTCGTCGTGGCGGTCATCGTCCCTCGTACTCCTCGGCGATCTCCTCGGCCAGTTGCTGGGACTTCGTCAGGGCCGACTCGACGGACTGGCGTCCGGCGATGGCCGCGCTGATCTCCTGCGAGACCTTGGTGCCGAGATCGGTGAACTCGGGGATGCCGACGAACTGGATGCCGGGCGCCGGGCGCGGCTGCACCCCGGGGTCGGTGGGCCGGGCCCCCTCGATGGCGGAACGGGTCACGTCCTCGAAGGCGGCGGCTTCCTTGCGGTACGCGGCGTTCTCGTACGTGGAGGCGCGCTTGCCGGCCGGCACGTTGGACCAGCCGATCTTCTCGCCGACCAGTTGCTCGTACTCCTTGCTGGACGCCCAGGAGACGAACTTCCAGGCCTTGTCGGGGTTCCGCGACGCGTCCTGGATGCCCCAGGCCCAGGTGTAGAGCCAGCCGGAGCTCTTCGTCTTCTCGACGGGCGCCGGTACGTAGCCGATCTTGCCCTTGACGGGGGAGTTGGCCGACTCCAGCGAACCGGCTCCGGACGTGGCGTCGTACCACATGGCGGTCTTGCCCTGGGTCATGTTGTTGAGGCACTCGGCGAAGCCGGACTGGGCCGCGCCGGACTCGCCGTGCTTGCGCACGAGGTCTACGTAGAAGCGAGTTGCCTTTTCGAACTCGGGGGAGTCCAGGCGTGCCTTCCAGTCCTTGTCGAACCAGGTGCCGCCGAAGGTGTTCACGACCGTGGTGAGCGGCGCCATGATCTCGCCCCAGCCGGGCAGGCCGCGCAGACAGATGCCCTTCATGCCGGACTCGGCGCCGTCGGCCTTGGCCGCGAGGTCGGCCACCTGGGTCCAGGTCGGGTGGTCGGGCATCGTCAGGCCCTCTTTGGCGAACACGTCCTTGCGGTACATCAGGAAGGACGACTCGCCGTAGAAGGGCTGCCCGTAGAGCTTGCCGTCGTCGCCGGTCAGGGACTGGCGCATCGGCTTGAGGACGTCCTGCTCGTCGTAGGCGCTGTCCTTCGCGACGAACGAGTCCATCTCGTGCAGCCAGTCGTTCCTGGCGTAGATCGGTATCTCGTAGTTGCTCAGGGTGGCGACGTCGTACTGGCCGGCCTGGTTGGCGAAGTCCTGGCTGATCTTGTCGCGGACGTCGTTCTCCGGCAGGACGGTGAAGTTCACCTTGATGCCGGTCTCTTTGGTGAAGTGGGCTCTGGTGAGCTTCTGCAGCTCCATCATCTGCGGGTTGTTGACCATGAGGACGTTGATGGAGTTGCCACCGGAGCCCGTCCCGCCCGCTCCGGCCCAGCAGCCGGAGAGCAGCGGGGCGAGCAGCGTCCCTGCGGCGGCCGCGGCGAGCATCGCGCGCGGCCTCCGTCGGCTCGGGGTTCGCATGGATCACTCCTGTGGGCGTATCGGGAGATAAGGGATGATGCGGGGCGTGGAAGTGCCCTACGTAGTGAGTCAGTTGGGTTTTCGGACGGTGGGGGCGTTGGGGGAGTGGGTGGGGTTGGGTTTTCGGACTCGGACTCGGACTCGGGGGGTGGGGTGGGGGCGAGTCGGGCTCGGGTTCAGACTCGGATGACCTGAGGGCCCTGCATCGAGTAGCGGTGGGCCTCGGAGGCGGGGAGGAGCGTGCTGGTGACGATCGCCTCCAGGGCGCTGATCCCGGCGAACCGGCAGAAGCTGACCGCGCCGAACTTGGTGTGGACGCCTGCGAAGACCGTGCGTCGCGCGGCCCGGATCGCCTGTGCCTTGACCTCGCTGACCGCCGGGTCGGGCGTGGTGAGGCCGTGTTCGCGGGAGATGCCGTTGGCGCCGATGAACGCCAGGTCGATGACGAAACCGGCGAGCATCTTCGTCGTCCAGTGGTCGACGGTGGCTAGTGTGCCGGGCCTGACCCGGCCGCCGAGCAGCAGGACGCTCGTGTTTTCGGCCTCGGCGAGCGCGCCCGCGGTGGCCAGGGACGCGGTGACCACGGTCAGCGGCCGGTCCCGGGGCAGTGACTCGGCGATGAGCTGCGGGGTGAACCCCTCGTCGACGAAGACCGTCTCGGCGTCCCCGAGCAGCTCGGCCGCGGCCGCCGCGATCCGGCGCTTCTCGGGCACGTGGCTGGTGGCGCGGAAGGCGAGCGTCGTCTCGAAGCCGGCGCTCTCCACGGGGTAGGCGCCGCCGTGCGTGCGGCGGACGAGGCCGTGGTCCTCCAGGGCGCGCAGGTCGCGGCGTACGGTCTCCTTGGCGACGCCCAGTTCGGCGGCGAGCACGTTGACGTCCACGGCGCCGGTGCGGCGGGCGGTCTTGACGATCTCCCGCTGACGTTCCTCCGCACTCATCGCCGACACTCGCTCTCTGTGCTCACTGCCCGTTCGGGCCCGGTGAGACCCATGGGGGAAGTTCTACAGCGGGTACGCGGCACTGACCAGGTCTGTTGCGGGCCCGATGGTGCCCGTGTGTGCCTGTTTCGCTCGACGGCTGCCCGTGTCGGACCTGCGGCGGAGCGGAATTCGGGCAGTGCGGATGCCCGAACTGCGGGGCGGGCGGGCCCGTTCGGTGCCCGCCCGCCCTGTGCGCCGCTTTCTGTGTGGTCCCTGTGCCGTGTGGGGGATGTCTCAGTACGGCCAGATCGGCGGGCGGGTGACGAAGTGGCCGCCCAGGCGGGCGTGGTCCGGGTTCTCCGGGTCCAGCTCGCCCTGCTCGGCGATCAGCTTCTCGGCGTACGGCTCGGAGTCGTCCCGCGGCTCGTAGCCGAGTCCCCGGGCGGTCGACAGGTCCCACCACAGGCGGGTGTTGGCGGACGAGCCGTAGACGACGGTGTGCCGGACGTCCTCGGCGGTCAGGGCCGCGTGGAAGAGGCGGGCGCCGTCGTCGGGGCTCATCCAGACCGACAGCATGCGCACGCTCGTGGGCTCCGGGAAGCAGGAGCCGATCCGGACCGAGACGGTCTCCAGGCCGTGCTTGTCCCAGTAGAACTGGGCCAGGTCCTCCCCGAACGACTTCGACAGTCCGTAGAAGGTGTCCGGTCGGCGCGGGGTGTCGATCGGGATCAGGGCGCTCGTGTCGTGCGGCGCGTCGCCCTCGGGGCGCGGGGTGAAGCCGACCGCGTGGTTGGAGGAGGCGAAGACGATGCGCCGGACGCCCTCCTCACGCGCGGCCTCGTACAGGTTGTACGTGCCCTCGATGTTCGCCTTAAGAATCTTGTCGAAGGTGGACTCCAGGGAGATGCCCGCGAGGTGGATGATCGCGTCCACGCCCCGTACGGCCTCGCGCAGGGCTTCCTTGTCGCCGAGGTCCGCGGTGATCGCGTCCGGCTCGCCCTCGATCGGGAGCAGGTCGAGGAGGCGCAGCTCGTAGCCGTAGGCGGGCAGCAGCTCCCGCATCAGGGTGCCGAGGCCGCCGGCGGCGCCGGTGAGCAGAACGGTGCGGGGAGCGGGCATCCTCGGGTCTCCTTGAATCAATTGCCGTATGCGCGTACGGCATTCACATCCGTGGACACGCTATGGATCGTGAACCGGCCGCGTCAAGTGTCGCGCGAGGGCTGGATCCACCCTCGTGGAGGGGGGAATCAGCCCTCCATATTGCTTCCGCAATGCGCGTTTGCCCGCTTGACCACCCCTAATGGGGCGCCTTAGCGTGGAAGCGTTCAGAGATATGGACGTGAATCAGAAACGTGCACGGGTGGCGTGTGCGTGCATGCTCTAGGGAGAGCCCGTGACGTCAGCCCCCCTTGCCGCTCGACTCAGTATCCCGAGCGGGCCGCTGTTCTTCCCCGTCACCGCGTACGACCATGACGGCGCCGTCGACCTCGACGTCTACCGCGAACACATCCGGCGGGGTGTCGAGGCCGGCGCCGCCGCGGTCTTCGCCTGCTGCGGCACCGGGGAGTTCCACGCGCTGACGCCCGAGGAGTTCCAGGAGTGCGTGCGGGCAGCCGTCGAGGAGACGGCCGGCCGCGTGCCCGTCGTCGCGGGCGCCGGGTACGGGACCGCGCTCGCCGTGCGCTACGCGCGGCTCGCCGAGGAGGCGGGCGCGGACGGGCTGCTCGCCATGCCGCCCTATCTCGTCGTCGCCGCGCAGGAGGGGCTGCTGCGGCACTACACGGAGCTGGCCTCCGCCACCTCGCTCGACGTCATCGTCTATCAGCGCGACAACGCCGTGTTCACGCCGGAGACCGTGGTCGGGCTGGCCCGGACCGAGGGGATCATCGGGTTCAAGGACGGACTGGGCGATCTGGACCTGATGCAGCGGATCGTGAGCACGGTCCGCGAGGAGGTCTCCGGGGAGTTCCTGTACTTCAACGGGCTGCCGACCGCCGAGCTGACGGGGCTCGCCTACCGGGGCATCGGGATCACGCTGTACTCGTCCGCCGTGTTCTGCTTCGCCCCGGAGATCGCTCTGGCCTTCTACCAGGCGTACAACTCCGGTGACGACGTCACCGTGAACCGGCTGCTCGACGGGTTCTACCGGCCCTTCGTGGACCTGCGCGCGCAAGGGCGCGGGTACGCCGTCTCGCTGGTCAAGGCGGGAGTGCGGTTCCGGGGGCTCGATGTGGGCGAGGTGCGGTCGCCGCTGCACGAACCGGCCGAGGATCATGTCAAGCAGCTCGTTCAGTTGATCGAGCGGGGCTACACGCTTCTCGAGGAGGGCATGTGAGCGGAGGGCATGTGAGCGGTCGGCAGGGAACGGAACACGGTCGGGAGGGCATGTGAAGGCGTCAACCTTCGTCTATCCGTGGGACGTCAACGGCGATCCGGACGCCGCGGCGCGCATCGCCGGGCTCGGCGTCCGGCAGGCGACGCTCGCCTCCGCGTACCACTCCACACGCGCGCTGACCCCACGGCACCCCCGGCACCGCATCGTCACCGCGCTGCACGCGGCCGTGCTCTACCCGGCGGACGACGGGCGGTGGGAGGGGCGCAGGCTCCGGCCGTACGCCGCCGGGGACTGGGCCCCGGAGGACGCGTACGGGGAGGCCGCCTCGGCCCTCGCGGACGCCGGGCTCGACGTGCACACCTGGGTGGTGCTCGCGCACAACTCCCGTATGGGCGAGGAGTTCCCGGACACCTCTGTGGTCAACGCCTACGGCGACCGCTATCCGTGGGCTCCCTGCATCGCGCAGCCCGACACACGCGCGTACCTTGTCGAGCTGGCCGTCGAGGCGGCGGTACGGCCCGGTGCGGCGGGTACGGAGCTGGAGTCACTGGGCTGGTACGGGCTCGCGCATCTCCACGCGCACGACAAGACGGCGGGCGTGGCGGTCGGGGACGCCGGCCTGTACCTGATGTCGCTGTGCTTCTGCCCCTCCTGCCGTGACGGCTGTACGCGACTGGGTCTCGACGCCGACGAGTTGGCGGCCGCCGTCCGGCGCGCCCTGGAGCCGGTGTGGCGCGGCCAGGCCCCCTCCGGAGGCTGGGAGGCCGTCGAGAAGCTGCTCGGCGGCGAGCTCGCGACGGCCACGCGCGTGTGGCGTGACTCCGTCGCCCGCTCACTCCAGACGGAGGCCGTCGGCGCGGTGCGCTCGGCCGCACCCGAGGGGTTCCAGATCCTGCTGCACGCGGACCCGCTCTCGTACCGCGTCGGCGCGAACGTCGGCGTGGATCCCGCGCACATCCTGTCGGTCGCCGACGGTGTGGTCGTGCCGTGCACCGGAGGTCCCGAGCCGCTGACTCCCTTTGCCGAGCAGGCAGTCGAGAGGAACGTGCTGGCGGCCAACTTCACCGTGGTGAGCGGCATGGGCGGCCGCCCCGCGACGCTCGGCGAGGACGTGACACGGGCGGTCGAACTCGGAGCCACCGAAGTGCGCCTCTATCACGCGGGGTTGGCGTCCGACGAGGACCTGTCGCTCGTGACGGAGGCGCTCGCGCGGCTCGCCTGAGGCCGCAGCAGGTCCACGACGGTCACCGACCGGCCCCCTCACGGGGCCGCCCCCTACCGCCACACTCAGCGAGTGGAAGGTTTGGGACATCGAGGGGCCACGTAATGCCTGGTCGCTGACGAAGCCACTTGTCCCAGACCTTCCAATCGCTCCTTGCCAGTCGGGGGAGGGGGCGCGTAGGCGGGTGGGGTAGGGGGTGTCGTCAGATGGTGATGACTAGCTTGCCCAGGGGATGGCCTTTCTCCAGGTGGCGGAGGGCGGTAGGGGCCTCGGCCAGCGGGTATGTGCGGTCGATGGCCGGGGTGATCTTGCCCTGTTCGGCGAGGTCCTTGAGGGCCAGGAGATCTTCGCGGCGGGCGATGGAGATGAGGTTGCGGAGGTTCTGGCCGATGAAGGGGGAGAGCAGGACGGCGCGGATGTCGCGGCTCATGCCGCCGAAGAAGCCGGTTCCGCCCTCGCCGCCGACGATGACGAGGGTGCCGCGTGGGGTGAGGGCGCGGCGGAGGAGGGGCAGGGGGCGCAGGCCCGCGTTGTCGACGATGACGTCGTAGCGGTGGGGGCCGTCGGTGATGTCCTCGCGGGTGTAGTCGATGACGTGGGCGGCGCCAAGGGAGCGGACCAGGTCCGCTCCCGCGGGACCGCAGACGCCGGTGACCTCGGCGCCGTACATCGCGGCGAGCTGGACGGCGTAGGTTCCCACCCCGCCGGACGCGCCGATCACGAGGACCCGCTGGCCCGGCCGCGGGCGGGACTTGCCGCTCAGGGCCTGGAGGGCGGTCATGCCCGAGACGGGGAGGGCGGCGGCCTGTTCGAAGGTGAGATTGGCGGGCTTGAGCGCGAGCTTGGCGGCCTTGGCGCGCGCGTACTCGGCGAACGAGCCCTCGCAGTTGCCGAAGACCTCGTCGCCCGGCTTGAACTCGGTCACCTTCGCACCGACCGCCTCCACGCGTCCGGCGCCGTCCCAGCCCCGCACGGGATTCTTGGGCTTACGGAGCCCCAGGGCGGCGCGCGCCACGTAGGGCCGGCCCGTCATCAGGTGCCACACCTCGGGGCCGACCCCGGCCGCGCGCACCTCGACGAGCACTTCGTCGTCGCGGGGCACGGGGCGGTCGGTGTCGCGCAGTTCCAGGAGATCCGCTGATCCGTACGCATCCTGAACGATCGCCTTCATGGCGTGGCTCCCCTTCGCGGTCCCGGACACCGAGCGTCCCGGATACCCAGAGCATCCCGGTGGCTCGAACGCCTGACCAGCTTCCTGAGCATGATCTTGGGGGCTTGGGCGATGAGTTTTCGTACGGCCGACGGTCTACCTCCTGACGAGGCCTTGACCAGCAGAGGAGCCGACCATGGGCAGTACGACACCGACGACGCTCGACCTGGGGCCGCAGGCCCTGATCGTGGCACGGCTCGCGGAGGGCGTGGGCGAGGAGCAGCTGGACGCCCCGACGCCGTGCCCGGAGTGCGCGGTGCACAACATGCTGGGGCATCTGCTCGGACTCGCCACCGCCTTCCGGGACGCCGGGCGGAAGGACCTGGGGGTCACGACGGACACCAGCCCGACCACCGCCGTGCCGGACATCGAGCCCGGCTGGCGTGAGGCGCTCCCACGCGTGCTCGACGAGCTCGCCGAGGCCTGGCGCGATCCGGCGGCCTGGACCGGGGAGACCCGGGCCGGCGGAGTGACCCTGCCGGGCGCCGTCGCCGGTGCCGTGGCGACCGACGAGCTCGTCATCCACGGGTGGGACCTCGCCCGGGCCACCGGCCAGGAGTACGAGCCCGACGCGGCTGCCCTGCGGGCGACGTACGAGTTTCTGCTCGCCGCGGCCGACGACCCGTCCCGTGGTGACATCTTCGGGCCGATCGTTCCCGTACCGGACGACGCGCCGCTCCTCGACCGCGCGGTCGGGCTCAGCGGTCGCGATCCCGGGTGGAAGTCCTAGCACCGCCCACGGGACGCCCCTGCCACGCCACTGAGACGCCACAGAGACGCCACAGAAAGGAAGCGCCTGCGCGAAGACGGTTCCGTACGCTCCCCGCATGCCCCTCACCCTCACCACCCTCGGCACCGCCTCCCCGCACCCCCAGCCCGGGCGTCCCTGCTCCGGCTACCTGCTGAGCGGAGGAGGCGCCGAAGTCTGGGTGGACGCCGGGCCGGGGACGTTCGCCGAATTGCAGCGGCACACTGATCCGGCGCGGCTGACGGCGATCTGGATCTCGCATCTGCATGCCGATCACTGCGCCGACCTGTTGGCCGCCGTTTACGGGCTGGCGTACGGCGGACTCACCCCGGACGCACCCATTCCGGTTCACGCGCCGAAGGGCTGTGGGCAGCGGATCGCGGGGTTCTTCGGGCAGCCCGATCCGGGGTTCCTGAGCGGGATATTCGAGTTCAGGGACCTGGTCGACGGCGACGACGTGCGGTACGGCGGGCTGCGGATCACCAGCCACGCCGTCGTGCACGACACCGAGGCGTACGGACTGCGGGCCGAGTGCGAGGGGAGGGTCCTGGCGTACTCCGGGGACAGCGGGCCCTGCGACGGGCTCGCCGAACTCGCCCGGGGAGCCGACCTGTTCCTCTGTGAGGCCGACATCGACCGGCATCGCGAAGGCGAAGGCGAAGGCGAAGGCGAAGGCGAAGGCGATGGTGGGGGCGGGCAGGTCCACCTGACTCCCGAGGACGCCGGTGCGTTGGCCCGGTCCGCGGATGTCGGTGAACTGCTCATCACTCACGTCGGGCCCACGCTCACACCCCACGCGGCCACCGCACGCGCCGCGGCCGTGTTCGGCGGGCACACCTCCATGGCCCGGGAAGGCGACGCGAGGGTCGTCTGAAGATCATCTGAAGGTTCAACCTCACCTTCTTTTGTCAGAAGCATTGACGAAACATTGGGCACCCTCCTAGCTTCATCGCGTCGTACTTCGTACGTCATATATGAGACGCGATACGCGAGATCCGATACGCGAGATCCCCGAGAGGCGCGCATGACCTCTGTGCCCACGCCGATCCCCTCCCGCACGCAGTTCGTGCTGGAAGGGATCAAACACCGCATCCTCACCGGGCAGTTGACGCCTGGTCAGGCCCTGGTCGAGACCGAGCTCGCCGCGCAGTTCGGGGTGTCCAAGACCCCGGTGCGGGAGGCGCTCAAGACCCTGGCCGGGACCGGGCTCGTCGTGATGAACCAGTACAAGGGCGTCACGGTGCGCATGGTGGACGCGGACATGGCGCGCGAGGTGTACGACGTGCGGCTGCTCCTGGAGCCGGAGGCGCTGCGGCGCTCAGTGCAGCGCCGGGTCTCCCTCGACACGGCGCGCGAGGCGCTCGAACGCGCGGACGGGGCGACCGACACCGCCCAGCGCTCCCTCGCCAACCGCGAGTTCCACCGCGCCCTGTACGTCACCTGCGGCAACCCGCTCCTCGGCCGGATGCTCGACGAGGTCCGGGACCAGGCCGCCCTGGTCTCCGCGGTCGCCTGGGCCGCCAACCCGTCCTGGGAGCGCGAGGCCGCCGAGCACCGGGAGATCCTTCGGCTCGCGCTCGACGGCGACTCGGACGGCGCGGCCCGCGCTCTGCACTCGCACATCGCCTCGTTCGTGCAACGGGCCTTCCCCGAGGCCCAGGGAAAGGGTGAGCAGGAATGACCGCGACCACGACCACGTTCGAGGCCCAACGGGCCGCCCTCGCCGACGTGGTGGCGATCCCCGTGACCCCGTTCGCCGAGGACGGCACCATCGACCACGAGGTCTACCGGGCACTGCTGCGCCGGGTGCTCGACGGCGGCGTCCGCATTCTCACGCCCAACGGCAACACCGGCGAGTTCTACGCCCTGAGCCCCGAAGAGCGCCGCACGGTCACCGAGGTGACCATCGACGAGGCGGGGGACCGGGCCGCCATCCTGGTCGGGGTCGGGCACGACGTGCCGACCGCCGTCGCCTCCGCCCGCCACGCCCGCGAGCTCGGGGCACAGATGGTGATGGTCCATCAGCCCGTGCACCCGTACGTCTCGGCGGGAGGCTGGGTCGACTACCACGGGGCGATCGCGGAGGCCGTCCCCGAGCTGGGCGTCGTCCCGTACATCCGCAACCCGGTGCTCCCCGGTGCCCGCCTCGCCGAGCTGGCCGATGCCTGCCCGAACGTCATCGGCGTGAAGTACGCCGTGCCGGACGCGGCCCGCTTCGCCGCGTTCGCCCGGGACGCGGGACTCGAGCGCTTCGTGTGGGTGGCCGGACTCGCGGAGCCGTACGCGCCCTCGTACTTCTCGGCGGGCGCGACGGGCTTCACCTCGGGTCTGGTGAACGTCGCCCCGGCCGTTTCGCTGAACATGATCGAAGCGCTTCGTTCCGGTGACTACGCGGGCGCCATGAAGGTGTGGGAGCAGATCCGCCGCTTCGAGGAACTGCGCGCGGCCAACGGTTCCGCCAACAACGTGACGGTGGTGAAGGAGGCCCTGGCCTCCCTCGGTCTGTGCCGCCGCGAGGTCCGGCCGCCGAGCAAGGAGCTCCCCGAGTCCGAACGTGCCGAGATCGCCGCCATCGCCTCGGGGTGGTCCATATGACCGACACGCCAAGAGAGTTGCGCAGCCACCAGTGGTACGGGACGGAGGGGCTGCGCTCGTTCAGCCACCGCGCCCGCACCCGCCAGCTCGGCTACCTGCCCGAGGAGCACCTGGGCAAGCCCGTCATCGCGATCCTCAACACCTGGTCCGACATCAACCCCTGCCACGTCCACCTGAGGGACCGGGCCCAGGCGGTCAAGCGGGGAGTGTGGCAGGCCGGCGGCTTCCCGCTCGAGTTCCCGGTGTCGACGCTCAGCGAGACCTTCCAGAAGCCGACCCCGATGCTCTACCGCAACATGCTCGCGATGGAGACCGAGGAGCTGCTGCGGTCGTATCCGGTGGACGGCGCCGTGCTGATGGGCGGCTGCGACAAGTCCACGCCCGCGCTGCTCATGGGTGCCGCCTCGGTGGACCTCCCCGCCGTCTTCGTGCCCGCCGGGCCCATGCTGCCGGGCCACTGGCGCAACGAGATCCTCGGCTCCGGCACCGACATGTGGAAGTACTGGGACGACAAGCGCGCCGGGCTCATCGGCGACTGCGAGATGACCGAGCTGGAGAGCGGGCTCGCGCGCTCACCCGGGCACTGCATGACCATGGGTACGGCGTCCACGCTGACCGCGGCCGCTGAGGCACTCGGGGTCACGGTCCCGGGCGCGTCGAGCATCCCCGCCGTGGACTCGGGCCACGATCGGATGGCCGCCGCATCCGGCATGAGAATCGTTGAACAAGTCCACAAGGACCGGAAACTCTCCGAGATCCTCACCCAGGAAGCCTACGAGGACGCTGTCACCACAGTCCTCGGACTCGGCGGCTCCACCAACGCCGTGATCCACCTCATCGCCATGGCCGGCCGCTCCGGAGTCCGGCTCACCCTCGACGACTTCGACCGGATCGCGCGAACGGTGCCGGTGCTCGCGAACGTACGGCCCGGCGGGCAGACGTATCTGATGGAGGACTTCCACTTCGCGGGTGGCCTGCCCGGATTCCTGTCGCGGATCACCGATCTGCTGCACCTGGACCGGCCGACCGTCTCGCACGACACGCTGCGCGAACAGCTCGACGGAGCACTCGTCCACAACGACGACGTGATCCGGCCGCGCCACAACCCGGTCGCGGACGAGGGCGGCGTGGCGGTCCTGCGCGGCAACCTCTGCCCCGACGGCGCGGTCATCAAGCACATCTCCGCCGAGCCGCACCTGCTCAAGCACACCGGTCCGGCGGTCGTCTTCGACGACTACAAGACCATGCAGCGGACCATCAACGACCCGGAGTTGGGCATCACGGCGGACACCGTGCTGGTGCTGCGCAACGCCGGCCCGAAGGGCGGCCCGGGCATGCCCGAGTACGGGATGCTGCCCATCCCCGACCACCTGCTGAAGCAGGGCGTACGGGACATGGTGCGGATCTCCGATGCCCGGATGAGCGGCACGAGTTACGGCACCTGCGTGCTGCATGTGGCGCCGGAGTCGTACGTCGGCGGACCGCTCGCCCTGGTCCGCACCGGCGACACCATCACGCTCGACGTCGATACGCGCTTGCTCCAACTCAACGTGGACGACGACGAGTTGGCGCGGCGCCGGGCTCAGTGGACCGCGCCGCCCGAGCGGTACGAGCGCGGCTACGGCGCGCTCTACAACGAACAGATCACCCAGGCGGACACCGGCTGCGACTTCGAGTTCCTCGCGCGGCCGGGCAAGGTGCAGGACCCGTACGCGGGCTGAGGGACAGGCCCACTGGCTGAGGGGCGAGCCCACCGGCGCCCCTGCCGGCCGAGATCACGCACAACCACGCACAGCGCTTCACCGAGGACTGGCCAGATAGCAAGCGCTTTCACAGGAGTGAACCGGACCGATCAGACCGCACAGCAAGAGTGCACGGCACCACCCGCACCCCCGAGAACGGAGACAGTCATGGCGCAAGCCGCAGCCGTGGCGAAAAAGCCCGCGCCACCCCGGCGGCGCCGTGGCTCAGCGACGCCCCGCAAGCTCCCGTACCTGCTGATCGCCCCGGCGGGACTGCTGATGCTGGGCTTCATCGCCTACCCGGTGCTCAGCGTCTTCTACTACAGCCTGCAGGACTACAACCCCACCAAGCCGTGGCGGAACGGCTACGCGGGCTTCGACAACTTCGTGCACGCCTTCACCGAGGACCCGCTGTTCTGGGACACGCTGGTCTTCAGCGCCAAGTGGGTCGTCGTCGAGGTCGGTCTGCAGCTGATGTTCGGTCTGGCGCTCGCGCTGATCGTCAACCAGACCTTCGTGGGACGGTCGCTCGGCCGCGCGATGGTGTTCTCGCCGTGGGCCGTGTCCGGTGTGCTCACCTCCGCGATCTGGGTGCTGCTCTACAACTCCCAGACAGGCATCACCCGTTACCTCGCCGACATGGGTATCGGTGACTACGGCACGAGCTGGCTGTCGGACACCTCGACCGTCTTCTCCGCGGCGGTCGTCGCGGACCTGTGGCGCGGGGTCCCCTTCTTCGCGATCCTCATCCTCGCCGACCTCCAGTCCGTCTCGAAGGACCTGTACGAGGCCGCCGAGGTCGACGGAGCCAGCCGCTTCCAGCAGTTCTTCCACATCACGCTGCCGCACCTGAAGGACGCGATCATCCTGTCCACGCTGCTGCGCGCGGTCTGGGAGTTCAACAACGTCGACCTGCTCTACACACTCACCGGCGGCGGACCGGCGGGCGAGACGACGACACTCCCGCTCTACATCGCCAACACCAGCGTCGACGCGCACAACTTCGGCTACGCGTCGGCCCTGACCACGGTCGCGTTCGTCATTCTGCTCTTCTTCTCGATGGTCTATCTGAGGCTGAGCAAGTTCGGAGGTGGGGACAAGTGATCACCAAGGACATCGAGATCAGCCCCCCGGCGGTAGCCGCCCCGGCGGCCGAGGAGCCCACGGGACGACCGAGGAAGACCCGGCGGGCCTGGGACGAGGCCCCGCGCTGGCAGATCTACCTCCCCCTCGGCATCTACCTGCTCTTCACGCTCATTCCCTTCTACTGGATCCTGCTCTTCGCCCTGCGCAAGCCCGGCTCGACCTCGCTCGTGCCCTGGCCCATGACCTTCGAGCACTTCGAGAAGGTGTGGAACGAGCGCAGCTTCGGCACGTACTTCGAGAACAGCGTCTACGTCGGCATCGCCACACTCGTGATGACCACGCTCGTCGCGCTCGCCGGCGGCTACGCGCTCGCCCGCTTCGACTTCAAGATCAAGCGCGTCTTCATGCTGGCGCTGCTCTGCTCCCAGTTCGTGCCGGGCGCGCTGCTCCTCGTGCCGCTGTTCCAGATCTTCGCCGAGCTCCAGATGATCAACTCGCTGGGCAGCGTCATCATCGCGGAGACCGTCTTCCAGCTGCCGCTGTCGATGATCCTGATCAGCGGCTTCATCCGGAACGTCCCGTACTCCCTGGAAGAGGCGGCCTGGGTCGACGGCTGCAACCGGTTCACCGCCTTCCGGGTCGTCGTGCTGCCGCTGCTGCGGCCCGGCCTCATCGCCGTCGGCTCCTTCGCCTTCGTGCACTCCTGGAACCACTTCCTGTTCGCCCTGATGTTCCTCAGCAACCAGGACAAGCAGACGATCCCCGTCGGCCTCAACAGCCTGATGAGCGCCGACAGCGTCGACCTGGGCGCGCTCGCCGCCGGCGGCATCATCGCGGCCCTGCCCGTCGTGATCGTCTTCGCCTTCATCCAGAAGTGGCTGATCACGGGCTTCAGCGCCGGGGCGGTGAAGGGATGACCCGGAGCGAAGGGTTGAGAGGGAGCGAAGGGACAAGGCGGACTGCGGTGTTGAGAGGGATCCGCACCTTCCTGCCGCGTACGACCAGAGGGCGCCGCATCCTCCAAGGCACCCTCGCCTGCGGCCTGTTGGCGGCGCTGAGCGCCGGCGTTCCGGCGAACGCCGAGGCCCGCGACATCAGCCGCGAGACCCTGGCCCCGAACGACGGCTGGGCCGCCGCCGAGGGCGGCACGACCGGCGGTGCCGCGGCCGACGAGGCCCACGTCTTCACCGTACGCGACCGGGCCGAGCTGGTCCGCGCGCTCGACGGCGGCAGCGCGACCCCGAAGATCATCAAGGTCGCGGGGACGATCGACGCCAACACCGACGCCGCGGGCAACAGGCTGGACTGCGACGACTACGCGACCGACGGCTACAGCGTGAAGAAGTACCTGGCCGCGTACGACCCGCGGACCTGGGGTTCGGCCAAGCCAGCCGGCCCGCAGGAGGAGGCCCGCCAGGCCTCCGCCGCCAAGCAGGCCGAACGGATCGTGTTCGCCGTCGGCTCCAACACCACGATCGTCGGGCTCGGCGACAAGGCCGTACTGAAGGGCGCCAGCCTCCAGGTCGGCAACGCGGACAACGTCATAGTCCGCAACCTCGAACTGCGCGACGCCTACGACTGCTTCCCCGTCTGGCAGCCCAACACCGGCGGCCTCGGCGACTGGAAGACGGCTTACGACACCCTCTGGCTGCGCGGCGCCACCCACGTCTGGGTCGACCACGTCACGGCCTCCGACAAGGGCCACCCCGACGAGGACGAGCCGACCTACTTCGGCCGCAACTACCTGCGCCACGACGGCCTGTTGGACATCACCAACGCCTCCGACCTGGTGACCGTCTCCTGGAGCCGGTTCGCCGACCACGACAAGGCGATGCTGATCGGCAACGGCGACACGGCCACCGGCGACCGCGGCAAGCTCCGCGTCACCCTGCATCACAACGAGTTCGAGTCCGTCGTCCAGCGTGCCCCGCGCGTCCGCTTCGGCCAGGTGCACCTCTACAACAACCGGTACGTCGTCCCCGAAGACGTCCACGACTACCGCTACTCGATCGGGGTCTCCACCGAGTCGGCGATCCACGCCGAGAACAACGCGTTCACCACCCCGGGCCACATCGAGGCGGCCGACCTCGTGAAGAGCTGGAACGGCACCGCCCTGCACGCGTCCGGGACGGTCTTCAACGGTTTCCCCGTCGACCTGCTCACCATCTACAACGCCTACAACTCCGGCAGCGAGCGCGACCTGACCGCCGACGTCGGCTGGACGCCCATCCTGCACGGAAAGATCGACAGCGCCGAACGTGCCGACCGAGAGGTGGAGCGCGGCGCGGGAGCGGGGAGGATCCGATGACCGCTTACCCCGGGGCCAGGGCCGCTTCCATGGGGTCCACGACGTCCACGACCTCGTACGAAGCTCCCCTTCCCGTCGTCCTCGCGGGTGCCCGCGGTCACGGCCGCTGGCACCTGGAGAACATCCGCCGCCTCCAGGACAAGGGCTTGGTCCGGCTGGCCGGAATCTGCGAACTGACGCCGCTGACCGCGGAGGAGCTGGACGGTTTCTCCGCACCGGGTGAACCCCCGGAGCAGTCCGCCGACTTCGGCGCTCTGCTCGACTCCACCGGCGCCGCGATCGCGGTGATCTGCACGCCGATCCCCACCCACACGGACCTCGCGCTGACCGCCGCCGCCAAGGGCGTACACCTGCTGCTCGAGAAGCCGCCCGCGCCCTCCTACGCCGAGTTCCGCCGCATGGCCGACGGGGTCGCCGCCGCCGGAGTGGTCTGCCAGATCGGCTTCCAGTCGATGGGCTCGCACGCCGTGCCCGCGATCCGGGAACTGGTCGCGCAGGGCACGATCGGCCGGGTGGACGGCGTCGGCGGAGCAGGGGCCTGGGCGCGCGCCGAGGAGTACTACCGCCGCGCGCCCTGGGCCGGACGGCGCCGGCTCAACGGCGTCGACGTCGTCGACGGCGCGCTGACCAACCCCCTCGCGCACGCCGTCGCCACCGCCCTCGCGCTCGCCGGCGCCACCGGCGCCGAGGACGTCACCGGCATCGAGACGGAGCTGCTGCGCGCCAACGACATCGAGTCGGACGACACCTCGTGCGTCCGTGTCACCACCTCCAGCGGCGGCCGGGTCACCGTCGCCGCGACCCTGTGCGCCGAGCACCCCGACGAGCCGTACGTCCTCGTGCACGGCACCAGCGGCCGGATCACCTTCTGGTACAAGCAGGACCGCGTCCTCGTCCAGCGTTCGGGACACGGCCCGGAGGAGATCTCGTACGGCAGGACCGACCTGCTGGAGAACCTCGTCGAGCACCTCGAAGGCCGCGCCGACCTGCTGGTCACGCCCGCCTCGACGGGTGCCTTCATGAAGGTCGTCGAAGCGATCCGGCAGGCACCGGACCCGGTCGCACTGCCCGACGACGCCTGGTACCGGGTGCCCGACGAGAACCGCCGGGTCGTGCGCGGTGTCGACGGACTCGTCGCGGCCGCCGCCGACACCCTCGCCCTCTACTCCGAGCTGGGCGCCTCGTGGCCGCTCAGGAACGAGGTGAGTACCCGATGAACAACGACTCGCTGGTGCTGCGCGTCGCGGGCCGCCCGGTCGGCCGCTACATCACCCGGCCCGAACTGCCGCCCAAGCTCTCACCGCGTCCGTACTTCCACCCGGTCACCACCCTGGCCGGCACGGCTGTCACCGAACTCAGCCCCGCCGACCACATCCACCACCTCGGCGTCGGTGTCGCCGTTCCCGACGTCGAGGGGCACAACTTCTGGGGCGGACGCACCTACGTACGCGACCAGGGACCCACCGAGCTGGACAACCACGGCGCCCAGCGGCACTCCGCCTTCCAGATCCGCGACCCCGACGGCTTCGTGGAGGAGCTGCGCTGGGTGGCCGCGGGCAACGAGCTGCTGCGCGAGCGGCGTACCGTCGCGGCCGTCGAACTCACCGACTCCGCCTGGGCGTTGGACTTCACCTTCTCGCTCACCAACACGACCACCGAGCCGCTGTCGATCGGCAGCCCGGCGACCAACGGCCGTCCCGGCGCGGCCTACGGCGGCTTCTTCTGGCGGGCCCGCAAGGAGGCCGGGACGCCCGCCGTGTTCACGGCCGGCACCGAGGGCGAGGAGGCCGTGCACGGCGCGCGGGCCGACTGGCTCGCGCTCGTCGGCTCCGACTGGACCCTGGTCTTCGCCGGGGCCACCGAACAGACCCGGCGAGACCCGTGGTTCGTCCGCACCGGCGAGTACCCGGGCGTCGGCTCGTCCCTCGCCCACGAGGAGCGGCTGCCGATCCCGGCCGGGGAGACCGTCGTACGCCGGATCGTCACCGTCGTCGCCGACGGCCGTCTCGACCGGGGCGAAGCGGCGGCACTCGTCCGCAAGGCGGTGAGCCCATGAGTACGCGTCCGCACGGCGGTGGGTCCTCGAGCAACCAGGCCGGCACCCCGTTCTCCGCCGACCTCGGCGACGGCACGTACCGCAACCCTGTCCTGAACGCCGACTGGTCCGACCCCGACCTCGTCCGCGTCGGCGACGACTTCTACATGACGGCCTCCAGCTTCGGCCGCGCCCCGGGCCTGCCGCTGCTGCACTCCCGCGACCTGGTCAACTGGACGCTCGTCGGCCACGCGCTCCAATTCCTGGAGCCGGGGGCCGAGTTCAGGAAGCCGCGCCACGACTGCGGTGTCTGGGCGCCCGCCCTGCGCCATCACGACGACCGTTTCTGGATCTTCTGGGGCGACCCCGACCACGGCATCTACCAGATCAACGCCCCCGAGATACGCGGTCCTTGGACCCGCCCCCACCTGATCAAGGCGGGCAAGGGACTCATCGACGCCTGCCCGCTGTGGGACGAGGAGACCGGCGAGGCGTACCTCGTGCACGCCTGGGCCAAGTCCCGCTCCGGCGTGAAGAACCGGCTCACCGGCCACCGGATGCTGCCCGACGCCACCGGCCTGCTCGACGACGGCAAGCTGATCGTCGACGGTGACCGCATTCCCGGCTGGTTCACGCTCGAAGGGCCGAAGCTGTACCGGCACGACGGCTGGTTCTGGATCTTCGCTCCCGCCGGGGGAGTCGAGACCGGCTGGCAGGGCGCCTTCCGCTCGCGTGACTTCTTCGGTCCTTACGAGGAGCGGATCGTCCTGGAGCAGGGCGACACCGACGTCAACGGCCCCCACCAGGGCGGCTGGGTGCAAACCCCCTCCGGCGAGCACTGGTTCGCGCACTTCCAGGAGCGGGGCGCGTACGGGAGGGTGGTCCACCTCCAGCCGATGCGCTGGGGTACGGACGGCTGGCCCGTGCTCGGCGACGAGGGCACCCCCGTCTCCGTACACAAGAAGCCAGACCTGCCGCGACAGCCGCTGTCGGCGCCTGCCACCGACGACGGCTTCCCCGGCGGTCGGTTCGGACGGCAGTGGCAGTGGACCGCCAATCCGCAGGACGGCTGGGCGACCCAGCACTCGGGCGACGGACTGCGGCTGACCTGCGTTCGGACGGCCGACGCGCACGATCTGCGCAAGCTGCCGAACGTGCTCACGCAGCGGCTGCCCGGGATGCCCTGCACCGTCGAGGTGGAGCTGCGGCTCGACGCCGAGGAGCCCGGAGCCCGCGCCGGACTCGCCGTGCTCGGCGACGCGTTCAGCTGGATCGGGCTGCAGCGGGGGGCTGACGGGACGGTCCATCTGGTGCACCGGTTCGCCGAGTCGGTCGCCGAGAGGGAGCGGGATGCCGCCCATCCGCGGATCGCTCCCGAGGGGCAGGTGCGGCTGCGGATCGAGATCGGTGCGGGGGCGCGCTGCCGTTTCTCCTACGCGTTGCCTTCTGGGGGGACACCGCCCAGGCCCCCCGGCGGTGACGGGAGCGGTTGGCAGCCCTCCGGGCCGGTCTTCGCCGCCACTCCCTGGCGGTGGGTCGGCGCCCTGCTCGGCCTCTTCGCGCTCGCGCCGACCGGCGGGGGACACGCCGGGGCGGCCACGTTCACGCAGTTCCGCATCACCGCACCGAACGACTGAAGTCACGTCACCTGTACGCCTGTTGGGAGCCGCAATGACGCACCTCCGTAGCAGCAAGCGCTTGCCGAGACCGGGAGCGGGAGCGGGCTCCGGTTTCGGTTTCGGCCGAGCCCTGGTCACGGTCGCCGCCCTGGTGGCCTCGCTGGGGCTGGGGGCCATCACCCCGGCCGAGGCCGCGCCGGCCGATGCCGCGCCGGTCACGGAGACGGCGACGGCGGCGCCCCGCTGGGCCGACAAGGCCCACGGCTTCGCCTCCCTCGAAGGCGGTACGACGGGCGGCGCCGGCGGCAAGGTCGTCACCGTGACCACCCAGGCCGACCTGGAGCGGTACGCGGCGGCCGAGGAACCGTACGTCATCCGGGTGGCCGGCACGATCAAGGCCGAGCCGTTCGGCGCGAACGTCGTCGTGACCTCGAACAAGACCATCATCGGCGTGGGCACGGCCGGGGAGCTCGTCCAGGGCGAGCTGAACCTGAAGCCCGGCACCCACAACGTGATCATCCGGAACCTGACGATCCGCGACTCGTACGTCGAGGGCAACTGGGACTGCAAGGACACCGACTTCGACGGCATCCAGATGGACACCGTCCACCACGTCTGGATCGACCACAACCGCTTCTCACGGATCTGCGACGGGCAGCTCGACGTCCGCAAGGACAGCGAGTACGTCACCGTCTCCTACAACCGCTTCGAGAACAACAACAAGACCATCGGCATCGGCTGGACGACGAACGTCAAGACCCAGATCACCATCGACCACAACCTGTTCAGCGGTACGAAGCAGCGCAACCCGTCCGCCGACAACTGCGCCTACGCACACCTCTACAACAACTACCTGACGGCACAGGCCGACCCCGGCGACCCGGTGTGGACGTACGGCAACTGGTCGCGCGGCCAGACCAAGATGGTCATCGAGAACAGTTACTACCGGGACGTCCAGCATCCCCACCAGGCCGACGCCACCGCCGAGTTGGTGCAGCGCGGGTCGATCCTGAAGAACACCACCGGGCGCCATGAGGCGTGGGGCGCGGCCTTCGATCCGAAGGCCTTCTACGACTACCGGCTCGACCCGGCGGCGGCCGTCCCCGCCCTCGTGTCGAAGTTCTCCGGACCGCAGAAGAAGCTCGGCACCGACACCGTCCTGAACGTCCCGGCGGACTACCCGACCGTCCAGGCCGCCGTGGACGCCGTGCCCGACGGCAACGACTCCACCGTGACGATCCGGATCGCGCCCGGCACGTACCGCGAGAAGGTCCTTGTCCCCGCCACGAAACCGAACGTGGTGCTCCAGGGGACTGGACAGGACCGCTCCGACACGGTCATCGTCTTCGACACGCCCGCCCAGTTCGGCGGCTCCACCGGGAGCGCCACCGTGCGGATCGCCGCGAACGACGTCACGGCGCGCAACCTCACCTTCAGCAACGACTTCGACGAGGCCGCGTACGAGTACGGCGCCGAGCAGGCCCTCGCCATGAAGACGACGGGCGACCGGATCGTCTTCGAGGACACGGCCTTCCTGGGCAACCAGGACACGCTGATGACCGACAGCCCCAAGCTCGACGTGATCAGCCGGGTCTATGTCCGCGACTCGTACATCGAGGGCGACGTCGACTTCATCTACGGACGTGCGACCACCGTCATCGAGCGCTCGGTCATCAAGGCGCTCAGCCGGGGTTCCACGACCAACAACGGCTACATCACGGCCGCTTCGACCTGGAAGGACAACCCGTACGGGTTCCTGATCACCAGGTCGAAGGTCGTGAGCGACGCGCCCGCCGGGTCCTTCCACCTCGGCAGGCCCTGGCACCCGGGCGGCAATCCCGACGCCGTCGCCCAAGTCCTCTTCCGTGAAACCGAGTTGCCCGCGGCGGTCAAGTCCTCGCCGTGGACCGACATGGGCGGTTTCTCGTGGCAGGACGCCCGCTTCACCGAGTACCGCACGTACGGCCCGGGCGCGACGGTCAGCGTCGACCGGCCGCAGATGTCGGGCGCGGAGGCGGCCACGCACACGGTCGCCGACTACCTCGCCGGGACCGACAACTGGGCACCCCACGCCCGCCACTGACCCCCACAACCTCGCAACAACCCTCGTTGGATCCAGAAGAAGAAGAGAGCCGACCAATGAAGATCAGCAATCACCGGAGCAGCAAAGGCGGGCGCCGTTCGGCCGCCGCCGTCGCCCTGAGCGCCGTGCTCGCGCTGACCGCCACCGCCTGCGGTGACGACGGCAGCGGGACCGCGGGCGACAAGGGCAATGAGGGCAGCGGCAAGGGCAAGATCGTCTTCTGGGACAACAACGGCGGTGTCCGCACCGACATCTGGAAGGAGATCATCGCCGACTTCGAGAAGGCGAACCCGAAGATCGACGTCGAGTACGTCGGGATCGCCTCGACCGAGTACCAGTCCAAGGTCGACACCTCCATCCAGGGCGGCGGTCTGCCGGACGTCGGAGGTGTCGGCGCGGCGATGATCGCCGCGATCGCCGCCCAGAACGCGCTGGAGCCGCTGGACGACCGTCTCGCCAAGTCCTCCCTCAACGGCAAGCTCAACGAGGACATGGTCAAGTCGCTGCAGTCCGCCGGCGGCGACGACGACAAGCTGTACTCGATCCCGACCTCCGCCAACAACGGTGTCCTCTACTACCGCACCGACCTGTTCAAGAAGGCGGGCCTGGACGCGCCGACCACCTGGGACAAGTTCTACGAGGCCGCGGACAAGCTGACCAACGAGGACAAGAACGAGTTCGGCTACACCATCCGCGGTGGCGCCGGCTCCATCGCCCAGGCGCTGGACGCGATGTACGGGCAGTCCGGCCTCACGTCGTTCTGGGACTCCAGCGGCGAGAAGACCACGGTCAACGACCCGAAGAACGTGGCGGCCCTGGAGAAGTACGTGGCCCTCTACAAGAAGACCACTCCGGCCGCCGACCTCAACAACGACTTCACCAAGATGGTCGCCCAGTGGGACTCCGGCACCATCGGCATGCTGAACCACAACCTGGGCTCCTACCAGGACCACGTGAAGGCGTTCGGCACCGACAAGTTCCGGGGTATTCCGCAGCCGGTCGGTCCCGGCGGCAAGCGGGTGCAGGTCTCCAATCCGGTCGACGGACTCGGCCTGTTCAAGAGCTCCAAGAACAAGGAAGCCGCCTGGAAGTTCATCGAGTTCGCCACGTCGCACGCGGAGAACTCCAAGTTCAACGAGTCCGCGGGGCAGGTCCCGGCGAACACCGACGCCGCCAAGGACCCCTGGGTCTCCGCGGCCGAACCGACGAAGCTCGCCGCCGATGCCCTCAGTGACGGCTCCACCAGCATCGTGCAGCTGCCGTACTACCTCCCCGACTGGGGCACCATCTCCAAGACCGACAACGAGCCGGCCTTCCAGAAGGTCGTGAACGGCTCGATGAGCGCGAAGGACTTCCTGGACACGATGGCTGAGCAGCTCAACACCGCGCAGGCGGAGTGGAGTGAGCAGAAGGGCTAGTAGTTCGCAGGAAGGCCGGTTTGTGACTGCGGGTCCGTTGTGGCTGGTCGCGCAGTTCCCCGCGCCCCTGAAAGGGGCGCGGACCAGGGTCGGCGGTGGATCACATGGCGCCCCGCCGCCGGCCCTCTACCCTCCCCACGCCTGAAGCACCTGAACCCCCCCCACGCCTGAAGCACCTGAACCCCCCCACGCGAAAGGCACCACCTCCTGCACGAACCGCGCAACTCCCTTGCCCGAAAGGCACACCGTCGTGTCGCTCACCCGCAGACAGATCACCACCGCGGCGCTCGCCGCCGTACCCCTCGCCGTCGCGGCGACGGGTCCCGCAGTCGCCTCCCCGCAGGGACGCCCACGCGGGCGCACCCTCTACATCGCCGGTGACTCCACCGCCGCTCAGAAGTACGCCGTCGCCGCGCCCGAGACCGGATGGGGCATGGCTCTCCCGTTCTTTCTGCACGAGCGGCTGAACGTCGCCAACCACGCAGTGAACGGCCGCAGTTCGAAGAGCTTCATCGACGAGGGGCGCCTCGACGCCATCCTCGAAGCGATCCGGCCCGGCGACCTCCTGCTGATCCAGTTCGGCCACAACGACTCCAAGTCCGCCGACCCCACGCGCTACACCGAGCCCTGGACGACGTACCAGGACTACCTCCGCCAGTACATCGACGGCGCGCGGGCCCGTGGTGCGCGGCCGGTGCTCGCCACGTCCGTGGAGCGCAGGAAGTTCAACGCCGACGGCAACGCCGTGGGCACCCACGGCGACTATCCGGCGGCGATGCGTGCCCTCGCCGAGGCCGATGACGTCGCGCTGCTCGACATCCAGGCTCTGACGATCGCGCTCTGGCAGGAGCTCGGCGTCGAGGAGACCAAGAAGTACTTCAACTGGACCGCGACCGAGCAGGACAACACGCACTTCAATCCGCCGGGTGCCATCGCTGTGGCACGGCTGGTGGTGGGGGAGCTGTTGCGTCGTCGCGTGCTGGCACCACGGGACGTGCGGCGGCTGGACGACTTGATCCCGGAGTCCTGGATCACCTGGCCCGAGGCTTAGCGCCTGCTTGGAAGGCCGGTCCACGAGGGCCGGTCTGTGACTGCGGGCCGTATGTGGCTGGTCGCGCAGTTCCCCGCGCCCCTGAAGGGGGCGTCACCTCTCCTTTGCTTGAAAGGACCCTCACTCATGCGTACCCGTACCTGGCATGCCCATGTCATGACATCCTTCATTGGATGCACCGCCCTCGTTCTCGCCGTCACCGGCACCGTTGTCACCGCCCAAGCCCAGGGCCGCGACCTCGGGCGCGAGACCCTCGCCACGAATGACGGGTGGGGCTCGGAGGGCACCGGCACCACCGGGGGCGCGGCAGCCGACGCCGAGCACGTTTACACGGTGACCACGTGGGCCGAGTTCAAGGCCGCTCTGAAGGACGGTGGCAACGCACCCAAGATCATCAAGGTCAAGGGCATGATCGACGCGGTATCCGACGGCTGCGAGGCCTTCACCGCCGGGGGGTACGACCTCCAGCAGTACCTCAAGGACTACGACCCGGCCGTCTGGGGCAACGACAAGGTCGCCAGCGGTCCGCAGGAGGACGCCCGTGTGGCGTCCGCCGCCAACCAGGACGGCGTCATCAAGGCGGCCGTCCCCAGCAACACCACCATCGTCGGCGTCGGCAAGAACTCCGGCATCCTCGGCGGCAGCCTCCAGATCAAGGGCGTCTCGAACGTCATCCTGCGCAACCTGACCATCGAGGCCCCGCTCGACTGCTTCCCGAAGTGGGACCCGACCGACGACAACAAAACCGGCAACTGGAACTCCGAGTACGACGCCGTGGTCGTCTTCGGCACCGATCACGTGTGGATCGACCACAACACGTTCACCGACGGGCGCTACCCCGACAGCGAGCGCCCGGTCTACTTCGGCAAGGTCTTCCAGCAGCACGACGGGCTGACGGACATCGTGCGCGGCTCCAACTATGTGACCGTGTCCTGGAACCGCTTCCAGGACCACGACAAGAACATGCTGATCGGGAACAGCGACAGCACCGCCGCCCTCGACTCCGGCAAGCTCAAGGTCACCATGCACCACAACCTCTTCGACGGGATCCTCCAGCGCTCGCCGCGTGTGCGGTTCGGACAGGTCGACGTCTACAACAACCACTACGTGGTGAACGAGGAACAGAAGGACGACTACTACATCTTCGGCGTCGGCATCTCCTCGCAGCTCCACGCCAGCGACAACGCCATCTCGCTGCCGGCCGGTACCAGCGTCGGCAAGGCGCTCAAGAAGTGGAACGAGTCCCCGCTGACCGCCAAGAACAACTACGTCAACGGGAAGCTCACGGACCTGATCGCCGTGCACAACGCGGAGATCCCCGGCGAGACCCTCCAGTCCGGTGCGGGCTGGACGCCGACGCTGCGCACGCGGGTCGACTCGCCGAAGGCCGTCCCGGGCATCGTCGGCCACCGCGCGGGCGCCGGAAAGGACTGCTGACGGTGAGTCAACCACTTGTCGCCAGACGGTCGTTCCTCGTCGCGAGCGCGGGCGCCGCGCTCGCGCTGGGCCTCACGGACACCGCGCACGCGGCCGGCGGGTCCCCGTCCAGGTCCCGCTTCGGCCGCTACGGTTCGCCCTCCGCCCGCCTCACCCGGCGCACCCTGTACGTGGACGCGGGCGGCGCCGGCGACTTCACCACCGTCCAGGCCGCGGTGAGCTCGGTGACCGGCGGTGGCCACACCCTGGTCATCGCCCCGGGCACCTACCGTGAGACCGTCGCCGTCGGCGTCGACCGTACGGAGATGACCTGGATCGGCGCCTCCGAGAACCCGCGTGACGTGGTCGTCGTGTACGACAACGCGGCCGGTACGCCCAAGCCCGGCGGCGGCACCTACGGCACGACCGGCTCGGCCACCACGACCGTGCAGGCCGACGGGTTCACCGCCCGCTGGATCACCTTCGCCAACGACTGGCTGCGCGCCGACCATCCCGGGATGAGCGGCACCCAGGCCGTCGCGATCAAGGTGCAGGGCGACCGATCGGCCTTCCACCACTGCCGGTTCCTCGGCCACCAGGACACCCTGTACGCCGACTCGATGGCCCGCGAGACCTTCGCCCGGCAGTACTTCGCGCACTGCTACGCCGAGGGCGACGTGGACTTCGTCTTCGGCCGGGCCACCGCCGTGTTCGAGCACTGCCACTTGCACACACTGAACCGCACGGACCTCACCTCGGCCCCGTACGGCTTCGTCTTCGCGCCCTCCACCGTGGGCGCCAACCCGCGCGGCTACCTCGTCACCCGAAGCCGCGTGACCAGTGAAGCCCCGGACGCCTACTACAAGTTGGCGCGTCCCTGGGTGCCGAGCTCGGACACCACCGCCCGCCCGATGCTGACCGTGCGCGAGACCCGCCTGGGCGCCGGCATCGACGCGGTGGCGCCGTATACGAACATGTCGTCCTCCCACCCCTGGCAGAACCAGCGGTTCGCCGAGTACCGGAACACCGGCCCGGGCGCCTCGGTCACCGTCCCGGAGAACCGGCCCCAACTCAGCGCGAGCGAAGCCGAGTTGGCGAAACGCGAGGCGTATCTCGGTGACTGGGCCCCGTGGAAGGACTGCTGAGATGCGCCGCCGTACGCTCCTGACGGCGGGGGTGCTCACCGCCTTCTCGGCGCTGAGCACCACCCCCGCCGTCGCGGCGGGCCCCGCCCTCGCCAATGGACGCCGGGTGCTGCACGTCCGCCCCGGCGACTCCGTCCAGGCCGCCGTCGACGCGGTCACCGGCCCCGGCTGGACGATCGTCGTGCACCCGGGCACCTACCGTGAGGTCGTCAACATCCCTGCGGGGACAGCCGACTTGACGCTGCGCGGCGCCACCCCTGACCCGCGTGACGCCGTCATCGTCTACGACAACGCCAACGGGAAGCAGAAACCCGACGGCTCCGGCACGTACGGCACGGCAGGCTCCGCCACCTTCACTTCGGCGGCGCCCGGGCTCACCGTGCGCGGACTGACCCTCGCCAACGACTGGCTGCGCGCCGACCACCCGGAGATCACGGGGACGCAGGCCGTCGCCGCGTACGTCACGGGGGACCGCTCGCGCTTCGAGCGGGTCCGTCTCCTGGCCCACCAGGACACGCTGTTCGCGGACACGACCGCGCTGGCCGCCTTCGACCGGCAGTACTACCGCGACTGCTACGTCGAGGGTGACGTGGACTTCGTGTTCGGGCGGGCGCGGGCGGTCTTCGAGCGCTGCCACTTCCACACGCTCGACCGGGAGGTGAGCTTCAGGCCCGAGGGCATGGTGTTCGCTCCGGCCACGGCACGCGCGAACCCCTACGGCTTCCTGGCCGTGCGGTCCCGGATCACCTCCGGTGCCGAGGACGGTGCGTACAAGATCGCCCGGCCGTGGGTGCCCTCGTACGAGACGACCGCCTGGCCGTCCCTCGTCGTACGGGACACCTGGCTCGGCCCGGGCATCGACGCGGTGGCGCCCTACATCAACATGCGCGAGGCGTACCCGTGGCAGACCATGCGCTTTCGCGAGTTCGCCAACTCCGGTCCGGGCGCGGTGATTTCGGTCCCCGACAACCGGCCGCAGCTCAGCGAGGACGAGGCGGCGACCCACACGCGCCGTACGTACCTCGGGGACTGGACGCCCTATGAGCGCGGCTGAACCCGAGTGGTGGAAGCGATGGGCATGGTCGAAGGCAATCTCCCCGACTTCCATCCGCTCCTCAAGGACGAGCTCGACTTCCCCCTCGCCTGGGGCACGTCACCCATCCGCGACTTCCGAACCTGGCGCCGCACCGCCCGCGCCAAGGTCGAGGAGCACCTCGTCGTGCCCGGTGACGACGCGGGGTACGACCCCGAGTTCGGTGATCGCAACGAAACCGACGGCTACACAAGGGAGTTGGTGACCCTCGACCTCACCCGTCACAGCCGGGTGCGCGGCGCCCTGCTGACCCCGCACGGGGCCGGCCCCTTCCCGGCCGTGCTGCTCCTGCACGACCACGGCGCCAAGTTCGACATCGGAAAGGAGAAGCTGGTCCGGCCCTGGTACGACGACACCCGGCCGGCCTCCGCACTGGCATGGGCGGACCGGCACTTCAGCGGACGGTTCGTCGGAGACGAACTGGCCCGGCGCGGTTACGTCGTGCTCGCCCTCGACGCGCTGGGCTGGGGCGACCGAGGGCCGATCACGTACGAGCAACAGCAGGCGCTGGCAAGCAACTTGTTCCATCTCGGCTCGTCGCTCGCCGGACTGATGGCTCGCGAGGACGTGCGCGCCGCCCGCTTCCTGGCCGGGCTCGACCGGGTGGACCGGCGGCGCGTCGCGGCCCTCGGTTTCTCCATGGGCGGCTACCGGGCCTGGCAGACCGCCGCGCTCAGTGACGACATCGCGGCCGCGGCGAGCGTCTGCTGGATGACCGGACTGAAGGAAATGATGGTGCCCGGCAACAACACGCTGCGCGGGCAGTCGGCGTACTACATGCTCCATCCCGGGCTCGCCCGGTATCTCGACATCCCCGACGTGGCGAGCATCGCCGCACCCAAGCCGATGCTCTTCTTCAACGGCGGCCTGGACACGCTGTTCACCGCCGACGGCGTACGGGTGGCGTACGACAAGCTGCGCGCCGTCTGGCGCTCGCGCCACGCCGGGGAGCGGTTGCGCACGAAGGCATGGCCGGACCTCGGCCATGTCTTCGTGGACCGCATGCAGGACGAGGTGTTCGACTGGCTGGACGCCGTTTTGTGACTCTTTGACGCTTGGCCGCCCTGTGCCTTCCAGTCCTTACGGATACGCCGTCAGCAGCCGGTCGTACTCTGCCTGTGTGACCGGCATGACCGTGCCGTGGCGCGGGCTCGCGGGCAGCTCGTAGTCGGTGGATATCGTCCACTTGCCGGAGTCCAGGTCGGTGGTCTCGAAGGGTACGTAGCCGCGGCCGCCGTACTCGTCGATGAACAGGTACCACTTCTGCTCGGTGTTGGATTTGAAGACGGTCGGGCCCTCGCCCCGGTCGATCGAGCCGCTGCCGACGCAGTCGGAGACGAAGTCGTACGAGGTGTCCGTGAGCCTCGTCGACTTCTCCGCGGTGATGAACTTCGAGCAGGGGTTGGAGGAGCTGGGATCCCGCTCGTCCTTCGTGTAGCGGTAGTAAGTGCCCTTGTGCTTCACGACCGTTGAGTCGATCACCGAGTAGCCGGGGTCGTCCCAGACCTTCGGCTTGCTGAAGGTGCGGAAGTCCTTGGTGGTCGCGTACAGCATCTTGTTGTACGTCGAACCGGTGTGGTCCGGGTCGTCGTCGGCGTACAGCTTCGACGCCCAGAAGACGACGAACCTACCGAGCGCCTCGTCCCAATAGGCCTCTGGCGCCCAGGTGTTGCCCGCGTTGCCGGGGGAGACCTTCGCCAGGCGCTGGTCGGTCCAGTGGACCAGGTCGGTGGACTCCCAGACCATGATGGACTTGCTGCCGTGGCGCTGGACGTAGTCCCAGCTGCCGCTGGAGTTCTGGTACATCTTCAGGTCGGTCGCGATCATGTAGAACTTGTCGCCCTTGGGGGAGCGGATCACGAACGGGTCGCGCAGGCCCTTCTCGCCCAGCTCCGAGGTGAGGACGGGCTTCCCGGCGTTCAGCTCGCGCCAGTGCAGCGGGTCGTTGCCGCGGCTGAGGGCGTAGCGGATCTGCTCGCCGTCGGCCGTGCCCTCGCCGGTGAAGTAGGCGAAGAGGTAGCCGGCGTACTTCTGCTTGGTCACGTGGGGTGCTCCGGATTGGGCCGCCGGGCTCGGTGGGGCGGCGAGCAGGCTCAGAAGGAGGGCGAACAGCGGGATCAGGAGCGTGCGGGCGGTGCGGGGGCGCATGACACATCCTGTGGGGGTCTGATGGATTCTGTTGGGTTTGTACTGCCCTCGGAGTGTCACCAGTGGCGGACGGGGCGTCAATCGGTGGGAGCGGGGCCGGGGCGATCGAAAGTTTCGATTCCTTTCGAACGAGCCCGGCAACCTTTCCCGGTCAGGCGGCGACCAGGGATCAGAAGCGGGCCCGGCCCGCCTCTCGTCCCCGATCCCGAGGAAAGGAACGCCCCGTGCTGCTGAGCACCGGACGCCACCGCAGGACCCGCACTTTCTCCATCGCCGCCGCGGTGGCCCTCTCCTCAGGGGCGTGCGGTTTCTACCTCGGCCTCTCGCCCGACGGAGCGCGCGCCGCCGGCACGACGGTCATCGTGTCCACCACGGCGCAGCTGGAGTCCGCGGTCAAGAACGCGGCGGCCGGCATTGTCATCCAGGTGCGCGGCGGCACGTACTACCCGAAGAAGAGCCTCAAGTCGACGGCGAGCGGGACCAGTTCGGCCCGGATCACGCTTCAGGCGTACGGCAAGGAGAAGGTGCGGATCGACGGGTCGAAGCTCGTCGCCGGCTCCTGGCTCGCCGGGATCTACGGCGACTACTGGACCGTCCAGAACATCACGTGGCAGAACTCGCCCGCCCAGGGCTTCGTCGCCACCTCGTCCGTCGGCGGCGTCTTCAAGAACCTGGTCACGGCCGACAACGGTGACTCGGGCTTCACGCTGCGCGGCGACGGCACGACGGACAACCTCGTGCAGAACGTGGACAGTTACGGCAACTACGATGCCGCGACCCATGGGCAGAACGCCGACGGGATCGCCGTGAAGTTCGGCTCCGGAACCGGCAACAGGATCACCGGCGCCCGCCTCTACGACAACGCCGACGACGGCCTCGACCTGTGGCAGTTCTCCAGCCCGGTCACCGTCGAGCACTCCTGGGCGTACGGGAACGGCAAGAACCGCCGGCAGGACAGCGCCTTCGAAGGCAACGGCAACGGGTTCGAACTCGGCGGCGGAGGCGTCTCGGTGGCGCACCTCGTCAACCACAACGCGGCGTGGGGGAACACGCGGCACGGGTTCACCGAGAACTCCAACACCGGGGCGATGCCGTTGAACCGGAACACCGCGTACGCCAATGGCTCGGCCGGGTTCTACTTCGCCTCCGGCAAGGCCCGGCTTGCGCGGAATCTCTCCGAGGGCAACAAGGGAAGGTCCGCCGAGCTCGGCTCGTCCACGGTTTCCGCGGCCAACAGCTGGGACGGTGGGGTCGCGACGCCGGCCTTCAAGTCCACGGACGCGTCGACGACGGGTGCCTCCCGGCGGGCGGACGGGGCCTTGCCGGTGACCATGTTTCTTACGACGGGCTCTGACGCGATTGGTTCGATGATGGATTGATCGTGTGGCGACTGCGGGTCGGCTGTGGCTGGTCGCGCCCACGCGGCGGAGCCGCATATCGATACAGCCCTGCGCCCCTTACGGGGCGCAGGCGCCCCCGCCGATCTTCATCGGCGGGGGCGCTTTCTGTCTGGCCGAGGGGGGCTCAGGCCAGCAGATCTATGCAGTCGAACGAGGTGGCCGGGCTCAGGAACGCTGATCCGGTCGAACCGCTGACGATGTTCAGCTTCAGGACGTTGTACTGGCTGGTGCTCGACTTCCAGGCGCTCGCCGGCACGTTGTACGTGAAGGTGTGGTTGTTGCCCCGGTACGAGCCCGTGGTGAGGGAACGTGTCGAGGGCTGCGAGGGCGCCGCGGGGATCGCCGAGACCCAGTCGTTGACCGTCACGCGCGGGCGCCCGTTGATGAGGGCGGTCGTCACGCCGATGCGCAGGGTGTGCGCGGCGGCGGCCTGTGCGGCGGTCAGCTTGAAGTAGACGAGGATGCCGTCGTTGACGTCCTTCCAGATGTACGCCGGGAAGGACTTGGCCTCGTCGCCGCCGCCGATGGTGACGTTGCCGGTCCACTTCGTCGCGCGGACGTCGGACGGGTGCGCGTACGTCATCAGCTTGGCGTTCTTGAACTCGCCCGGCGTGCCGTCCCAGTCGCCGAGCCGGAAGATGGTGTTCGCGGTGCTCGGGTCGCCGCTGACGGTGAGGCTGTTCAGGGACGTCGTACCGCCCGCGCTCACCTTCACCTCGCGGGTGTGGACGGCGAGTTCACCCTTGAAGACGGTCAGCGTGTACGTCCCCGGAAGCATCCTCGGGCACGAGAAGGCACCCGTGCCCGAGGCGGCCTTCGCCCAGTACTGCGCGGTGGCGTTGGCGAAGCCCACGGTGTACGGATGGTCGGCGTCCATGTTCTTGATGCCGACGCCCGCCACCTTGCCGCGGCCCGACTTGCCGACCCAGCCGGAGATGCCGAGACCGTCCACCCACGAGGTGTCGAGGTTCTTCGCGAACAGCGACGACGCGGGCGTACCACCGTCCGTGAAGCCGAGGACGTACGGACCCTGGAGGCCGAAACGCATGTCCTCGGTCTGCGACTGGTTGTAGTGCAGGATCTCGTACAGGCCCACGCCGCCGTCGTTCGAGTGGCGCAGCAGCGAGCGGTAGAAGGGGCCGCCCGAGGCCTTCTCGTGGTTGGAGCGCACCATCCAGAGGCCGACCGAGCCGGTGGTGTAGCCGACGTAGTCGTAGTCCATGACCCGCACGCCCGAATAGTGCTTGGAGCGGGTCTGGCCGTTCGACTTCTTCCAGACGTCACCGGCCTCGATGACCGTGTCGGAGGCCTCCACCCAGGAGTCCGCACCCTCGTTGGGGAAGATCCCCGCCTTGATCCGGGCTATGTAACGGGTCGCCGTGAAGGACGTGTCGGCCTTGTTCGTCCACAGGTAGACGTTGTTCTGGCCGCTGCGTGCCGCGTAGTAGTGCTTGAGCGTGCCGTGCGCGACGCTGACCAGGACCGTCGACCCGGACTGCTTGATGCTCACCGTCGAGGAGCCGAGGCCCGACTCGACGTGCGAGTGCTTGCCGCCGTAGCCCTCGTACTCCTTGCCCTTGTAGACCAGCGAGGTCAGGTCGCCTGTCGACTTGGACACCTTGAAGACGAGCGAAGCGCCCGTGTCGATCACATAGTTGGAGCCGTCGTCCTTGTAACCGAACGTCGCGGCCGACGCCGAGGAGAGGAGCCCGGTGCCGGCCACGACCGCCGCGCCGGTGCCGGCCGCGCCCACGGCGGACGCGGCCAGCAGCCGGCGACGGGTGAGGTGCTTCTTGTGCGTGCTCAAGTGCGGTGCTCCTGGTGCTGGGTCACTGGTACGTGAGATCCGAGGTGGTGTAGTTGCAGTGCGTTCCGTCGGGGCCCGAGCCGTTGGTCTTCGGCTCGTCACCCGTGTTGTTGCCGATGTACTTCTGGCACGGAACGATCTTCTTGCCGCTGTCGCCGACGATGGTGACGTTGCGCAGCGCGGCCGTGTCGCCGTAGTTGGTGTTGATGCCGACCAGGCGTGAGCCCGGTGCGGTCACCTCGATGGTGTTGAAGATCGAGGTGCGCTTGTACTGCGTCGAGCAGTTGCCGCAGGAGCGGTAGAGGGTCTTGAAGTCCTGGGCCGCGAACTTCGAGACGACCAGCTTGCCGCCGCCGTTGTGCTGGAAGACCTTGTCCGAGGCCTTCTTCGCGCCGCCGCCGTACACGGTGTAGACGGCGGAGTTTGCGCCCCGGAAGGTCGCGGCGTCCTCGCCGACGTCCTCCCACCAGACGTTCTGCAAGTTGCAGCTGCCCTGGCAGTGGATGCCGTCGGCGCCGGGCTTGCCGATGATGACGTTCTTCAGCGTCGCGCCGTCGGCTAACCGGAAGATCGGGTCCTGGCCCTCTTCCTGGCCGTCACCGGCCAGGTCGCCGCTGCCGTAGTAGCGCTTCATACCGCCGTCCCTGGTCCCCGACACGGGGATCGTCGAGGAGACGGCCTCACTGCCGTTGGCGGTCGGCCAGGTGGTGGCGGCGCTCGCCGACGAGGACATCATGGAGCTGGTGACGATCGCGGCTCCGGTCAGGGCGAACGCGGAGACGCCGCCGATGACGGCGCGCTTCCGGCTGACCCTGCGACGGTGTTGTGCACGGTGTTCCATGCGTGAAGTCATGTGCCGATTCCTTCAGGTGGGGAGGAGAGCTTGCGTCTCCTGGTCGCCACCCGGAAGGGAGGGGTTGCCGTGCTTCGGAATTTTTTTGAGCGAGGACAGTCAGAACGCCAGACATGTCAGAACGCCGAGAGTCGGAACGCCAGACATGTCAGAACACCGAGAGTCGGAACGTCCAGGACGCCAGGGGAGTTCTAGGAGTCCCCGTCGTCGCTGTCGTCATCGTCGTCGGTGCGTGCGAAGTCGCCCGCCACGCCCAGCTGTGCGCCGTCGGTCTTCGCGGCGGCCGAGTAGCGGTCGCCCCCGGCGTCGCGGCCGCCGCGGTCGTGGTCGTACTGACCGGCGAACACGAACTCGCCCTCCGGGACCGTACGGCCCGGCTTGAGCACCCACGTGTAGACCAGGAAGCCGTCCCGCTCCTCGACCGTGTGCGTGAAGTCGGCTTCGGGCAGCGAGCGCCAGGCGCCCGCCGAGGTGACCCCGCCGGTCTGCGCGATCCGCAACTGCACGGTGAGCGCGGTGAGTTTCTCGCTCGTCTTCAGGGTCACGTTGCTCTGCGCCCAGAAGTCGTTGCTGTGCGGGTCGACCGAGCCGTCCGACCACAGCGGGCCGTCCTCGGTGCCGGCGTCCGAGGGCGGCAGAGCCGGGGCGTCGCCCGGGGGTTGGGTCGTGGGGGACGCGGGCGCGCTCGGTTTGCGCGTCGGGGCCGACGGCTTGGGCGGGTCCGGCGGGAGCGGAGCGCGGCTTGTCGCGTCCGGCGAGGGATCCGGGGTCGGACTGACCGCGACCGTCTGATCGGCCGGCTCCTCGTCCTTCACCACGGACGCGACCGCGTAGCCGCCCACCGCGAGCACGCCCGCGGCAGCGGCCGTGGCACCGACGACGCGGAACCAGCCGAGCGCCGACGGCCGCGCGGAGGAACGCCGGGAACTCTCCGTGCCGGCCATGCCGCGTTCGACACGGGCCAGGATGCGCGCGCGGTCGGGCTGGTGGGCCTCGGCCGCGTTCCGCAGCCGGGCGCGCAGGTCCTCGTGCACGTCCGTCATCGTTCCCTCCCTCCGGTTCCGCCGGCGCGCAGCGCCTCCGCGTGCATCCGTCGCGGGGCCTCCTGGGACCCCAGCAACCGTTGCAGCTCCGCCATTCCCTTCGACGTCTGACTCTTAACGGTACCGACCGAGATCCCCAGGGCGAGCGCGGTGTCCTTCTCCGAGAGATCGAACGCGTGCCGCAGAACCACGCACGCCCGCTTGCGGAACGGCAGTCTCCGCAGGGCTTCCTGAACGTCCACCACGCCGGGTATGTCGGGGTTCTCGGTCTTGTCCTCGCGCTGCGACCAGAACAGCGTGATCCGTCTGCGCTCGCGCACCGCGCTGCGGATGCGGCTGCGCGCCATGTTCGCGACCACGCCACGCGCGTACGCCACCGGGTGGTCCGCCGCTCGCACCCGGTCCCAGCGGTTCCACAGTGCGAGCAGCGCGTCAGCCGCCAGATCGTCGGCGGCGTCCGACTCGCCCGTCAACAGGTGGGCCAGGCGTGCCAGTTCGGCGTAGTGCCGCTCGAAGAAGTCGTGGAACTCCGCGGAGGCGGCGTCGTCGACGACAGTGCCCACGGGCGACCTCTCCCCTGTTCAATCCCTGCGCGGTACGGGCTGACGGCTCTCACCGGCACGTGCTTATTCGGCCCCTGTGTTGCGCTTGTGAAGGAACAGTGTCCCTGTGGGGCGAGATCCGAGAGAGTATCAGGCACTCGTACAGCGCTTCGAACGTCGTATGGCAGGCCGAACTCGATTCCGTAACACGGAGAAAACCTGAAAACGGTTCAACGCGGGAACAATCCAGCCAGCATCCGCACACTCAACACGCAGGTCGCAAGGAGCATCCGTCATGTCCGAAACACAGAAGGTGGAAGACCGGCCGAGCGCCGGGCCACCCCCGGCGAACAGCGTCGACAAGTTCTTCAAGATCTCCGCCCGGGGCTCCACCTTCGCCCGTGAAGTACGCGGCGGCTTCGCCACGTTCTTCACGATGGCTTACATCCTTGTCCTGAATCCCATCATCCTGGGCAGCGCCAAGGACAAGTTCGGTGAACAGCTCGACAACGTCCAACTGGTCACCGCCACCGCTCTGGTAGCCGCGGTGATGACCGTCATCATGGGCGTCGGCGGCAACCTGCCGCTCGCGCTCGCCGCCGGTCTCGGGCTCAACGCCGTCGTCGCCTTCCAGATCGCCCCGCTGATGAGCTGGGACGACGCGATGGGGCTGATCGTCCTCGAGGGCCTGCTGATCTGCGTCCTGGTGGTGACGGGTCTGCGCGAAGCCGTCATGCACGCGATCCCGCAGCAGCTCAAGCAGGCCATCAGCGTCGGCATCGGCCTGTTCATCGCCCTCATCGGCTTCGTCGACGCAGGGTTCGTCACCCGCATACCGGACGCGGCGAACACCACGGTTCCGCTGCAGCTGGGCGGCACCGGCACACTGGCCGGCTGGCCCGTCCTGGTCTTCTGCCTCGGAGTGCTGCTGACCATCGCGCTGCTCGCCCGCAAGATCAAGGGCGCGATCCTGATCAGCATCGTGGCCATGACGATCCTGGCGATCATCATCAACGAGATCGCCGACATCGAGAGCTGGGGCCTCACCAACCCGAAGGTCCCCGACGACGTCGTGTCCTCGCCCGACTTCGGACTGCTCGGCGACTTCAGCCTGTTCGGCGCCTTCGGCGAGACCACGGCGATCACCGTCGTCCTGCTGGTCTTCACGCTGGTCCTGTCGGACTTCTTCGACACCATGGGCACGGTCGTCGGCGTCAGCGCCGAGGCCGGGCTGCTGGACGAGGACGGCAAGGTGCCCAACCTCGGCCGAGTCCTGCTGATCGACGGTGCCGCCGCGGTCGCGGGCGGCGCTGCCTCCGCCTCCTCCTCGACCTCGTACATCGAGTCGGCGGCGGGCGTCGGCGAGGGCGCGCGCACGGGCTTCGCCAACCTGGTCACCGGTGGCCTCTTCGCCCTGGCCCTCTTCTTCACCCCGCTGCTGACCATCGTCCCGCTCCAGGCGGCCGCCCCCGCCCTCGTCGCCGTCGGTTTCCTGATGATGACCCAGGTCAAGCACATCGACTGGGACCGCTACGAGATCGCCATCCCCGCGTTCCTGACGATCGCCGTGATGCCGTTCTCGTACTCGATCACCAACGGCATCGGCGCCGGCTTCCTCGCGTACGTCCTGATCAAGGCGGTCCTCGGCAAGGCGAAGGACGTCCACTGGCTGCTGTGGGGCGCGTCGGCCCTGTTCCTGGTGTACTTCGCGATCGACCCGATCGAGCAGATCGTGGGCTCGAAGTAGTTTTCCGGGGGTTGTCTGTCGGGTGAGGGTTCGGTGGGGGCTGGTCGTGTAGGTCCCCGCGCCCCTGAAAGCAAGGGAGTCCCCGTGCCCCGTAAGGGGCGCGGGGAACCGCGCGACCAGCCACGGTGGAGCCCGCCCCCGACGAACAACCCGAAGCACCCCGCCGCTTAGTCGCTCAGCCCTTCAAAGCAGCCCGCATCATCGCTTTCGCAACCGGCGCGGCCAGCCCATTGCCGCTCACCTCGGACCGCGCCGCATCCGACTGCTCGACCATCACGGCGACAGCCACCTCCTTGCCACTGGAATCGTCCTTCGCATACGACGTGAACCAGGCATACGGCGTCTTGCTGTTGTTCTCACCGTGCTGAGCCGTACCGGTCTTACCGCCCACGGTCGCTCCGGAAATCCGTGCGTTCGTACCCGTGCCGTCCTCGACGACGGTCCGCATCGCGGACTGCAGCTGCTCGGCCGTGGACGAGCTGACGATCTCCTTCGTGTCCGTCGAGTCGTCGTAGTTCTCCAGCACATTGCCGTCCGCGTCGCTGATCTGCGACACCATGTGCGGCGAAACCAGCTTGCCGCCGTTGGCAATGGCCGCCGACACCATGGCCATCTGCAACGGCGTCGCGGTCACATCGAACTGGCCGATGCCCGTCAGAGCCGTGGACGACTTGTCCATGTCCGACGGATAGACACTCTCGTACGCCCGCACCGGCACGTCCTGCGACTCGTCGTTGAAGCCGAACTTCTCGGCCATCGCCTTGACCTTGTCCTGGCCCAGGTCGACGGCCATCTTCCCGAAGACGTTGTTGCACGAGTACTGGAGCGCGACACGGATCGAGGCGTTCCCACAGGGCGCCGACGCGTTCTCGTTCGACAGCACCCGGGTCGTCCCCGGCAGCGGGTACGGGTTGGGGCTCGCCGTCTTCGCGTCCACGTCCGAGTACAGCCCGTCCTCCAGCGCGGCGGCGGCCACGACCAGCTTGAACGTCGAGCCCGGCGGCAGCGGCTGGCGCATCGCCCGGTTGGTCATCGGCTTGTCGGCGTCCTTGGTCAGCTTCTTCCAGACGGCCGAGTCGCCGGCGCTGAGCGACGACGGGTCGTACGACGGCGTGGACACGGTGCCCAGGATCTTCCCGGTCTTAGGGTCGATCGCGACCGCCCCGCCCTTCTTGCCGCCGAGCGCCTCGTACGCCGCCTTCTGCACATCCGGGTCGATCGTCGTGATCACATCGCCCGGGTCGGCTCGCTTGCCGGTGACCGTGTCGAGGGGGTCCTTCAGCCGGTTGTCCGTGCCGTCCAGCAGTTCCTGGTAGATGCCCTCCAGCTGCGTCGCCCCGTACACCTGCGAGCTGTAGCCGGTGACCGCCGCGTAGAGGCTGCCGTCCGTATACGTCCGCTTGTACTTGAGGTCGCCCGTCGTCTCCGCGGAACCGGTGATCGCGTCACCGGCCACGATGATGTTCCCGAGCGGGTACGCGTACTGCTCGATCGCGTTCCGCCGGTTGGCCTTGTCCTCCGCGAGCGCCTGGCCGTCGTAGAACTGCACCCACGTCGCTCTGACCAGCAGGGCGAGCACGAGCAGCAGTGTGAAAACGGCGGCGCGCCTGATCGTCTTGTTCATCCCGCTCTTGAGGACGAGCGGGACGTGGGAAAACGTTCCCTCGCGCCCCGATTTCTCATGCGTCCTTCATGAAGTGAGTCCCTTCGTGCAGAAGGGACTCACGTGGGGTCCTTCACGAAGCCCGCCTCACGCCTTCAGCGTCAGGACTGCCTCGTCGATCTCCTCGCCGCGCGCGTTCGCGAACCCCCTGGCGTGCGCGGTCACGCGGAACCCGCACTTCTCCAGCACGCGCAGTGACCCCGTGTTGTCGGCCGCCGCGCGGGCGTACAGGGGCCGCTCGGGGACCTGGGCGAGCAGCGCCCGGAGGGCCGCCGTCGCGATGCCGCGTCCCCAGTACGCCCGGTCGATCCAGTACGTCACCTCGCGCTCGCCCGGTTCGCCGTACACAGCCGCGCTGCCCACGACGTCACCGTCGACGAGGACCGTGCGATCGACCACGTCGGACGAGGCGCGGATCCGCTGCCAGTGGGCGTCGAAGGCATCCCAGTCGGCCGGATCCTTGACCGTGAACGCGGCCATCCGGACGGCCTCGGGATCGTTCATCTGCCGGAAGAACACCGGCAGATCGCTGTCGTGGACTTCGCGGAGTACGACATCCATGTCAGAGCCTCCTGGTGGCGAGCGTCAGCCGGTCCCGCGCGTCGAACAGCGCGTCCTTCACCATCTGCTCGTGCGCGGGCGTCAGCCTGGCCACCGGCACCGAGCAGCTGATCGCGTCGCGGGCGGGGGTCCGGTAGGGGATCGCGACGCCGAAGCAGCGCAGCCCCAGCGTGTTCTCCTCGCGGTCCACCGCGAACCCCTGCTCCCTTACCTGGTGCAGCTCCTCGATGAGCTTCTCCCGGTCGGTGATGGTGTGCTCGGTCAGCGCGGGAAGGGTCTCCGGGAGGAGCTTGCGGACCTGCTCGTCGGTGTGGGTGGCGAGCAGAGCCTTGCCGAGCGACGTGGAGTGGGCGGGCAGGCGGCGGCCCACGCGGGTGAAGGGGCGGAGGTAGTGCTGGGACTGGCGGGTGGCGAGATACACGACGTTCGTGCCGTCGAGGCGGGCCAGGTGGATGGTCTCCGTCGTGTCGTCGGAGAGCCGGTCCAGGGTCGGCCGGGCGGCGGCCACCACCTCGTCACCGTCGATGTACGAGGTACCGACAAGAAGGGCCCGTACGCCGATGCCGTACCGCGTGCCCGTGGCGTCCGTCTCCACCCAGCCGAGCTCGACGAGCGTACGCAGCAGCATGTACAGGCTGGACTTGGGGTAGCCGACGGCTTCCTGCACGGCGGCCAGGGAGTGCATACCGGGGCGTCCCGCGAAGTACTCGAGCAATTCAACCGTCCGCACCGCGGACTTGACCTGCGCCCCGCCGCCCGTCTCGACTGCCGACATCGCCTTGACCCCCTCGTTCGCCGCGAAATAGTCTCAACAGCATATTCACCACCAGAGACGGCGTTCAGCATATCGAACGCCCCTGGTGAGTGGCACACGTACTGCGGCATTACATCTGGAGGGACCCGCGGTGGCAGCAGCACCAGTCTGGAGTGTCGACCCCCGAACCGGGAAGCAGCGCGAGCAGGTTGCGGTGGAAGCCACAGCCCAGGAGGTGGACGCGGCTGTCCGCGCGGCCCACGCCGCCCGGGGAGCCCTCGCCGACCGTACGGTCCGCGCGGCGTTCCTGCGCACCGCGGCCGACCAGCTCGAAGGCGCCAAGGACCATCTCGTCGAGGCGGCGGACGCGGAGACCGCGCTCGGCCCGGTCCGGCTCACCGGCGAACTCGCCCGCACCTGTTACCAGCTGCGGGCCTTCGCGGACATCGTCGACGAGGGCGAGTTCCTCGGCGTCGTGATCAACCACCCCGACGACACGGCGACCCCGCCCATCCCGGACCTGCGGCGTTACAAGGTTCCGCTGGGCGTCGTCGCCGTCTACTCGGCCTCGAACTTCCCCTTCGCCTTCTCCGTCGCCGGCGGCGACACCGCGAGCGCGCTCGCGGCCGGCTGCCCGGTCGTCGTCAAGGCCCACCCCGACCACCCCGGCCTGTCCGAGCTGGTCGCCTCCGTCCTGCGCCGGGCCGCCGCCCAGCACGACATCCCCGAGGGCGTCCTCGGCCTGGTCCACGGCTTCGAGGCGGGCGTCGAGCTCGTCAAGCACCCGCTGGTCTCGGCCGCCGGTTTCACCGGTTCGGTACGCGGCGGACGTGCCCTCTTCGACGCGGCGGCCGCCCGGCCCGTGCCGATCCCCTTCCACGGCGAGCTCGGCTCACTGAACCCCGTCGTGATCACCGAGGCCGCGGCCGCCGAGCGTGCCGAGGCGATCGGTACGGGGCTCGCGGGCTCCATGACACTGGGCGTCGGCCAGTTCTGTGTGAAGCCGGGCTTCGTGCTGGCGCCGGCCGGAGCGGCGGGCGACCGGCTGCTGAAGTCCCTGACGGACGCGGTGAGCAACACCGACGCGGGGGTCCTCCTCGACCACCGCATGCGTGACAACTTCGTCGCGGGCGTCGCCGAGCGCGCCGAGCTTCCCGACGTGGACGCCCCGGTGACCCCGGGAGCGGGCAGTGAGCACACGGTGAGCCCCGGCTTCCTGACGGTTCCGGCGCAGAAGCTGACCGCCGAGGGCGAGCACGACCTGCTCCTCGAGGAGTGCTTCGGCCCGCTCACGGTGGTGGCCCGCTACGAGGACGAGGCGGAGGCGAGCACGGTTCTCTCCCGTCTTCCGGGCAACCTCACCGCGACCGTCCACCTCTCCACGGAGGAAGCGGCGGGTGAGGGCCGCGGTGCGGAGATCCTCGCCGAGCTGACGCCGCTCGCGGGGCGCGTCCTCGTGAACGGCTGGCCGACCGGTGTCGCGGTCGCCCCCGCCCAGCACCACGGCGGGCCGTACCCGGCGACGACGTCCACGTCCACGTCCGTCGGCGGCACGGCCATCGAGCGGTGGCTGCGGCCGGTCGCGTACCAGGGTGCGCCTGAGGCGCTGCTGCCGCCGGAGCTGCGCGACGACAACCCGCTGGGGTTGCCGCGGCGCTATGACGGCCGCCTGGAGCGGTGACGCTCCGCTTGGGGCGCCGTTGAATGTGCGGTTGTCGGGGAGCTGCGGGCCGGTGAGGGCTGGTCGCGCCCGCGCGGCGGAGCCGCATATCGATACGGCCCGGCGCCCCTTACGGGGCACCGGGCCGTGCCGGAATTTGAGAGCTGGGACACTTCTTCAATGACCGTTGAACTTCCCGAACTGCCCTTCCTTCTCCGCACTTACGGGCCCGATGGGCACTGGTCGCACGAGGACGGGGTGCTCACCGGCTGGGCCGGCGCGCGGCAGGATCGTTTCGTGCCGCCCACCGATGAGGGGCTGGACCCCGCGTCCGACGCGCCCCGCCTGCTGGGGGCGCCGGAGGGGGACTTCCAGCTCATCGCCCGCGTCACGGTCGGCTTCGGCGCGGCCTTCGACGCGGGTGTTCTGTACCTGCATGTGGGCGAGCGGGCCTGGGCCAAGCTCTGCCTGGAGTACTCCCCGGACGTGCCCACCGTCTGCACGGTCGTCACCCGGGGGCACTCGGACGACGCCAACTCCTTCACCGTGGAAGGCAGTTCGGTCTGGCTCCGGATCAGCCGGACCGGCCGCGCATTCGCCTTCCACGCTTCCAAGGACGGCAAGCGCTGGACCTTCGTCCGCCTCTTCACCCTGGCCGACGAGAAGGAGACCGGAGCGGCCCTGGTCGGCTTCATGGCCCAGTCCCCGATGGGCGAGGGCTGCGTGGTCACGTACGACCACATCGAGTACCGCCCGAACTGGCCGCGGGACCTGAGGGACGGCAGCTGAACGCTCCGCGGTGACGCTCCGCTTGGGGCGCCGTTGGTTGTGCGGTTGATCGGGAGCTGCGGGTCCGTTGCGGCTGGGCGCGCAGTTCCCCGCGCCCCTTACGGGGCGCTCATCCCGGAATTCGCTCCGGCCCGTTGGGCCTATTCTCAGGTCCGCCTCAGAGCTCCGAATTCGGGACCCCGTTTATGTACAGCATCCCGTATTCTTCTGCCCGCTTTCTTCGAGTCTAAACACTAAGATTTCGCGAACATCAACCTCGTAATTCGGGCAGATCTCGCGGTGATTACGCACCTGTGACGCAACACACAAGGTGTCCGCTTGCTCCCGTATTTTCCGGACAAACCGGCAATACTCGCTTCACTCAGCGCGCTGCCGCGCCCGCGTGATAACACACGATTCGCGCTCGCGTAACCCCATCCGGCGATGCAATTTCACTTTTAGCTCGGTAAATTCAATCTGCATGACCGCCGCACAAGCAGACCTGCAAGCGGAATTCCTGGAAATGCCGGTAGGGCTGCGGATCGACCGTCCGCACGTGGCTGACGGAGCCGCTCTCTGGCGTATCGCCAAGGACTCCAGAACCCTCGACCTGAACTCTTCGTACAGCTACTTGCTGTGGTGCCGTGACTTCGCCGGCACCTCGGCGGTGGCGCGCCCGGCCGACGAGGGCGACAACGGGGCCGAAAGGGAGCCGGTCGCCTTCGTCACCGGCTACATCCGCCCCGAGCGCCCGCACACCCTCCTCGTGTGGCAGGTGGCCGTCGACGCGGCGTACCGCGGCCGCGGTCTGGCCGCGGCGCTCCTCGACGGGCTGACCCTGCGGATCGCCCGCGAGCACGGACTGACCGCAGTCGAGACCACCATCACTCCGGGCAACACGGCCTCCGAGCGCCTGTTCACCTCCTACGCCGCACGCCACGGCGCGACCGTCGAGCGAGAGGTCCTGTTCGACACGGGGCACTTCCCCGACGGCCCGCACGACCCCGAGGTGCTGTACCGCATCGGCCCCCTGTCGCTCTGAACAACCCCCCACGCTTTGAGGAGTAACACCGTGAGCATCACCCAGCCCGACCTGAGCGTCTTCGAGACCCTGGAGTCGGAGGTCCGCAGCTACTGCCGCGGCTGGCCCACCGTGTTCGACCGCGCCCAGGGCAGCCGCATGTTCGACGAGGACGGCCACGCGTACCTCGACTTCTTCGCGGGCGCCGGATCACTCAACTACGGCCACAACAACCCCGTACTGAAACGCGCCCTCATCGACTACCTGGAGCGCGACGGCGTCACCCACGGCCTCGACATGTCGACGACCGCGAAGCGCGCCTTCCTGGAGTCGTTCCAGAACATCGTGCTGCGGCCGCGCGACCTGCCGTACAAGGTCATGTTCCCGGGCCCGACGGGCACCAACGCCGTCGAGTCCGCGCTGAAACTTGCCCGGAAGGTCAAGGGCCGGGAGGCGATCGTCTCCTTCACCAACGCCTTCCACGGCATGTCGCTCGGCTCGCTCGCCGTGACCGGGAACGCCTTCAAGCGGGCCGGCGCGGGCATCCCGCTCGTGCACGGCACGCCGATGCCGTTCGACAACTACTTCGACGGCAAGGTGCCGGACTTCCTCTGGTTCGAGCGGCTGCTCGAGGACCAGGGCTCCGGCCTCAACAAGCCCGCCGCCGTGATCGTCGAGACGGTGCAGGGCGAGGGCGGCATCAACGCCGCGCGCCCCGAGTGGCTGCGAGCCCTCGCCGAGCTGTGCGAGCGCCAGGACATGCTGCTGATCGTCGACGACATCCAGATGGGCTGCGGCCGCACGGGCGCCTTCTTCTCCTTCGAGGAGGCGGGGATCGTGCCCGACATCGTGACGGTTTCCAAGTCCATCAGCGGGTACGGGCTTCCCATGTCGCTGTGCCTGTTCAAGCCCGAGCTGGACATCTGGGAGCCGGGCGAGCACAACGGCACCTTCCGCGGCAACAACCCGGCCTTCGTCACCGCCGCCGCCGCGCTGGAGACGTACTGGTCCGACGGGCCCGCCATGGAGAAGCAGACCCGCACCCGTGGCGAGCAGGTCGAGGAGGCGCTGATCTCCATCACCGAGGAGAACCTCGCCGACATCAAGGAGTACCGGGGGCGCGGCCTGGTCTGGGGCATCGAGTTCCACGACAAGGCACGCGCGGGCAAGGTGGCCGAGCGGGCCTTCGCACTCGGCCTGCTCATCGAGACGTCGGGCCCGGAGGGTGAGGTCGTGAAACTCCTCCCGGCGCTCACCATCACGCCCGAGGAACTGGACGAGGGGCTGCGCACCCTCGCCCGCGCCGTACGAGAGACGGCCTGAACAGATCCGGCCGTCCACAGCGAAACAGCTGACGGCCGGAACGGAAACCGCCTGAAGGAGGCACCGCACCACCGTGATAGTCCGTTCGTTCAAGGAGCTCGAAGGCACCGACCGGCACGTCAAGTCCGCGTCGGGCACCTGGGAGAGCAAGCGCATCGTCCTCGCCAAGGAGAAGGTCGGCTTCTCCCTGCACGAGACGATCCTGTACGCGGGGACGGAGACGTCGATGTGGTACGCGAACCACATCGAGGCCGTCGTCTGCGTCGAGGGTGAGGCCGAACTCACCGACGACGAGACCGGGAAGAAGTACACGATCACGCCGGGAACCATGTACCTCCTCGACGGACACGAGAGGCACACGATGCGGATCAAGGAGGACTTCCGCTGCGTGTGTGTCTTCAATCCGCCGGTGACCGGACGGGAGGACCATGACGAGAACGGTGTCTACCCCCTGCTGACCGAGCCCGAGGAGGTCTGAGCAGATGACCACGACCCCGACCACGCTGACCGATCTGTATCCGAGCCGTGGCGCCGGTGAGGTGTCCGTGCCCCGCCAGGACCCGGTTGTCTGGAGCACGCCGGACACCCCGGGCCCGATCCCGCAGGCCGACCTGAAGTCGTACGAGCGCGACGGCTTCCTCGCCGTCGAGCAGCTCATCGGCGACGACGAAGTACCGCTCTACCGCGCCGAGTTGGAGCGCCTGATCGCCGACCCGGCGATCCGCGCCGACGAGCGCTCGATCGTGGAGCCGAAGTCGCAGGAGATCCGCTCGGTCTTCGAGGTCCACAAGATCAGTGAGGTCTTCGCGCAGCTCGTACGCGACGAGCGCGTGGTGGGCCGGGCCCGGCAGATCCTCGGCTCGGACGTGTACGTCCACCAGTCGCGGATCAACGTCAAGCCGGGCTTCGGGGCGAGTGGCTTCTACTGGCACTCGGACTTCGAGACCTGGCACGCCGAGGACGGTCTGCCGAACATGCGGACCGTGTCCGTGTCGATCGCGCTGACCGAGAACTACGACACCAACGGCGGCCTCATGATCATGCCGGGGTCGCACAAGACGTTCCTCGGCTGTGCGGGGGCCACGCCGAAGGACAACTACAAGCAGTCGCTGCAGATGCAGGACGCGGGCACGCCCTCCGACGAGGCGCTCACCAAGTTCGCGTCCCGGCACGGCATCAAGCTCTTCACGGGCAGGGCCGGTTCGGGGACCTGGTTCGACTGCAACTGCATGCACGGCTCCGGGGACAACATCACGCCGTTCCCGCGGTCCAACGTCTTCATCGTGTTCAACAGCGTGGAGAACGCGGCGGTGGAGCCGTTCGCGGCGCCGGTGCGGCGGCCCGAGTTCATCGGGGCGAGGGACTTCACGCCCGTGAAGTGACGCAGGCATGAGTCATGGGCCGGCCCGGCATCCGAGAGATGCCGGGCCGACCCATGACCGCGTCACAGCCATGCCAGCGACGCCGCCCGCTCCAGTACGTCCCGTACCGCGTCCTCGTCGCCCGCCGCGCCCCTCGGCACCTCGTCGGGCGCGTACCGTCCGCCCACGAGCAGGCAGAAGTCCACGGCGTCCAGGACGAGTTCGGCCCGGACCGGTTCGTCCTCGGAGCCGAGCACCCACTGCACGTCGCCGCCCTCGGGACCCGTGACCGTGAACAGCACCGGAGCCGCCGTGAGCCCCAGCGCCATGCCGAGGATCCGGACGGCGAGACGGACCAGCTGCCACAGGTGGGCGTCCGGGGGCGGCGGCACGGCGAAGCCGAGCGCGCGGCCGATGTCGTCCGTGTGGATCCACGCCTCGAAGGCGCGCACGACGAAGTGGTCGGCGACGGGCAGCCGTACGCCCATCAACGTCGTGGCGTGCGCGGCGCGTTCGGCGTCCCTGGCCTCGGGGGTGGCCAGCAGCAGCGCGGCCTGCGCGGACCAGGCGGCCACCGTCTCCTCGGGGGCACGTGTCCGCTCGTACGCGATCACGTCGGCGGTCCGCGCCTCCCACGCCTGCTCCCATGTGGCCCGCTCCGTGATCCGCGACGGCGGCGCGTGTGCCTCGAGGCCGAGGCGGCGGGCCAGTTGCTCATCGGCGGCGATCAGGTGGCCGACGGTGTCGCGGACGTCCCAGTCGTGCACGACGGGGGTGCTCCACGGCCCGGGGCCCTCGACCTCCCGCAGCAGCGCCTGGAGTCCGGCGACCGCGGCCGCGTACGGGACCGCGTGCGCGGCGACGCGCGGCACGGCGGGCCGGGCGCGCAGGGCGACGCCGAGCACACCGTCCACCCCGGCGAAACCGTTGTCCGCGCTCGCTGCCGCTCCTGCGGCCTCGCTGCCGGTGGCCGCTCCCGGCGACCCGTCCATCAGCCGTACCGTCTACCGGAGCCGCTCCGCCTCCGCCGCGCAGCTCTCGCACTCGGCCAGGTGCAGCGGCACAGCCTTCTCGTCCGCCGGCTGCAGCGCCCCGAAGGCCCAGGCGGCCAGCAGCTCGCGCACACCGTCGTGGTCGTGGTCGTCAGTCACCGGACGCCTCCTTCCACTGTCGGGCCTGTCGGCCTGTCGCCATCATGCGCCCCTTTCCCACGCAGGATCCGGTGGGTCGGCCGAATCCGCCAGGGACTCGGCCAACTTGCGCAGGGCCGATCGTAAGCGGGTCTTGGCGGTGCCTTCCGGGATGCCGAGTTCGACGGCGGCCTGGCGGTAGGTGCGGCCCGCGAAGTAGGCGAGGTGGATCACCTCGCGCTGGGGCTGGGGGAGTTCGGCGAGGGCGGAGTGCAGCAGGAGCGAGCGTTCGCGATCGACGACCGTCTCGTCGGGGCCGGGCCCGGCATCGGGGATGGCCTGCAACGCGGAGTCGTCCGCACCGGCGGCCTTGCGGTGCCGGGCCTCGCTGCGCACCCAGTCCACGGCCCGCCGGTGGGCCAGCATCGACAGCCAGGTGCGCAGCGAACCGCGGCGCGCGTCGAACGCGTACGGCCTGCTCCACAGTTGGGCGAAGACCTCCTGCGCCACATCCTCGGCGGCCACCGGGCTGTGCGTGACCCGGACGGCCACCCGTCGGACGAGCCCGCCGTACGCCGCGTACGCCTCGGCCAGCGCGGACTCGTCGCCGTACACCAGCCGTCGACGCAACTCCGCGTCGACGGGCGCCCGCTCGGACGTGTGGAGAGTTGGCTCCACCGGCACCACCACCTCGTGCTGCCTTCCTAGCGCCCTCCGGTGCCCTCGCGCCAGTGGATCGGCCGGACTCGCCAGTAGGTCAGCCGGAAAGGACCCCGTGAGTGCTCGTGAGAGACACCCGATGAGTGATCGGGAGAGAGACCGGTGGGTCAGCGGAGAGACCCGGTGGGTCAGCCGGAAAGGACATCGAGCAGCCGGTCCACGTCCGCGGCCGTGTTGTAGAGGTGGAACGCGGCCCTCAAGTTGCCCGCGCGGTTGGAGACCTCGATCCCCGCCCGGCTCAGGTCCGCCTGCCGGTGGCCGAGTCCGGGCACCGACACGATGGGGGAGCCGGGGGCCGGCACCGGGGCCGTGCCGAGGGAGTCGAGCCCGGCGCGGAACCGGTCGGCGAGCGCGAGGTCATGGGCCCGTACGGCTTCGACGCCGAGCTTCTCCATCAGTTCGAGGGAGTGCCGGGCGCCCGCGTACGAGAAGAGGCTGGGGCTCTCGTCGAACCGCCGCGCGGAGTGGGCGAGCTCCTCGACCGGGCCGTAACAGGAGTCCCAGGGGTTCTCTCCCGCGACCCAGCCGGCGAAGAGCGGCGTGAGTCCGCCGAGGTCCTCCGGAACAACCAGGAAGGCCACGCCCTTCGGGCAGACGAGCCACTTGAACGCGACGGACGACACGTAGTCGTACGCGTCCGCGTCGAGCGCCAGCCATCCGGTGGCCTGGGACGCGTCGACGTATGTACGGGCCCCGTGCGCCCGCGCGGCCTCGCGTATCGCGGGCAGGTCGGCGACCCGCCCGTCGGCGGACTGCGCGGCGCTGACCGCGACGAGTGCGGTGTCGGGGCGCACCGACTCGGCGATCCGCTCCAGCGGGACGGTGCGCACCTTGAGGTCCTCGCGGACGTGGAAGGGGTTCACGATGGAGCTGAAGTCGGCCTCGGCGGTGAGGACTTCGGCGCCCTGGGGGAGCGAGGCCGCGATCAGGCCGGTGTAGACGGCGACCGAGGCCCCGGCCGCGACGCGTCGCTCCGGGACCCCGACCAGCCGTGCGAAAGAGGCCCGGGACGCCTCGACGTCCGCGAACATGTCGGACGGCTTCCCGTCGGCCATGGACCGCACGGCGGCCTGCATCGCGTCCACCGTGCGGGCCGGGAGGAGCCCGGTGCTCGCGGTGTTCAGGTAGGTGTTCTTCGGGCCGAACTCGGTACGGACGAGGCTCTCGAAGGTCTCCATGGGACCACTCTGCGGCCCCGTGAAGGGTCAGTCCATTGCGTATTTTTGCGTGGATCCTCTAAGAAGCCCTTATGCATGCCCGCTGACCTGCACCAATGCCCGCCGCACCCTTCCGGGTCAGTGCTGCGGGACCGCGCATCCGTCCGGGCCGCAGGCGTCGGCGTCGTTCTCCTGGATCAGCTTGAGCGGAGAGTGGCTTCCCCACGCCTGCTCCAGAGCCTGCGCGAACACCTCGGCGGGCTGGGCGCCGGAGACGCCGTACTTGCGGTCGAGGACGAAGAACGGCACACCGTTCGCGCCCAGCTCCTTGGCCTCGCGCTCGTCGGCGCGCACCTCGTCGGCGTACGCGGCCGGGTCGGCGAGCACCTTGCGGGCCTCGTCCGCGTCGAGCCCGGCGGCGACGGCCAGCTCCACGAGCCGCTCGTCGTCGTTGAAGACGGACCGCTCCTCGGCGAAGTTCGCCTTGTAGAGCAGGGCTATCAGCTCGTCCTGCCTGCCCCGCTCCTTGGCGAGGTGCAGCAGCCGGTGCATGTCGAAGGTGCTGCCGTTGTCGCGGTCCCGGGTGCGGTACGCCAGGCCCTCGGCTGCGGCCTGCGCGCCCAGGTTCTCCTCGCCGGCCTGTGCCTGTGCCTCGCTCATGCCGTACTTCTTGGTCAGCAACTTGACGACCGGCTCGATGTCGCCCTTGGCGAGGGTGGGGTCGAGCTCGAAGGAGCGGTGCACCACCTCGATGTTCTCGCGGTGCGGGAAGGCGTCGAGCGCCTTCTCGAAGCGGGCCTTGCCCACGTAGCACCAGGGGCAGGCGATGTCGCTCCAGATCTCGACGCGCATGTCTTCGGCTCTCTCCCACTCGTACGAGGACGGAGACACCCTCCGCTCACTACGTGAGCATTCAAACGCCTCGGGTCATTCCCCGCTGACGGCGTACCGCAGGAACAGATGGTGGTCGCCGTCGGCGGGCGGGTTCTCCGGGTCGGGGACCCAGCCCTGGCGTGCGTAGAAGGCCTGGGCGCGCTCGTTGTCGACGTGCACGTCGAGGCTGGCGTACCGCTTGCCGTCGGCCAGCCACTGCTCCACGCAGGCGGCGTGCAGCGCGGCACCCAGGCCCGTACGCCAGTGATCGGGGTCGACATGGAACTGGAAGAGCTTCACAGTGTCGGCGGGAGCGTCCCTGGCCGTGCGGAAGGAGGCGATGGCCACGATCCGGCCCTCCTGGACGGTGCACAGCACATGCCCGTCCGGCCGCTCGATTTCCGCACGCCAGCCCGCGAGCCAGTCCGTGCCGTCCTGCGGCACTCCGTCCGGGTAGTACGTCGCCCGCGCGCGGGCGTGCAGTCCGGCGACGGCCGCTGCCTCGGCGGGCAGCGCGGTCCTGATCACGTGACGTCCGGTCACCTGGTTTCTGATCATGTCGCGGAGGACGCGTCCGTGTCCGCCGCGGTTCCGAGCCTGCCTCAACCCCGGATCTCAGCCCCAAGTCTCCGTCACGGCACGACGCGCCGCCTCCAGGTCCACCGACAGGCCCGACTCCGTGAGCGCCGCCCCCAGGGCGGCCAAGCCGGCGTGGACCGCGTCGCGGGTCGCGTCGGGGCCGTAGTGGTTCACCCGGATCATCTCCTTGGACAGAGCGCCGCCGCCCGCGACCAAGGGCACACCCGGGTCGGCGGCCAGTGCCTTGGCGACCAGTTCCGTGGCGTCCACGCCCGCCGGAGTGCGCAGCGTCGTGGCGACCGGGGCCGCGTCCCTGGACTCGTACACATACGGTTCGAGGCCTCCGCCCAGCGCGAGCGCCCCCGCGCGGGTGGCGGCCGCCGCGGTTGCGTGGCGGGCCATCACCGTGGCCGGTCCCTCCGTCTCCATGCGCTCCACGCAGGCCTCCAGCGCGAGCATCTCCAGCTGGGCCGGAGCGTGCAGCAGGGCCTTGCGGCCGGTGTCGATCCAGCGCTCCTTCCAGTCCAGGAGGGAGAGGTACGAGCGACGAGGGGCCCGCGGGTTCGCGGCCATCCGGGTCCAGGCCCGCTCGCTCACCGACACCGCCGAGACGCCGGCCGGCCCGCCCATCGCCTTCTGCGCGCCGATCACGCACAGGTCCACGCCCCACGCGTCCGGCAGGACCGGCTCGGCACCGATCGAGGCCACCGCGTCCAGGTAGAACAGCGCGCCTTGCTCCCGTACGACCGCGCCGATCTCCGCGACGGGATTCGTGTTGCCGGTGGCCGCCTCCGCGTGCACGAGGGACACGAAGTCGATCTCCGGGTGCTCGGCGAAGGCATCGCGGATCTGCGCGGCCGTGACCGCCGTGTGGAAGGGGACGGCCAGGTCGTAAACCGTCGCCCCGCAGTCCCGCAGCCAGTCCCCGAAGGTCTGCCCGTACGGGCCGGTGATCACGTTGAGTGCCGTCGTGCCGGGACCGGCGGTGGCGCGAATGGCGCCCTCCAGCGGCAGCAGCGCCTCGCCCTGCGTGATCACGACGTCCTGCTCGGTGGTGAGCAGCCGCGCCACTCGGTCCTCGATCGACGCGAAATGCGCGGCGCTCAGCGGTTCCAGGTCCAGGAAGGGGTGGGTCACTGCGGTGCTCTCTTCACTCACGGGGGTACTGGCTTCGCTCGCGGGTACTGATTTCGAGCGTATCCGGCACGCTTTGCCCGCCCCCGACCGGATAGTTCTGAGGTCAGACGGCCCAGTAACCATGGGAATGATTTGAGTGACTCAAACCTTTCCTTATAATCAGAAGCCTCAGTTCCCTCACAGGAGGTACCCGTGAACTCGGTCCTCGGACGCCGGACCCGCATTCTGGCCGCCACCACCGCGACGGCCGGGCTGCTGCTCGTGGCCGGCTGCTCCTCGGACGACGAGGGGAAGACGACCACCGCGAACGGGGTCGAGCTCGTCCAGGGCGGGCAGATCACCACCTGCACGCACCTGCCGTACCCGCCCTTCCAGTCGGAGGTCGACGGCAAGGTGCAGGGCTTCGACGTCTCGCTGATCGACCTGGTCGCCGAGGACCTGGGCGTGAAGCAGGAGATCCGCGACACGCCCTTCGAGAACTTCAAGACCGGCGCGTTCCTCAACTCCGACCAGTGCGATCTCGCCGCGGCCGGCATGACGATCACCGAGGAGCGCAAGAAGAACGTCGACTTCTCCGACCCGTACTTCGACGCCACCCAGGCCGTCCTGGCCGACAAGAAGAGCGGCATCGGCTCCTTCGCGGACCTCAAGGGCAAGAAGGTCGGCGCCCAGGCGCAGACGACCGGTGAGGAGTACGCGAAGGGCAAGGGTCTGGACCCGGTCTCCTTCGAATCGTCCGACGCGGTCCTCAACGGCCTGCGTACCGGCCAGGTCGAGGCCGTCGTCATCGACTACCCGGTCGTCCAGGGCTGGCTGAAGGACAAGGCCAACGCGGACGCCTTCGAGGTCGCCGACAACATCAACACCGGTGAGCAGTACGGGTTCTCGGTGAAGAAGGGCAACACCAAGCTCGTCGACGCCATCAACAAGGCCCTCACGGACGCCAAGGCCGACGGCACGTACAAGAGGCTGTACGAGAAGTGGATCGGCCCGTACGACGAGAGCGCCGCGGGCGACTCCTCCGCTTCCCCGTCCGCCGCCTCATGACCGAGGCGGATACCCGGATACAGCCTCTCAAAAAGGGTCTGACCAGGCGTCAGAAGCGGGCAATCTCGCGCGGCATCCAGTACGCGTTGGGCCTCGCGGCCGTGGTCGCCCTGATCGCCACGGCCGACTGGGACCGGCTGCAGAACCAGTTCGCCCAGGCCGACCTGGCCAAGCGGCTGTTCCCGGACATCATCACGCTGGCCCTGAAGAACACCGTCCTCTACACGCTGTCCGGCTTCGTCTTCGGCCTCGCGCTCGGCATGGTGATCGCGCTGATGCGGCTGTCCCCGGTGGGGCCGTACCGCTGGCTGGCCGGCATCTACATCGAGATCTTCCGCGGCCTGCCCGCCCTGCTGATCTTCATCTTCGTGGGCGTCGCCGTACCGCTGGCGTTCCCTGGCACGGAGATCCCCGGCGGGACGTACGGGAAGGTCGCCCTGGCGCTCGGCCTGGTCGCGGCCGCGTACATGGCGGAGACGATCCGCGCCGGCATCCAAGCCGTCCCCAAGGGACAAATGGAAGCGGCCCGTTCGCTGGGTTTCTCGCACGCCCGGGCCATGGTCTCGATCATCATTCCGCAGGCGTTCCGGATCGTGATCCCGCCGCTCACCAACGAGTTGGTGCTCCTCTTCAAGGACTCCTCGCTGGTGCTGTTCCTCGGTGTCACGCTGGAGGAGCGCGAACTGGCCAAGTTCGGCCGCGACCTGGCCAGCGAGACCGCCAACTCGACGCCGATCCTGGTGGCGGGCCTGTGCTATCTGCTGGTCACGATCCCGCTCGGGTTCGTCGTCCGCCGCCTCGAGACGAAGGCCGGGGAGGCCACCAAGTGACCAGTACGAGCAGTATCAGCAGTGCGAGCAGTACGCCGGAGATCCAGGTCCGCGACCTGCACAAGTCCTTCGGCGACAACGAGGTGCTGCGCGGCATCGACCTGGAGATCGGCCGCGGCGAGGTCGTCTGCGTCATCGGCCCGTCCGGCTCCGGCAAGTCCACGCTGCTGCGCTGCGTGAACCTCCTGGAAGAGCCCACCAAGGGCCAGGTCTTCGTCGGCGGCGCCGAGGTCACCCACCCCGACGTGGACATCGACGCCGTACGTCGCCGGATCGGCATGGTGTTCCAGCAGTTCAACCTCTTCCCGCACCTGTCGGTGACCGAGAACCTCACGCTTCCGCAGCGCCGGGTCCTCGGCCGCGACAAGGCGGAGTCCGCGAAGGTGGCCGCCGAGAACCTCCGCCGCGTGGGGCTCTCCGAGAAGGCGGCGGCGTACCCCTCCTCCCTCTCCGGCGGCCAGCAGCAGCGCGTCGCCATCGCCCGCGCGCTCGCCATGGGCCCCGAGGTGATGCTGTTCGACGAGCCGACGTCGGCACTCGACCCGGAGCTGGTGGGGGACGTGCTGGCGGTGATGCGCATGCTCGCGAACGAGGGCATGACGATGATGGTGGTGACCCACGAGATGACCTTCGCCCGCGAGGTCGCCGACCGGGTCGTCTTCATGGACGCCGGCGTGATCGTCGAGGAGGGCCCACCGGCCCAGGTCATCGGCAACCCCGCCCACGAACGCACCCGCCACTTCCTCTCCCGCCTTCTCGACCCCGCGATGGCCGACGTGGAGGAGGAGACGTCGGACCAGGTGGGCGGCAGCGACTGAGGCGGCAGCGACTGAGGGGGCCGCTGAGGGGGCACCCGACCCGGCGCCTCCCATAAGCGTTTCGAATCGGACATCCGTGCCTCTGTCGCTCAAGGCGCCAGGACCGTCATCATTCGGGGCATGGCGACTGTCGACGACGCGGGCGGCTTCGGAGCGGGCACCGCGCTGCCCCCGCTGCCGGAGGACTGGGAACGCTGCCTGGCCGTGGCGGCGCACCCGGACGACATCGAGTACGGGACGGCCTCCGCCGTGGCCCGGTGGACGGCTCAGGGCAAGCGGGTCACGTACCTGCTGGCCACGCGCGGCGAGGCGGGTATCGACGGGCTGCACCCGGACCGGGCGGGCCCGCTGCGCGAGGACGAGGAGCGGGCCGGGGCCCGCGAAGTGGGCGTGGAGACGGTGGAGTTCCTCGACCACCGTGACGGGGCCGTCGAGTACGGGCCTGCCCTGCGCCGCGACATCGTGCGGACGATCCGCCGGCACCGGCCCGAGGTCGTGGTGTCGGGGGCGTACACCGTGCGCATGGTCGCCGGAGTGGTCAATCAGGCCGACCATCGCGTGGTGGGACTCGCCGCGCTCGACGCGGCGCGGGACGCGGGGAACCGGTGGATCTTCCCGGAACTCGCCGACGAGGGCCTCGAACCCTGGGGCGGGGTCCGCTTCGTGTGTTTCGCCGGCGCCGAGCGGCCCACGCACGGTGTGGAGGTCTCGGGCGAGCCGCTGGAGCGGGGCATCGCCTCACTGGCCGCGCACGCCGAGTACACCAAAGGGCTCGGGGCGGCGGGCTTCGAGCCCCGCGCCTTCCTGACCTGGACGGCCCGACAGGCCGGGCCCGCCCTCGGTGTCGAGGCGGCGGTCCTCTTCGACGTGCACTGGCTCGCCTTCGAGGGACCGCCGCCCTGGGAGCAGTGACATTCCGGGTCGGTTCCGGGGCTGACTAAGGTGCGGTGCATGAGCGATCGCATGGTGCTGCACGTGAAAGGGCGGGTCCTGGTGGGACCCGACGACGTCCGCGACGAGCTGTGGGTCGTCGACGGCCGGATCTCCTACGACCGTCCCGTCGGCGCCCGCGACATCCGTACCGTCGCGGGCTGGGCCCTGCCCGGCCTCGTCGACGCCCACTGCCATGTGGGCCTCGGCCCGCACGGCCCGGTCGACCAGGACGTCGCGGAGAAGCAGGCGCTGACCGACCGGGAGGCGGGCACGCTGTTGATCCGCGACGCGGGCTCACCGTCGGACACCCGCTGGATCGACGACCGCGAGGACCTTCCGAAGATCATCCGGGCGGGCCGGCACATCGCGCGAACCCGCCGCTACATCCGCAACTTCGCCTGGGAGATCGAGCCGGACGACCTCGTCGCGTACGTCGCCCAGGAGGCCCGGCGCGGCGACGGCTGGGTGAAGCTGGTCGGCGACTGGATCGACCGCGGGACGGGCGACCTGGGCGCCTGCTGGCCGCGCGCGGCGGTCGAGGCGGCGATCACGGAGGCCCACCGCCTGGGCGCCCGCGTGACGGCGCACTGCTTCGCCGAGGACTCCCTGCGGGACCTGGTGGAGTCGGGCATCGACTGCATCGAACACGCGACGGGCCTGACCGAGGACCTGATCCCGCTGTTCGCCTCGCACGGGGTCGCCATCGTGCCGACGCTCGTGAACATCGCGACCTTCCCCGAGCTCGCCGACGGCGGCGAGTCCAAGTTCCCCCGCTGGTCGGCCCACATGAGGCGCCTGTACGAACGCCGCTACGACACCGTGCGCAACGCCTACGACGCGGGCATCCCGGTGTACGTCGGCACCGACGCCGGCGGCACGCTGCCGCACGGCCTGGTGGCGGCCGAGGTGGCGGAACTGGTGACGGCCGGGATTCCCGCGGTGGAGGCGCTGTCGGCGACGACGTGGAGAGCCCGGAAGTGGCTCGGTCGGCCTGGCCTGGAGGAGGGGGCGGTGGCTGATCTGGTGGTGTACGAGGCGGACCCGCGCGTGGATGTGCGCGTGCTCGGTGCGCCGCGCGAGGTGGTGCTGAACGGGCGGGTCGTGGGCTGAGGCGGTTGCCTCCGGCGGTTGGGCGGTTGGGTTGTTTGTTTGTCTGCGGGGTGGTGGGGGCTGGTCGCGCAGTTCCCCGCGCCCCTTGGGTGTGTGGGGGGTCGGGGCCGTGCCGGGGCGTCCGACCGCCACTCTGAGGTAGTTGGGT